>JBCDAS010000159.1:0-9803 GCA_039185235.1 Pseudomonadota bacterium
ATCTGGCTGGCCTCCTATCCAAAGTCAGGCAATACATGGCTCAGGGCGTTCCTGACCAACTACTTCATCGGAGGCGAGGCGCCCATCCCGCTCAAAGATATCGGCAAACTGACCGAGAGCGATTGCAACGCCAAGCGGATCTCCGAGATTGCCGGGCAGGATCATCAGGGGCTGGATCAAGCAACGGTCTATCAGGCCCGGCAAACCTATCTTTCGGGCCTTGCGCTACGCTCGAAACCCACATTGGTGAAGACCCATAACGCCCGGGGCGATGTCTCTGGCATCGATGTGATCCCCGTCAATCTCAGCAAAGCCGCGATCTATCTGGTGCGCAATCCGCTCGATATGCTGATCTCTTATGCCGATCATATGGGGACCAGCCTCGAGGACGCCGCGTCGAATATCGCCAATCCTCGCAACATCGCGCCCGGATCCGAGAAGCAGACCGTGCATTTCCTCGGCTCCTGGTCCACCCATGTCCATTCCTGGTTGGGCGGCGAGGGCATCCCAACGCGGATCCTGCGCTATGAGGACATGCTCGACCGGCCCGAGCAGAGCTTCCTGGCCGCGCTCAAGACCATCGGCGCACCGATCGACAAAACCCGGTTGATCCGGGCGATCGATGCCAGCGGCTTCGAGACCTTAAGCCGATTGGAAACCGAGCAGGGTTTCGGGGAACGCTCCGCCGCACAGGAACGGTTTTTTCGCAAAGGAAAGAAGGGGCAATGGAAGGAAACGCTGCCAGGCGCAATTGTCGATCGAATAGTCGCGGATCATGGTGACGTGATGCGATTCCTGAAATATCTGTGACGTCCTCGCTGGTTTCGCCTTGACGCTGGCCAGGGTAGAGGCTGTGGTATACCAAATACCAAAAAGAACCGACGCGTGGAGGGAGAAAGCGCATGAGCCCGCTCGACGACAAGGGAAAAGACGGCAGAGGGGCCGACCGCAAGGGCGTCTGGAAGTCCGGTCGCGGCAAAGGTCGGATCACACCCAAAGGGCGCCAATACGAGGATGATGCGCTGGCCGAGGTGCGCGCCCTCCTGGGCGACCGCCCGCGCCGCCGTGATCTCTTGATCGAGTTTCTCCATCTGATCCAGGACCGCTACCATGGGCTCTCCGCCGCCCATCTGCGCGCGCTTGCCGAAGAGATGCGGCTGGCCCAGTCCGAAGTCTACGAGGTCGCCACCTTCTACGCCCATTTCGACGTGATCAAAGAGGGCGAGCAGATGCCGCCCGCGCTCACCATCCGGGTCTGCGACAGCCTCTCCTGCGAATTGGCCGGGGCGCAGGAACTGATGGCGAAACTGTCCGAGCAATATAATGGCGGGCGCGAAGTCCGTGTCCTCCGCGCCCCATGCATGGGCCGCTGCGACACCGCCCCGACGCTGGAACTGGGCCATAACCATATCGACTTCGCGACGCCGGACAAAGTGGCCGCCGCCATCGAGAGCGGCGACACCCATGCCCATGTTCCGGCATACGAGACCTTTGCCAGCTATCTGGCAAATGGCGGGTATCAGGCGCTCAAGTCCCTGCGCGGTGGATCGAAAACCCCGGATGAAGTCCAGGAAACGGTGCTGGCTTCGGGCCTACGTGGCCTCGGCGGGGCAGGGTTTCCCTCGGGCCGCAAATGGGGCTTTGTGCGCAGCGCCAAGGGCACCAAATACCTCGCCGTCAACGGGGACGAGGGCGAGCCGGGCACCTTCAAAGACCGCTATTACCTGGAGCGCACGCCGCATCTCTTCCTCGAAGGTATGTTGATCGCCGCCTGGGCGGTCGAGGCGGAGACCTGCTTTATCTATATGCGCGACGAATACCCCGCCGTGCTGCATATCCTCGCCGAAGAGATCAAAGCGCTCGAGGAGGCAGGCATCGTCAAACCCGGCTATATCGACCTGCGCCGCGGCGCAGGCGCCTATATCTGCGGCGAAGAAAGCGCGATGATCGAGAGCATCGAGGGCAAGCGCGGCCTTCCCCGCCATCGCCCGCCCTATGTGGCGCAGGTCGGCATTTTCGACAAGCCAACCCTCGTGCATAACATCGAGACGCTCTACTGGGTCGCCAAGATCTGCCGCGAGGGGCCGGAATGCCTCAACACGACCGAGAAGAACGGGCGCAAGGGCCTGCGCAGCTATTCCGTCTCGGGGCGCGTGAAGAACCCGGGCGTCCACCTTCTGCCCGCGGGCTCCACCATCATGGACCTGATCGAGGCCTCGGGCGGCATGCTGGAGGGGCACAGGTTCAAAGCCTACCAGCCGGGCGGCCCATCTGCCGGGATCCTGCCCGCCCGCATGAACGACATCCCGCTCGATTTCGACACGCTGCAACCGCATGGCTCGTTCATCGGCTCGGCCGCGGTCGTGGTGATGTCAGATCAGGACAAGGCGCGGGATGCAGCGCTCAACATGCTCCGCTTCTTCGAGGATGAGAGCTGCGGCCAATGCACCCCCTGCCGAGTGGGCTGCGAGAAGGCGGTGAAACTCATGCAAGAGGAGAAGTGGGATCAAGCGCTTTTGGGCGAGCTTTGTGAGGCGATGGTCGACGCCTCGATCTGCGGCCTCGGTCAAGCCGCGCCGAACCCGATCCGCCTGACCATGAAGCATTTCGCCGACGAGATCTGAGCGCCCATCACCCCCCTGGCATCTTCCGCATGGCCTCCTTGCTCAGATCCACGACTGTATCCATCGGCGTCTTGGCATTGCGGAAATCAACCTTGTCAGCCGCCAGGGTGGTCGCAAGCTCTTCAAACCGGCGCGGCATCACCGGCTCGCGATTGATCGCGAGCGCATCGGCCCGGGCGTAATAGAACCCCGCCATCTTGAGATTGTAGCGGTAAAGCCCGCCCAGCGTCGCCAGAAGAAAAACCAGGAGCAGCGCCTGAGGGGCCGTCTCGGCCAACAGCTCCCACCACTTCTTGCTGCGCACATCGACGATCGCAGAGGTGTAAGCCTCGGCACAGGCTTTCACCTCTTCCGAGCCACTCGCAGCCATTGGCGTCGTGTCCTCACCCTCCGGCCTTTCTTCAGGGCCTTTGTCGTCATCCTCATTCTCTTCGGCGAGTACCGGCGCCGCGCGGCATTCGGCGAGGAACTCGCGAAACTCCCGCAACTGTTCTCTGCGTGAGAGCACGCCAGTATCGGCCTCGGCAATCTTGTCCGTCGCATCCTTCAAATCCGCCGCGACATTTGTGTATGCGTTGTTCAACGCCGCAAGCCGCTGTGTGTGGACCGGATTTTCCCGGTAGTTTGGGTGCTGCTTACGTAGATCGTCAAGAAATTGACGCAGGGCCTCTGGGTCGGCTGGCGCAGAAGCTTGCGCCACTAGATCATGAGGTGTCGCCACGATCGTGCCATTCTGCCCCACCGCGACGCCTGCCCCGTCCGGCATGAGGGCGATGTCACCGAGATGCTCCCCCGTCCCGCTCTCAACAACCACCCAAGGCGCATCGGGCGCGGCGCGCGTAACGAACGTGCCGTTGCCCCCCACTGCGGCGCCTGCCCCATCCGGCGTAAGGGCGATGCGAACGAGATGCTCTTTCGTCCCGCTCTCAACAACCGACCAAGGCGCATCGGGCGAGGCGCGCGGCACGATCGTGCCGTTGTCCCCCACCGCGGCGCCTGCCCCGTCCGGCGTAGGGGCGATTTCCCCGAGCATCTCCTCCGCCCCGCTCTCAGCACCCCCACGAGGCGCATCGGGCGCGGCGCGCGTCACGATCGTGCCGTTGAGCCCCACCGCGACACCTGCCCCGTCCCACGTGAGGGCGATGTCAGTGAGAAGCTCTTCCGTCCCGCTCTCAGCAACAACCCAAGGCGCATCAGGCGCGGCGCGTGTCACGATCGTGCCGTTGAGCCCCACCGCGACGCCTGCCCCATCTGGCGTGAGGGCAATGGCATAGAGAGTCTCCTCCGTCCCGCTCTCAGCAACCTCCCAAGGCGCATCAGGCGCGGCGCGCCTCACGATCGTGCCGTTATCCCCCACCGCAACGCCTGCCCCGTCCGGCGTGAGGGCAATGGCATAGAGACCCTCCTCCGTCCCGCTCTCAGCAACCACCCAAGGCGCATCGGGCGCGGCGCGCGTCACGATCATGCCGTTAGGCCCCACAGCGACGCCTGCCCCGTCCGGCGTGAGTGCAATTTCACGGAGATCCTCCTCCGTCCCGCTCTCAGCAACCACCCAGGGCACATCGGGCGCGGTGCGCGTCACGATCGTGCCGTTATCCCCCACCGCGACACCTGCCCCGTCCGGCGTGAGGGCGATGGCATTGAGAGGCTGCTTCGTCCCGCTCTCAGCAACCACCCAGGGCACATCGGGCGCGGTGCGCGTCACGATCGTGCCGTTCCACCCCACCGCTGCGCCTGCCCCGTCCGGCGTGAGGGCGAGGTCTCGGAGAGCCCACCCCGTCCCGCTCTGAATCACAAACCAGAAGGCGCTGATCTGATTGGCAATGTCCCGCCGGAGGTCCAGGAACTGTTTCTCCAACGCGTCCTTCTCGGCCAATTCCGCCTCACGGCGTTCTTCGTGCACCCGGCGTTCGATGCGGTTTTCGTTCTCCAGGAGGGGGCGGGCAAGGTAGTAACCGATGCCGGAACCAATCACCGCCAAAAGCAGGATCAGGACAAAGATCGCCGAGTTGTCGAACCGCCGTCCACGGCGGCGCAGCAGGAAGACCGTATCGCCGATCGGGCCTTCTTGCGTCTCCCAATCCAGCTTCTGCGCGCGCTCGCGGCGCGCCCATCGGCTGTCGAAATATTTCGGATCGTAGTCGACCAATGCACGTCCCCTTCAATGGGGCAAAGTGTGCGGGCCTAGCCGAGATCCGTCAAGCGCCCGCGAAGCGCGCTGCCATCTCTTCGCGCGCCTCATCGGTGATTTTGGCAAACAGGTTCTGTGGCACCTCGAAGGCATGGCCCTTGGGCAGCATGTTGAAGGTCTTGATCGGGTCCACCGGCCAGGCCAATGCGTGATCCTCCAGGCCGAGCGATCTCAGGATCGCGTCCGAGGCATCCGGGATGAACGGGCGCGACAGGATCGCATAGAGCCGGATCAGGTTGAGCGAAAAGCGGATGATCGCCGCCGCGCGCTGCTCATCCTCCTTGATCACCGCCCAAGGGGCGGCCTCCTGCAGATACTCATTGCCAGCCACCCAAATCGCCCGAAGCTCGGCTGCGGCCTTGCGCAGTTCGATCGCCTCCCAATGGGCCTCCAATGCCCGGATCCGCGCGGCGATATCGGCGATCACCTGCTGCTCGGCCAAGCCATACTCGCCCCCCGCCGGCACCTGCTCGCCAAATTTCGAGCGGCAGAACTTGGTCACCCGCGAGACGAAATTGCCCAGCACATCGGCCAGGTCCTTGTTGACGCCGGACTGGAAGCCCTCCCAGGTGAAATCGCTGTCCGAGGTCTCGGGCGCATTGGCCAAAAGCCACCAGCGCCAGTAGTCCGGCGGCATCAGCTCCAGCGCTTGGTCCATGAACACACCCCGCCCCTGAGAGGTCGAGAACTTGCCCCCCTCATAGGTCAGCCAATTGGTGCTCTTGATAAAATCAACCAGCTTCCAGGGCTCGCCCGATCCCATGATGGTTGCAGGGAAGGAAAGCGTATGGAACGGCACATTATCCTTGCCCATGAACTGGACATAGCGCACATCCTGCGCCCCTTTGTCTTCGCGCCACCAACTCTCCCAAGCGCTCTCGTCCAGACCGTTCGCATCGGCCCATTCCGCTGTGGCGGCGATGTATTCGATCGGGGCATCGAACCAGACATAGAAGACTTTGCCCTCCATCCCCTCCCAGATCTGGTCGCCCTTCTTGACCGGGATGCCCCAGTCCAGATCGCGCGTGATCCCGCGGTCCTGCAGCCCATCGCCATCGTTCAACCATTTCTTGGCAATCGAGGTCGTGAGGATCGGCCAATCGGTCTTGCTCTCGATCCAGGTCGCGATCTGGCTGCGCAGCGCCGATTGGCGCAGATAGAGATGTTTGGTCTCACGCACCTCGAGATCCGTTGAACCAGAAATCGCCGAGCGTGGATCGATCAGATCCGTCGGTTCGAGCTGCTTGGTGCAGACCTCACATTGATCGCCCCGGGCGCGATCATACCCACATTCGGGACAAGTGCCCTCGATATAGCGATCTGGCAGATAGCGCTTATCGGTGTTCGAGTAGACCTGCTTCTCCTGCACTTCAGCAATCAGCCCGGCCTCGGCCAGCCTGCCCGCGAAATGCTGAGTGAGGCGATGATTGCGCGCCGAAGACGACCGGCCGAAGTAGTCGAAACTGAGGCGAAACCCCTCGGCCAAGTCCTTCTGGATCTGCCAAAGCCGGGCGCAATAGGTCTCCACCGGCTCACCGGCCGCAGCAGCCGCCAATTCGGCCGGGGTCCCATGCTCATCGGTCGCGCAGATCAACATCACCTCATGCCCCTGCGCACGGCAGTAACGGGCATAGGCATCCGAGGGCAGCTGACTGCCGACCAGATTGCCAAGATGTTTGACGCCATTGATGTAAGGCAGCGCCGAGGTGATGAGGATGCGGGCCATCAGGGTCTCCTTCTCGGCCCGGGTTCTATCCTCTGACGGGCGCGAGGCAAGGAGTTTCTCGATCTCTCCCACTCCCAGCACGCCCTGCGAACAAGCGCCCCCTCCCCCGTCTGGGGGAGGGTTGGGGAGGGGGATGCGCGCGTCTCGCGCGCCAATCAACGGTGTATGCGCGCTTGCGCGCATTCCGCTGGGTTCACGCCCGCGTCTCCTGCCATCTCTTCTATGGGTGAATTGGAACCCTTACCTTCGCTCGACGCGGCTTTGGGTCCTAAAAGCCCGTCACAGTGCTGACCTGGCGATCAGTTCTTTGCAGCCGAGGCCTTGAGCTTCTCATCCGTGATGCTGTCCAGCATCTCCGAGCGCTTCTCAAAGAACTTGCGCCACTTCTCGCGCGCCTTATCTGCCGCGTCGGATTTGGGGGCCTTGCTCTGGGAAGCGAAGCGTTGGTAGCGCCCGCGTTTGGTCGACATGATTTTCATTGGTTCAACTCTCTAGATCCCCACTGATCCGGTGAAACATATCAGAGACATATGTTTCAATCCAGCTAAGAACCTCGAAGAACGCGCGCTCCGCCTCTTCCTCATCCGGGGCGATGATATCCGAGTCCAAAGTGACCACGAAATGGCGTTCGCGCCACTGGTGGCTCGTCACTGATATAGGGATCACAAGCGCCCATTTTAAGTCCGGGTTCAGGTTCTTGCGGGTCCAGCGATCCGCCTCCGAGGTGAGATGGAAGTCATAGTTCTCCTCGATATCCAGGTCGAAAAAGAACGCCTCGCCAGAGAGATAGGCCTCTCCAGCCTTCTCGAGACTGTCCAACAGGGCAACCCCGATAAACGATCTCGCCAGCGGGACGGTGATGAACTCATCCGGGTAGCTCTCAAACCCAGAATGATGCTTGAGCTGCAATGCCAGCTCCGCGTTTGGGTTGGTCGCCAGGGCCGAGATCACCTCATCCGAGACCGGCGAAATCGTTGCGCGCAGCCCGACACCCGCAAACTGTCCCAGCCCGTTATCCTGGAACAGCTCCTTGGCGACGGCCACGATCTCGCTTGGTGCTTCCGACAGCGCTTCCTCGCGCAACAGGGCAACCGTCGTCGAGGTGCGGGCCTGGCGCACCGTCTCGCGCACCGCCTCGGCCTCCATATCAAGATCGAGAACCCCGATATCGGTCTCCAAAAACACCGAGACAGAACGACCGATCGCCTTCGCACCCAGCACTTGCCCACCGAAAATCGTCGTCCTGATCACCCGTTTGATCCAGGCGAGAAACCCCTTCGGCGGTTGCCTTGGCCGGGGCTCGCCATCCGAGATTTCAACCGCGATGCTCAAGGCGTCGCGATCAAGCACACGCTCATCATCGAACACCCAAACCGGCAGATTCGACAAAAGCCCGCCATCCAGAAACAGATCTTTGCGCTTCTCCGGCAGCCCGTGCTTGATCTGCCAGGCGCGAAACGCGATCGGAATACAACCCGAGGCCGCCACCGCGTCGGCGACCGGGACATTGGGCGTCGTCTCGGGCGAGAACAGCTGCAACTCTCCGGTCGAGAGATTGGTGGCAATGATCTTCAGGGTCGGCCGGTCCTCGCCAGGCCCGAAATCCTTGAAGGTAACCGCCTCGGGAATATAGCTGTTGCGGCCACTCGGGTCCGGGCGGACTTTCTTTGCCAACAAAACGCCGATCGCATTGCGCAGACCTCTCAGGCTCGCAATCCCTTTGAGAATGCGAAAGATCAGCGTGCCAAAGACCAACATGACCAGACCAAAAGCCAACGCACCCCACTCCCAGCCGAAATGATGGCTCACCAGGATCGGAAGCGAGAAGCAGGCCAGGATCAAGGCCAGCAAATAGATCTGCCTCAGCGGCGAGCCGAGCCCCCGCGCATAGCGCAAGCGCGTCCAGTGATGTCTCTCCAGAAGATCGGTTGCCTCCCGGACATCCCTGAGCTCATCCAGGATCGTGTAATCCCGGGTGTCGTCGATGATCTCGTCCGAGCGGTACCCGGCCGCCTTCAGCGCCGCCACGATCGCCCCGGCCGAGGTCCCGGCGATCCCCTCAATCTTCAACCCTTCCGCCTCAATCGCCGAAAGCGCGCCGACATGGAGAATGCCTTTGGCTCCACCCCCCTCCAGCGCGACATAGGCCCGGGATCCGTTCAAGAGTGTCAATGCAATGCCCCCCGGCGACGTCGAAAATCACTTGGCAAACCTGATTGCACGGGGCGAGTTCGGTCAAGCCGGAATCGCCGATAGGGGGAGCATATTGCTCTTGTGAAGCGGCCCGGGATATGGCCCTCTGTTCGAAATCATCAGGGGTGGGCGCGTGGTCCAATTCGACAAAGCCTTCACACAGCAGGAACCGATCCCCGAGGCAGCGATTGACCGGGTCGGTGAGATCCTGCGCACCGGACGGCTCCACCGCTACAATATCACCGCCTCAGAGACGCCCGAGGTCAGTCTTTTGGAGGCCGAGTATGCCGCCTATCAGGGCGCCCGGTTTTGTCTGGCCGTGACCTCTGGCGGACAGGCGATGCAGATCGCGCTCCGGGCGACCGGGGTGCGGCCCGGGAACAAAGTGCTCGCCAATGCCTATACGCTTGCGCCCGTGCCTGGCGCGCTCCATGCCACCGGCGCCGAGGTCGTCCTGGTCGAGATCGATGCGAACTGGCACACCGATATCGCCGATCTGCGCGCCAAGGCCGAGGCGAGCGGGGCAACGCATTTTATGCTCTCGCATATGCGCGGTCATATCTGCGACATGGATGCGGTGATGGAAGTGGTGCGCGAGCACAACCTCATCTTGATCGAAGACTGCGCCCATACGATGGGCGCCCAGTGGAAGGGGACAAGGTCCGGTAATTTCGGCCATATCGGCTGTTTCTCGACCCAGACCTACAAGCATCTGAACTCTGGCGAAGGTGGGTTCTTGACGACCGATGATCCCGAGATCGCGGCCCTCGCGGTGGTTGGGTCTGGCTCCTACATGCTCTATGGCAGCCACGGCGCGATCCCCGAGGAAGAAGTCTTCCAACGTCTCCGTCTTCAGGCGCCGAACTGCTCGGCCCGGATGGACAATCTCCGCGCCGCGATCCTGCGGGCGCAATTGCCCCTGTTGGAGGAAAACATCCGCCGCTGGAACACCCGCTATCAGATCCTGGCCAAAGGCTTCGCCGCGATCGACGGGATCCACGTGCCCGCGCGCGCGCAGCACGAAGCCTATGTGGGCTCGTCCTTCCAGTTCCAGACCCATGCGCTTGGA
>JBCDAS010000160.1:0-9771 GCA_039185235.1 Pseudomonadota bacterium
CGGCCAATGCTCTCGCCGCCCTTGTCTGACCAAGCGACGGATATCCCCGCTCCGTCCCGCCTCGCGCATGGTTCGGCGCCAGTCGATCGTGGCACCGCTGTGTTGAGGAGAAAGGCGGCGGGTCATCAGCGGCCGCACCGGGAGCGCCAGACGGGCGATCGCACGCTTGGCGGCAGCCTGTTCAGCCATGGTCATCTGCTCAAAATCGCGGGTCTGGAGGACTTCCTGATCCGAGAAGGTCAAGCGGGCATCAAAATCTACCTCCTCGCCCTCCCGCGGAGGTGGGGCGATGCGGTTCTCGGCACCCGACATCAAAGCCTCGGAAGCCCGGTCTTCCCCAGCCTGTTTCTGACGTTCCTCCCCCGGAAGCCGCGCCTCAGGCAGCATCAGTCCCATCATCTTTTCCAAGATCTGAGGATTGCGCCAAAACATCGCGAAACACGCGTCGAAAACCGGCCTCTGTTCAGGTCGGGAGACCAAACACGCAGCCAAGGCATGGTAGAAATCAGCGCGTTCCTCAAACCCGGCCACAGCAACAGCCCGTGATGCCTCCAGCGCCTTTCCTGGCCCAACCGGCAGGCCGGCCGCCCGCAAGGCCCGGGTGAAATGAACGACGTTGTCGGCTAATCGCCCCTCAGACATGCTCATCGAGAAAATCCCCTCGACCACCTGCCCAAGCATGGCCGGGTGGGCGGGCAGTCGTGTCGGCAAAGCCGGCACGCTGGGTGCCCCCGGCCTCCGATCCTTGCAGAAGTCACGCCGCCCCGCGCAGGCTCTCTCGCACCTCATCCAGAAGCTTCACCGCCTCACCGGATTGGAATCGCGCGATATCATCCTGATACTTCAACAAAGCCCCAAGCGTGTCGGACACAACCTGCGGATCGAGGGCAATGGCATCCAGCGCCACGAGGCAACGCGCCCAATCAATGGTCTCCGCCACCCCGGGTCGCTTGAAAAGATCCTCATGGCGCATTCGCTGTACGAAGGCGACCACTTCCTGGGAAAGCTGCGCTTTCACCTCAGGCGCCCGCGCGGTCAAGATCTCCAGCTCCCGCGTCGCATCCGGGTAATCGACCCAGTGATAAAGGCAACGCCGCTTCAGCGCGTCATGGACTTCGCGCGTCCGGTTCGATGTCAGGATCACCAACGGAGGTTCCGCCGCCTTCACCGTACCCAGTTCCGGGATCGTGACCTGGAAGTCCGACAAAGCCTCCAACAGGAACGCTTCAAACGGCTCATCGGTTCGATCCAACTCATCGATCAACAGAACCGGTGGCCCGCCTTCTTGCGGCTGCATTGCCTCCAGCAAGGGCCTCAGGGTCAGAAATCGCTCAGAAAACAGATCCGCGGCCAATCGGTCACGCGCCGCATCGCCCGTGGCTTCGGCCAACCTGATCTCGATCATTTGCGCGGGATAGTTCCACTCATAAACCGCCGAGGCTGCGTCCAACCCCTCATAGCACTGCAGCCGGATCAGCCGCCGCCCCAAGGCACTTGCCAAGGATTTTGCGATCTCGGTCTTGCCAACCCCCGCCTCACCTTCAAGGAAGAGCGGCCGACCCAAACGCAAGCTCAAAAACGTCACGGTTGCCAGACCGCGGCCACAGACATAGCCTGTTTCAGCCAACAGCGCTTGGGTTGCATCAATCGAGTTCGGCAAATCAGTCATCGGGCCTCCTCATACTATGCGACCCTAGCCCGCAGCGCGATCGGGTCAACCATCCAGCCAGGCGTTCATATCAAGACCAAAGCAGCCAGGCCCAAGAAGGCGAAGAACCCAACTACATCGGTGACCGTGGTCACAAAGGTCCCGGACGCAAGCGCCGGGTCCACGCCCAGGCGATCCAGACCCATCGGGATCAAGATACCCGCCAAACCCGCCACCACCATATTGATCACCATCGCCACAGCGATCACCGCGCCAAGGGCTCCATAGCCATAGTAGGCCCAAGTGAGTGCACCGATAAGCGCTGCAAAGAGGAGCCCATTGACCAGACCCACCATCGTCTCCCGCAGGACAATCCTGAACGCATTGGTCGCTGTCAGATCCCGCGTCGCCAAAGCGCGAACCGAGACAGTCAGGGTCTGCGTCGCAGCATTGCCCCCCATCGAGGCTACAATTGGCATCAGCACGGCCAAAGCAATGATCTGCTGCATGGTTGCATCGAACTGCGCAATCACCGCCGATGCGAGGATCGCTGTCCCCAGATTTGCAAAAAGCCACGTGAACCGCGCCCGCGCGATCTCCCAGAGATTATCCGACAGCTCTTCATCGCCAACACCGGCGAGGCGTTTGATATCCTCCTCGGCTTCTTCCTCCAGAACCTCCATCGCGTCATCAATGGTGATGACACCGACAACCCGGCCATCCTCGTCGACCACGGGAGCGGAGACCAGGTGGTATTGGTTGAAGGCATAGGCCACATCCTCCTGCGCATCTTCCACATGGAGCGAGCGAAACTCATCCTGCATGATACTTTCGAGGATCACCGGGCGGCGATTGGCCAGAATTGCCGAGAGTGGAATGGTCCCCACAGGTCGCGCGGCAGGATCGGTGATGATCACATCATAGAATTGCTGCGGCAGATCATCCTCTGCCCTCAGCGCATCAATCATCTGACCGACCGTCCAAAACGGTGGTGCCTTGACGAAGTCCGTCTGCATCAAACGCCCGGCGGAGTAATCTGGATATTCCAACGAACGCGTGACCGCAGCCCGTTCGGCAGGTTCCAATGCTTCAAGAACAACCTGCTTCTGGTCGTCTTCGAGATCTTCGACCAGATAGACAACGTCGTCGGTCTCAAGCTCTTTCGCAGCCTCAGCCAGATCTTTGGGCTGCAGGATCTCGAGAACTTCGTCCCGGATCCCCTCATCCAGTTCCACAAGGACTTCATTGTCGATATCTGACCAGAGGAGATCGACTATCCCGCGCCGCTCATCGGCTGTGACCTGCTCGAGCAGGTCGGCCATATCAGCCGGGTGCAAGCCATCGATCTGGGCCAAAGCACCCACCCGGTCCCCGACCTCGACCGACTCGCAGACACCCGCCACCAGCTCGCTGTCGAGCGCGAAGTCATCCTCGCGCCGATCGGTGGTCTGATCTGTCTCGCTCGGGCTATCGGATGTTGGGGTCATCAAAGCACCTCTTGGCTTTCGCCGTCATAGCCTGTCCATTCGATCGCGAAAACCATTGCCGTTTCGATTTCCTAATTGTTTTCGGAGAGACCACGGGAGAGACTCCGACCACGCGCCTTAGTAAAGAAGCCGAGCCATGCCTGACCTGCCAACCGATCAAAACGCTCTGATCAATCTGCTGGATCGCGCGGTGACCCACCACCAAGCCAACGAGCTCGACCAGGCAGGTACACTCTACCGCCAATTTCTGGCCCAAGCGCCGCGACATAGCCGGGGCTGGACCAATCTCGGCGCACTTTTGCGCAAGCAAGGGAGCTATCCGGCCGCAATCGCAGCCCATCGCCGAGCTCTCCAGTTGGAGCCCGATCTCGAAAGCGCCCAGAACAACCTCGCCAACGCGCTGAATGACATTGGCGCCTATCGCGAAGCAGTCGACCTGCGCCGCGCGCTATTGGCAAAAGCACCCGATGACCCGGTCCGGATCCGCGATTTGGCGGTCTCCTTACGCGGTGACTGGGCACATGAGGAGGTCATCGCCTTGGTCGATGCAGCCGAGCAGCGCTTGGATATGACTGGTCAGGGAGAGTTGATCCTGCAACGCAGCCTCTCGCATCTGATGCTCGGCAACTACAGCCAAGGCTTCCGTGACTTTGAGGGACGCTACGATGGCAACGAAGTCAGCCTGCCAAAGGAGATGCCCTTCCCGCGCTGGACGGGGGAGGAGATCGCAGGCAAAAAGGTCCTGATCATGCCCGAACAAGGCTTCGGCGATGCGATCGTCATGACGCGCTTCCTTCCGCGGCTGATGGAGATGGGAGCGGAGCCCTGGATGCTGGTCAAAAAGCCGCTGATGCGCCTGCTCCAAGGGCTTGACGGCGTCTCAAACGGCCAGCTCCACCTGATCTCCGAGGCGCGCAGATCGCATGGCTTTGACTTTTACACACCAAATATGAGCCTGCCGCATCTGGTTGGCCTTGCCGAGAACAAGCCACCACCCCCGCCGCGTTTCAAGATCCCCGAGGAGAGCCGCGCGAGAGCGCAGGCGCTTGTGGCCCCGTTTTCCGATCAGTTCCGGATCGGCGTGGTCTGGACGGGAAGCCTGACCTATAATGCAAATCACCGCCGCGCCTCTGGGCCGGAGGCGTTTCTTCCTTTGATCGACACCCCAGACACCCAGCTCTTCAGTCTCTACAAAGGCGATGCCCATGGGGCGTTTCTCGCCTCCGGAATGGCGGGTCTGATCACCGATGCCTGCCAAGAGGACCGCGACTTTGCAGACACAGCGGCAGTGATTGAACAGATGGATCTGTTGATCACCACCGACACAGCCGTGGTCCATGTGGCCGCCTCGATGGGCAAGCCTATTTGGAACCTGCTCTCCCATGAGGGATTCTGGCTCTATGGCACGGGCGAGACCACGCCGTGGTACCCCTCGATGCGCCTCTTCCGCCAGAAGACCCCAGGTGATTGGACAGAGGTGTTCGCGCGCGTGAAGTCAGAGCTTATCAGCCATCTGGAGCAGAACCGATGACCCTCAAGATCGACGTGGCGCCCGGCGAGTTGATCGACAAAATCACCATCTTGGAGATCAAGTCTGAGCGGATCTCGGACCAGACCAAACGCACCAACGTCCAAACCGAACTGGCATTGCTGCTCTCCGTGCGAGACAGTGAGATCGCAGCTTCTGAACAGCTGACCCGCCTGACCACCCAGCTTAAATCTGTGAACGAAGCGCTTTGGGAGATCGAGGATGCAATCCGAGACTGCGAAAAAGCCCAGAGTTTCGACGCCGAGTTCATCCGCCTTGCCCGCGCCGTCTATCAGACCAATGATCGCCGAGCTCAGATCAAACGCGAGATCAATCTAGCCCTCGGCTCATCCCTGATCGAAGAGAAATCCTATCAACCGTATTGAGCTTTGCCCCTTAGCGTCCCCTCCCCGTCATGGGGGAGGGTCAGGGAGGGGGCTGGCGCGCCCCAGCGCGCCAAAAAGGTAAGTGCATGCGCGCCCTGGCGCGCATTCCGTTTGGCTCGTCTCTGAGTCAGGCTATGGCCGAAAAGCGCGCAGCAGCGCCGCATCGACCTCGTCTTTCAACTCAACCCGCTCCCATGGTGCAAGGAAGGCGCCCAGTTCGATCTCTCGGCTGCCGCCTGCCAGGGTGAGATAGCTCTCCAACCGCGCATCCTCATGCAACACGACCCGGACCCGAAACGGATCAGCCGCCCAGCGGAGCACCCGGCCCTTCGGTTCAAACCGCTCGACGCGCATCTCATCGCGCCAAATGGTCAGAACTTCATGCAGCCGACCACTCCGGTCGCTCATCCAAAACCCAAGCCGAAGGCAGATCAATCCAGCGATCAGAAAAGGTAGCAAGCCCCAGAAGACCGGCGTTCCCCAGGCGGGCACAAGTGGCACACAAAACCCAGCAACTGCCAGGACAAGCATGTTCCGGCGTAAAACCGGCGTCATCGAGCGATGCGGCCACAGTGTCACTTGATAGAGAGGTCGATCCTGGCGATCACGCCACTCTACCCAAGCGCCAGACGTGCATGCGGCCGGAGGTCTCCCTCCAGCCAGCCCTTGGTCTCCGTCCGCCGCCATCAATGCGCCGGCTGTTTGTCCCAGTCTTCGCGCTTGGGCAGCTGCTCGAACGTATGCGCCGGTGGTGGGTTCGGCAGGGTCCATTCCAGCGTGGCCAGATCGTCATCCCAATAGTTCGGCTTCGTCACCTTCTCACCGTATTTCAAGCTCCAAAATACTATGAAGAAGAAGAACAGGAACGAAACTCCCGACAGGAACGCACCATAGGACGACACCTCGTTCCACAGCGCAAACTGCTCGGGATAATCGATATAGCGCCGGGGCATGCCTTGGCGGCCCAGGAAGTGCTGCGGGAAGAAGGTGATGTTTGCGCCGATGAACATCATCCAGAAGTGGATCTTACCCCACAGCTCCGGATACTGCCGCCCGGTCATCTTGCCAAACCAATAGTAGATCCCTGCAAAGATGCAGAACACGGCCCCCAACGACATCACATAGTGGAAATGCGCAACCACGTAATAGGTGTCGTGATAAGCCCGATCGATGCCTGCCTGGCTCAGAACAATCCCGGTCACTCCGCCCAACGTGAACAAGAACAGGAAACCCAATGCCCAGAGCATCGGCGTCGCGAACCGGATCGACCCGCCCCACATGGTCGCGATCCACGAGAAAATCTTGATCCCCGTAGGCACCGCGATGACCATTGTCGCCAGCATGAAATAGGCCTGTGCGTTATTCGACATGCCCACAGTGTACATATGGTGCGCCCAAACAACGAAGCCCAAAACACCGATGCCGACCATCGCGAAAACCATCCCCGTGTAGCCAAAAATCGGCTTCTTGGAAAAGGTCGAGATGATGTGGCTCACGATCCCAAAGCCCGGAACCACGATGATATAAACCTCCGGGTGGCCAAAGAACCACAGTATGTGCTGATAGAGTACCGGATCGCCGCCACCAGCAGGATCAAAGAACGTCGTGCCAAAATTCCGGTCGGTCAGGAGCATAGTGATCGCGCCAGCAAGAACTGGCAGAGCCAACAGGATCAGCCAAGCGGTCACGAAGATCGACCACGCAAACAGCGGCACTTTCATCAAGCTCATCCCCGGTGCACGCATGTTCAGGAAGGTCGTGATCATATTAATCGCGCCCAGGATCGACGAAGCCCCAGAGAGGTGGACCGCGAAAATCGCGAAATCCATCGACATCCCGCCTTCTCGGACCGAAAGCGGTGCGTAAAGAACCCAACCAACGCCTGATCCAAGCTGGTCATTCCCTCCAGGCGTCACCACCGAAAGCACGGCGAGTGTCGAGCCTGCGAAAAACATCCAATAGCTTAGATTGTTCATCCGCGGGAACGCCATATCCGGCGCCCCAATCTGTAACGGCATGAAATAGTTGCCAAAACCGCCGAAGAGCGCCGGGATCACGACGAAGAACATCATCAGGATGCCATGTCCCGTGATCATGACATTCCAGAGGTGCCCATTCGGAGAGCCATCCTCCATCGTCATATACTGGACACCGGGCTCCATCAGTTCGAGGCGCATATACATCGTGAAGGCGACCGAGATGAAGCCCAACACCGCAGCGGTGATGATGTACAGGATCCCGATATCCTTGTGATTGGTCGAACAGAACCACCGGGTGAAGAACCCCATCTCGTGGTCGTCGTGCGCGTGAACTGCCGCGTCGGCCATGTCCGCTACCCCTCGATCTAGCTTCGCGTACGTCACGCACGCGGTTGGTCTTTGATTGCTACTCTAAACACTATCGCTAGAGGACCTGCGTTACAACACAGAGAGCGCCCAAGCGCGACAGTTTTAAATGGTCTTTCTGTCGCATGAAACAAAGGCTTAATGACCATGCCTCTAGCCGCAAAAAAGGCGCAGGATTCCGACGCCTTTTGCAGTCTTAGGACGCAAAAGACTACTGCAGCGTCTCAAGATAGGCGATCACATCCGCCCGATCCGCTTCTTTACGCAGGCCCGCAAACGCCATTTTCGTGCCTTTGACATGCTTTTTCGGATTGGTGAGATAGCCGTCCAATTCCTCGATCGTCCAAGCTTTTCCATCGGCAAACTTGGTCATGCCCTTTGAGTACTTGTACCCATCAACCGCTCCGACAGGGCGGCCAACCACGCCAAAGAGATGTGGGCCAACGCCGTTTTTGCCGTCTTCAACCTTGTGACATGCTCTGCACTTACGGAAGATTTTCTTGCCCTGCTCGGGATCTGCCGCCTCGGCGACCGCACCTCCAACGACGAGTGCCGCTGCGCAGGTCAGATATGCAACTTGCTTGATCATTGTTCGCTCCCTTTGGCTCGTTATGGCTTTGAGACTGCGGACCGCGTCTTCCGCGTCACCCGGGATAAGGGGACCAACCGATGTGACCAAGTAGAAAGCGCGTGATGTTCAGGTCTGCGTTGCGCATTGCGACGGATGCGCCAGTCCTTGAGCCGAGAAGGCGGGATCGAAGCAGCGCTGAAGGGCCAAATCCAGATCCATCATGGTGACCGGCAAACCAAGATCGGCCAGGCTGGTCACACCATATCCCGCGATCCCGCAGGGAACGATCCCGGCAAAATGTGACAGGTCCGGCTCAACGTTGATCGCGATCCCATGAAAGCTAACCCAGCGGCGCAGACGAACACCAATCGCTGCGATCTTCTCCTCCGCCGGAGCTCCATCGGGCAAAGGAGGGCGATCGGGCCGCTCGACCCAAACGCCGACCCGTCCGCCGCGACGCTCTCCCCTGACTTGGAATTGATCCAGGGTTGCAATGATCCAACCCTCCAAAGCCTGGACATATCGGCGTATATCCCGGCCGCGCTGATTGAGGTCCAGCATAACGTAAGCTACCCGCTGACCTGGCCCATGATAGGTATACTCACCCCCCCGCCGAGAGGCATAGACCGGGAAGCGATCAGGCTCGATCAGATCCTCGGCTCGCGCACTGGTCCCAGCTGTGTAAAGCGATGGATGCTCCAACAGCCAAACACACTCCTCCGCCGTCCCCGCCAAAATCGCATCGACCCGGGCCTCCATCCAGACCAGAGCCGTCTCATAATCGACAAATCCGTCAGCAATTCGCCATTCCACCATGACAGCCTGAATATTTCGCGATCCAGGACTTCACAAGGCAGAAGCTCTTTGTTATTGGCTCGGCTCCTACCCAGCTGGGCTTGCGGTCGTGGCGGAATTGGTAGACGCGCAGCGTTGAGGTCGCTGTGGGGTAAAACCCGTGGAAGTTCGAGTCTTCTCGACCGCACCAAAACAGACTCCCTCTGTTGTAAGTCCCCCTAACGCTTTGAAGGGCAATGCGATTTTGGGGGTTCTAGCCCCCTCTTTTCGGCAGTAGTGAATGCGGTCTTCGAAGGCCAGCTTGAGCACGGTTCGGCGCACGGCTGTCTGCCCTGTTTCTCAGAGTTTCCAAGGGTTTGCGAGGAAGGTGAGCACGGGTTCTCGTTTTTCCTCGAAGCTCCCCTGGGGTTCGGCTTGGCTTTCGAGTTTTTCGGTGAGGAGACGCTTCGCCCGCTCCAGTTGGTCGATCTTTTCCTCATATCTCTGGATCACAGTGGCGTTGGTGGCGCCGAGGATCAGGTTGAGGAACTCGTCGACCTGCTTTTCGATCTCTTTGATCTCACGCTTGCCCGTGCAGAGAATCTCCGCCGCCTGGGCCCGTCTTGCCTCCCAGGCGTAGTGGAACATGGCGCTCGCGAGCGTGATCAGGTCCTTGCTTGGCTGAAGTTGCTTGATCACCGCTCCCACATCACCTTCGATCTTGTCGCGCGGGATAGACTTGCCATAGCTCACGCAGTCCTTGGTCTGGCAGAGGTAATAGGCGTAGTGCCCGCCATTGCCCCGCGTCCAGGAGGAGCGCAGCGGTACCGAGCAGTCCGCGCAGCAGACAACACCGCGCAATGCGAAGTCTTGGCCGATATTGGCCCGCTTGGGCGCCATGGCCCCGGTCTTGCGCCGCTCCTGCACCTTGTCGAAAGTCGCGAGCGAGATCAGAGGCTCGTGCGCGCCTTTGAGCCAGTGGATCCCGTAGGTCTCGCTGCAGATATAGCCCGCATAGAGCGGCTGAGTGAG
>JBCDAS010000161.1:0-9767 GCA_039185235.1 Pseudomonadota bacterium
GACCGCCTCAACCGTGCGTGGGTTGATTGTGCTCTCGACAAAAATGGCGGGTACGTTTCGGTCGATGACCAGATCCACAGTTGCACGGATATCGGCGATAGAGGCTTCGCTCTCGGTCGAGATCCCTTGGATGCCAACCACATCGATCCCATATGCCCGGCCGTAATAGGCAAACGCATCATGTGCGGTCACCATTACCCGTTGCTCCGCAGGGATCGTTTCGATCGACCGTCGGATCCAATCATCAAGGGCAAAGAGCTCTTCGGCATAGGTCTGGCCGCGATCTGAGGCCTCGGCACAGCCCGGATCTAGTTCCGCCAAACTGTCCGCAATCGGCTTTGCGATCCCAGACCAAAGAGCCGCGTCCATCCAGAGATGCGGATCTGCATATTCCGCGCCTTCCTCGCGGATTAACTGATCTGGAGTGGCGGCGAGTTCCGAAACGGCAAGGACGGATTTCTTGGCTCCAAGCTTGGCGAAGACCTCGCCCAGCTGGCCTTCGAGATTATACCCGGCATAAAGGATGGCATTGGCATCGGCGAGGGTGCGGACATCCCCGGCTGAGGCTTGATAGAGATGGGGGTCTATCCCAGGCCCCATCATGGTTTCGACCTCGGCGCAGCTTGCGGCGATCTGTGCTGCTGGCTCGCCGATCATGGCGATGGTTGCGATCAATTTCGGCTGCGCCAGCGCTGGCGCTGCACCGAAGGCGAAGGTCAAAGTGAGTGCGGTCAGGTGTTTCATACGCCCAGAAGTAGGACGAGGCTTAAATCACGTCAATGTTCTTAATTTTTTAGGTTGACCTAAAACTTTTCATAGTGCAGTTTTATCTCATGAAAAGTCCCAAACGCCTCCGCGAAGCAACCCGTCAGGCCCGTAGTTTCGAATATGTCCGCGAAGCCCATCAACGCGAAGTAGCTGAAGACTATGTCGAGCTGATCGCAGATCTGATCGATGTCACCGGCGAAGCCCGCTCGGTCGATCTGGCGGAGCGACTTGGCGTCACCAATGCCACGGTCAACACGACCCTCAATCGGCTCATCCGCGAAGGCCTGGTGCGTAAAGAGCGCTACCGCTCGATCTTTCTGACCGAGGAGGGGCGGCAAATGGCAGAGCTCTCGCGCGACCGGCACAGTGTGGTCCGCGCCTTTCTGCGCCAGCTGGGCGTCGATGCCGAGACGGCAGAGCGCGACGCAGAAGGGATTGAACACCATATCAGCGCCAAGACACTCGAGGCATTACGGAAATTCACTCAGACCAGCTGAACGCGGCACCTGTTCTGGACGATCCAGAGCGAATCGCATAAGAACATTATGCGAACATTTGCTCTGGGAGATCTATGTTAGACACCGCTTACAAACACCCAGATTTGACAGCGCTTCTCTCTAACGGGCGCATGCATGAGGTGATTGGCGCCGGAGGCCGGGTCTTCGCCGCGCATTTGGCTCGGGCCTTGCATGGCCCTGTGATCTGGATGATTGTGCAGCCTTGCGCTGAACGGCTCTGCCCCCAGGGGCTAGGTATGATTTTCGAGCCCGGGCGATTGATCCTGATCACGCCAACCGACCGTCTCGCACTTCTGCAGGCAATGGAGGAAGCTCTGCGTTCTGGTGCGGCTCCCTTGGTGATTGGTGAGATGCCCCGCCGCGCCCCGGATCTCACCGAAAGCCGGCGGTTGCAATTGGCCGCAGGTACAGGTGGGGCGAGGGCGCTCTGTCTGATCGGCGAGGCTGTCACCAATGCCGCCGAGACCCGCTGGCACGCAACCCCAAGGCCCGGTGCCGAAGCTGGGCATGTATGGGAGCTGATCAAAAACAAGAAAGGCGCGCTTGGCACATGGAGCTTGGCCTGATCCTTGCGCAGAAACCAGATCTCCACCGGCCTTCGCTTTCAGCCCCGCCGCCCGCCCCCACCCACCCCCCGGCGCGCAGCGGGGCTGAACGCGAAGGCCGCTCAGTGAGCACACGGAAATTCGCCCATAAGCGCCGGGTTATGGCCATTGCCTTGCCATATCTGGGTGCGGAGGCGCGGCTGCGCCGTGAGGGCGACCAGGGCGCAGAGCATGTCTTTGCTCTGACCGGGCCCGTAAAATCCGCGCTTAGGCTGATCTCGATCAACCAGGCCGCATATCAGGCTGGTCTCGCTCCAGGGATGACGCTTGCCGATGCTCGCGCCATCTGCCCCGATCTGGCGACACGGCCCTGGGCGCCTGAGCGCCATGCCGCCTTGCTGCGTGCGCTTGCCCGCTGGGCCGAGCGCTTCTCGCCGCTCGTCGGCCAAGACCAAGGCGACACATTGGTGCTCGACATCGCCGGATGCCAGCATCTCTTTGGCGGAGAGGCCGCCATGGCGAAGCGGGTGGTCGAGGCCTGCGCCACCCTCGGCCTCACCGCCCGGATTGGCATTGCCGACACACGTGGCGCCGCCTGGGCCTTGGCCCAAGCCGCACCCAAGATCGCCCCCCCAGGTCAGAACCGCGCCGCGTTGGAGGAACTCCCCGTTTCCGCCCTGCGCTTGGAGGAGGACCGGATCGAGGCGCTCACAGCGCTAGGGCTCACCCAGATCGGCATGCTCGCTGGTATCCCCCGCGGCCAGTTAGCCCGGCGCTTTGGGGTCGAGACCTTGAAACGGCTCGATCAAGCGCTGGGCGCCGAGCCCGAGCCGATCTCGCCCGCAAGAGCAGAGCCCTCCTTCGCCGCCCGGCTCTCCCTGCCCGAGCCAATTGGGCTGACGAAGGACGTCCTGGCGGGGCTTGAGCAGTTATTGGAGCGGGTCTGCACCGATCTCGCCCGTGCCCATCGCGGCGCGCGGTGCTTGCGCCTAACCGCCCAGCGCGTGGACAGCCGTGATGAGAGCGCCGAGATCCACCTCGCCCGGCCTGGCCGCGACCCGATGCGCCTGCGCGCCCTTTTTGAGCGCAAGGTCGGCGAGATGGAGGCAGGCTATGGCATCGAAGCCCTGAGGCTGACAGCCCTTGAAACCGAACCGCTCAAACCCGCCCAAACGGGCCGTGAGACAGAGAGTGATCGCCTGGCCGATCTGCTCTCTCGCCTCGGCAATCGGATCGGATTCGAGAATGTCACCCGCCTCCTGCCCAATGAAAGCCATATCCCCGAGCGCGCTTTCACCATAGCGGCCGCCGCTTGGTCCGAAGCGCAGAATTTTCCCCCAGCTCTGCCCCGACCCATCAGCCTCTTCGTACCAGAACCCTTGGGCCCGCTAGAGGGTCGCCCGCCACAGCGGTTTCAGTGGCGTGGGGCCAGTTGGCATCTCCTTTCCGCCACAGGGCCCGAGCGGATAGCACCGGAATGGTGGTGGGACGACCCCAATTGGCGCTCCGGGCCGCGGGACTATTGGCGGCTGGCCACACGTGAGGGGCCGCGCCTCTGGCTATTCCAGACCTATCACCCACGGCCACTCTGGTGGGTCCAAGGCGAATTTGCCTGATTGACCAACGCGATACTGGTTAGGTCAAAATCGCACATGATCTCACAATCACCCCAATTTCGCACCGGATCGGCCACACCGTTGCCATGTTTCAAGCGCATCCAACCTTGCGAGCGATCTAGAGACCCTTGGGCCTGGTTAATTGCTGCGGGCCAGGCAGAACCAACGATCTCGACCGCTCAAGTGCGAGGGTGTGAGCAAGAGTACCGAGCGCGTTTCTGCAAATGCGGAGATGAGAGTAGCGTATGTTCCGCTCGAATGGGCGTCGGTAGTGGTGGACCGACGCCCTCTTCGCATTGCATTCCAATGCTGGACGCATCGCATTCGCCTTCGCTATATGAGCGCGCACTCAGCGAACCGGAGCGGTCCAATGTCATCTCAGATCCCCCCCACCCCGCTCCGCGCGAGCCGGAGCGCACCACTCAAAGGGACGGCGATCATTCCCGGAGATAAGTCGGTGAGCCACCGCGCGCTGATCTTCGGCACATTATGCATCGGCGAGACCCGGATCACCGGGCTCCTGGAAGGAGAAGACATCCTTGCCACGGCGTCTGCGATGCAAGCCTTTGGCGCTGGCGTGGAGCGGTTGGGCGACGGGATGTGGACGGTCACTGGGGTGGGCATTGGCGGGCTGGCCGAGCCCGACCAAGTGATTGATTGCGGCAATGCGGGGACCGGAGTGCGTTTGATCATGGGGATGATGGCGACCACTCCAATCAGCGCGACCTTTACCGGAGACGCTTCGCTGCGGCGCAGGCCGATGGGCCGGATCGTGAACCCGCTGCGCGAATTTGGCACGCAATCCTATGGCCGCAGCGGAGACCTCCTGCCGCTGACTTTGGTTGGCGCTGAAACGCCAATGCCGGTCGAATACACCCTACCCGTCCCTTCGGCCCAAGTGAAATCCGCTGTTCTGCTGGCCGGCCTGAACGCGCCCGGCGAGACCGTGGTCATCGAAGGCGAGGCGACCCGCGATCATACCGAGCGGATGCTGCGCGGCTTTGGTGCAGAGGTTCAGATCGAAGACCTGCCCCAGGGACGGGCGATCCGGCTCACGGGTCAACCAGAACTGACCGCGCAGACGATCACCGTCCCACGGGATCCGTCCTCGGCCGCCTTTCCCGTGGCCGCGGCGCTGATTGTCCCAGGCTCTGACATCCTGATCCCAAACACTTGCCTCAACCCGACCCGCGCCGGGCTTTACCAAACGCTGGCCGAAATGGGTGCCGACCTCACCCAAGAGGACCCGCGCGAGGAAGGTGGAGAGCCAGTGGCTGATCTTCGGGTTCGTGCCTCGAGCCTCAAGGGCATCGAAGTTCCACCTGACCGCGCACCCAGCATGATCGACGAGTATCCCGTGCTCGCCTGCATTGCAGCCTATGCGGAAGGTGACACACTCATGCGCGGGATCGGCGAATTGCGCGTCAAGGAAAGCGATCGGATCGCGGCAACGGTCGCTGGTCTCCGCGCCAATGGGGTCGAGGTGACCGAGGAGGACGATGGCATGATCATCCATGGCCGCGGCGGCGATGGTGTAGCCGGCGGCGGCACGGTTGAGACACATCTCGACCATCGCATCGCGATGGGGTTCTCAGTTCTAGGTCTCAACGCCGACCAACCGGTGACAGTCGATGATTCTGCCCCGATCGCGACCAGCTTCCCGAACTTCATACCGATGATGTCGGCCTTGGGCGCCAATCTCACTCGGCATAACCGCTAGAGCTCGGGATGCATCCAGGAAAATACCTCATAGACACGAACGAAGACGACTGCAGCGCCCAGATGGCGGAGGCTGTTTTCGATTGCGGTCTTCAGCGCTTCAATTTTTATGGCCGCACTCCCTCGGGCTCACAGGTCGCGAGACCGCTCTTTTCCCTGGGTAAACGGGATTATTACAGAATTGACGGCTCTTTGCCAAAGCAGACAGCAGTTCCGGGCAAAGCTGGATAGGGATTGAAGGACCAAATGGAAACCTTTAGGCGAGTGATGTTTCTTGTCATCGCAGCGGCTCTGCTGCTTCGGCTGAGACCGCTTCTTGGCATGGGAGATGATCTGAGGGCTGCAATCTCCGAGGACGGCTACTTGATGCTCACGGTCGCGCGTAATCTGGGGATTGGAAACGGGTTGACGGTGTCCGAAGGCGAGATCTGGACCAATGGGATCCAGCCGCTTGCAACCATCTTTTATGCGCTGCCCTACTTCGCGCTGGGTGAGGGCAAAGCTCTCGGCATTGCTGGGGTGGTCCTGATCATGACCGTGATCTCTCTGGTCGCGACCTACCTCGTCTACGCGCTTGCGCGGCGTCTGGTGCCGGGGGAGAGCGATCTGGTTCCGCTTGCGGCGGCGACCCTTTGGGCATCCAGCCCTCTTCTTTTCGGCCATTCGATGAATGGGCTCGAAACCGGGCTCTATACCGCCTTCATCCTAGCTACCCTAATCTATCTACACGACCGGATCGCCGCACACCGGGTGATGACACTCGCCGAGAGTATTGGCCTGGGCGCGCTTTGCGGGCTGACGTTTCTGGTCCGGAATGACGGCGCGATCTTGGTCGCTGTTTTGCTGATCACCCGTTTCCTGCATGTCCAACTTGTCGACCGGGCAACACTTGGCGACGCATTCAAAGAGGGCTTCGTTGCGGGGATCGTAAGCCTGCTCTTTGCGTCTCCCTGGCTCGCCTACAATGTTTCGATTTTCGGATCGATCATGCCGATCAGCGGATATGCACAATCCCTGACCGCCGAGTTTGCAGGCAACATCGCGCTGATCCCAGCCAAGTTGTTTGAGATGATGGTTCCGATCGCCCCAATCCCAGGCAGCCTCGAGACATCGGCCTTGGTAATCGCCATCTGCCTTGCTGCTTTGCTGACTATCTTGGCGGCCTTCATCGCCTTACAGTCTCAGCGGCCCGCATCGGCTAAAGTCGTGATGTTGGTGTATCTCCTGTTCACTTTGGGCCTGGCGTCCCATTACGGTCTCAACTTTGGCGCGCCTTGGTTCCTAAGCAGATACCTGGCCCCAACAGCACCGATATTGATTATCGCATCAACCTCGGTTTTTTGGTGGGTTCTGTCCCGCCTGACCTCGCAAAGACTGGGTGCAAGAGCCCTAGCAACACTCGTAGCCGCTGGCCTCGCGCTGACGGTCTACAAGGGCTACTCGGGCAAACAGCACGGGCATTTGCAGGTGGTGGACTGGGTTCAGGACCATGTACCTGCGGAGACCTGGGTAGGAGCCGTGCAAACCGGCACGCTCGGCTATTGGCATGATCGAACGATCAACTTGGATGGAAAGGTCAATCCCACCGCGCTGAGGGCGATAATGTCCGAGGGCAGCGTGCTCGCATATGTCACCGCGAGCGATATCGATATTCTCGCTGACTGGCATGGGATCACCGGCTGGCTCGAGCATTCGAACGCGGACTTCACTGCCGCTTTTGAATTGGTTCTTGTTGACGAGACTGCCAATCTAGGTGTTTTGAGGCGCCGTAATCGGCGATCAGAATAGGAACCAGGATGTCCTTCACCGTCGCAATTGATGGACCGGCGGCCTCGGGCAAAGGAACGATTGCGCGTGCAGTGGCAGCGCAGTTCGGGTTCGCGCATCTCGACACGGGGCTTCTGTACCGAGCAGTCGGGCGCAAAACGCTCGAACAGGGGCGCGGGGTGATCGACGCGGGTGTTGCAATCCTCGTGGCCCAGGAGCTTTCGCCGCAGGATCTTGACCGCAATGACCTGAGAAGCGCGCTCGCCTCCAAAGCGGCTTCGAAGGTTGCCGCCATCGGAGAGGTCCGCGAGGCTCTGCTCACCTTTCAAAGAGCCTTTGCCCGGCAAGAAGAAGGTGCGGTGCTGGATGGTCGGGACATCGGCACTGTGATTTGCCCGGAGGCCGAAGCAAAGCTCTTCGTCACCGCCGATGACCAAACCCGGGCGGAGCGGCGATTTGCTGAACTGACCGCCGCCGGCGCAACAACCAGACTCGCCACCGTGCTCGCCGATTTGCGCGCCCGTGACGCCCGAGACAGCCAACGCGCCGATGCCCCCTTGACACAAGCTGCAGATGCGCACTTGCTAGATACCAGCGAACTGGCTATAGACGCGGCCGTCGCAAAAGCAGTGGCAATCATCGAGCAGGCAATGAGCAGGGCCAAGGAATAAGCCCGGCCATTGGCCTCTTTCTGCTTTTTTGACCCGTGAAACCCAAGACCGGCGGAGACAACCGCCCGGCCAGCAAAACCGTCTTAAGGAGACTTTATATATGGCTGCATCCGCACTGATGGATGAATTCGAGGCCCTGCTGAATGAGAGCCTCGACACTGACACACCCGAAGAGGGTTCCGTCGTCAAAGGAAAAGTCCTCGCCATCGAGAATGGCCAGGCGATCATCGATGTCGGCTTCAAGGTCGAAGGCCGCGTCGATCTCAAAGAATTCGCTGATCCCGGCAAACCTGCAGAACTCGTCGTCGGTGACGAGGTCGAGGTCTTCCTCGAGCGTGTTGAAAATGCCCGCGGCGAAGCTGCGATCAGCCGCGAGAAGGCCCGCCGTGAAGAGGCTTGGGACCGGCTCGAAAAAGCCAATGACAAGCAAGAGCGCGTCGAAGGCGCGATCTTTGGCCGGGTCAAAGGTGGCTTCACCGTGGATCTTGGTGGCGCCGTGGCCTTCCTGCCCGGCAGCCAAATCGACGTGCGCCCTGTGCGTGATGTCGGCCCGCTCATGGGTGTGCCGCAACCGTTCCAGATCTTGAAGATGGACCGTCGCCGGGGCAACATCGTTGTCTCCCGCCGGGCTGTTCTGGAAGAGAGCCGTGCCGAGCAGCGCGCCGAGATCGTCGGCAAGCTGGGCGAAGGCGATGTGGTCGAGGGTGTCGTCAAAAACGTCACCGACTATGGTGCTTTCGTGGATCTGGGCGGTGTCGACGGCCTGCTCCACGTCACCGATATGGCATGGCGCCGGGTCAATCACCCCTCCGAGATTGTCCAAATCGGCGAGACGGTGAAAGTCCAGGTTGTCAAGGTCAACAAGGAGACCCAACGCATCTCGCTCGGCATGAAGCAGATGATGGACGATCCTTGGAACACGGTCTCGATCAACTACCCGCTGGGTGCGACCTTCACGGGCCGGGTGACGAACATCACCGACTATGGTGCGTTTGTTGAGCTGGAACCGGGCGTTGAAGGCCTGGTCCACGTCTCAGAGATGAGCTGGACCAAGAAGAACGTTCATCCGGGCAAGATCGTCTCCACTTCACAAGAGGTCGAGGTCATGGTGCTGGATGTCGATGGCTCCAAACGCCGGGTCTCGCTCGGGATCAAGCAATGCATCCCGAACCCATGGGATAGCTTTGCCGAGAACTCGCCTCCAGGCACCGAGATCGAGGGCGAGGTTAAGAACATCACCGAGTTTGGTCTGTTCGTGGGTCTCGAGGGTGATATCGATGGCATGGTCCACCTCTCGGATCTCGACTGGGATCGTTCGGGAGAGGACGCTATCCAGGACTACCAAAAAGGCGACAGCGTCCGTGCGGTCGTCCTCGATATCGATGCGGAGAAGGAGCGTATCTCGCTCGGCATCAAGCAACTGGGTGGCGACAAGTTTGCCGAAGCGACCCAGGGTGTGCGCAAAGGGGCTGTTGTCACCGTGACCGTGACCGCGATCGAGGATGGTGGGATCGAAGTGGAGTACGAAGGCGCGAAATCCTTCGTCCGCCGCTCGGATCTCAGCCGCGATCGGGGCGATCAGCGTCCGGACCGGTTCCAAGTGGGCGACCGGGTCGATGCAAAGATCACCAATATCGACTCCAAATCGCGCCGCCTGTCACTGTCGATCAAAGCGCTCCAAATCGCCGAAGAAAAAGAAGCGGTGGAGCAGTATGGATCTTCGGATGCCGGTGCGTCACTTGGCGACATCCTTGGGGCAGCGCTGAAGAATCGCGGCGACGAGTAAGTCAGAGCCACGACTAAAACAACGAGCGACCGGTTCTCGAAAGAGGACCGGTCGCTCTCATTTTGAACAATCTGACCACTTATCCCAAGCATCTGACGCAAAACATGTTCTCTCAGGTCAAGGCATGATTGACGGAGGCATGCGCGACATGACAACTTTGTGAGAAGACCGCACAAGAACGACTCGAAGAAGAACGTCCAAAAAGGGGGAGAGATGATCAAATCTGAGCTTATCCAACAGATCGCGGAGGAGAACCCACATCTCTTTCAGCGTGACGTCGAGCGGATCGTGTCTACATTGTTTGAAGAGATCACATCGGCGCTCGCCCGGGGCGATCGGGTTGAATTGCGCGGCTTTGGTGCTTTTTCTGTGAAGAA
>JBCDAS010000162.1:0-9753 GCA_039185235.1 Pseudomonadota bacterium
AGCGACGGGACAAAGACCAGAATACATCCGGCGATGATCCCCGGTCTCACCGCCGGGATCACGATCAGCCACAGCGTCTGCCAGCGCGAGCTATAAAGATCCGCCGCCGCTTCGCTGAGCGCAAAATTGTAGCGCTCCACCGATGCGTAAATTGGCAGCACCATGAAGGGCAGGTAGGAGTAGAAGAGGCCCAATTGCACTGCGAAATCCGTGTTGATCATGGTGATCGGTTCGCTCAGCACCCCGAATGCGATGAGCCATTCGTTGATCGGCCCAGTGTCGCGGATCAGGAACTTCATCGAGACCGTTCGGATCAGCAGGTTGACCCAATAGGGAATCGTGATCAGGAACAGCCAGAGTGATCGGGTCCGCTCGGGCAGGGTCGCGATGAACCAAGCGGTTGGGAATCCCACGATCAGGCAGAACACCGTCGCCAGACCCGCCTGCCAGATCGACCGCCAATAGATGCTGATATAGGCCCATTGGATCGAGGCTGGCTCGTCTCCGAACAGCCCGCGATCAAAGAAGAACTGATCGTAGGAGGCGATGCTGAACTCCCAGACAACGCCGCCGCGGAACTCCTTGGTCAGAAAGGAGTAGATCAGCATCAGGCCAACGGGCATCACGAGGAAGATGCCGATCACCACCCAGGAGGGCAGCATCAGCACGTAGCGCTGGCGGGCGAAGGTTGCGCCCCCTTCCGCCCGGGATGGAAGCGCGCCCGCCACTAGTCGGCCAACACCCGGGCCGCACCCGGATCTATCTGTAAGGTTGCGCTATCGCCCGGCCCGAAAGGCACCTGGGCTGCATGAGCGTTCTGGGTGCGCACGGTGACTTGCGTTCCATCCGAGAGCCGCACCAGATGCTGGGTATCCGTGCCCAGATAAACCAGACGCTCGATCGTGCAGGGCAGGTCTCCGCCCGCCACCAGGGACAGGCGCTCTGGCCGGATCGAGATATGGGCGCGTTGGCCCGGCGCGTCGCCGGTGGCTTCAAACTCCGCCCCGCCCGCAATCCGCACTCGAGTGCCCGCGCCATTGTTGCTGATCACATCGGCCTCGAGCAGGTTTGTCTCTCCGATGAAATCGGCGACGAACCGGTTGCGTGGGGCCTCATAGATCTCCTCGGCCCTGCCGACCTGTTGCAATTGACCGGCGGACATGACCGCGATCCGGTCGGACATGGTCAGGGCTTCCTCCTGATCATGGGTGACAAAGATGAAGGTGATCCCGGTCTCTTCCTGGATCTGCTTAAGCTCGATGCGCATCTGTTGGCGGAGTTTGAGATCCAGCGCCGAGAGCGGTTCATCCAGCAACAGAACCTTCGGCTGCGGCGCCAGCGCCCGGGCCAGCGCTACCCGCTGTTGCTGCCCGCCTGAGAGTTGCGAAGGTCGCCGCTCCGCCATCTGCGAGAGCTGGACGAGACGCAGCATCTCGTCCACCCGCGCTGCGATCTCAGCTTTTGACCGGCGCAGCATCCGCAGCCCAAATCCGACATTCTCCGCCACCGTCAGATGGGGGAACAGCGCATACTGCTGAAACACTGTGTTGATCGGCCGCTTGCTCGCCGGTTGCGCTTCCAACGGCTCGCCATAGAGAAAGATGTTGCCGGCGGTCACCTCTTCGAACCCGGCCATCAGACGGAGCAAGGTGGTCTTGCCACAACCCGACGGGCCCAGGAGCGTGAAGAACTCATTGTCACGGATCTCAAAGCTAACATTGTCGAGCGCCGTGACCTTGCCTGGGCCGGTGCCGAACTCCTTATCGACACCGCAAATGTCCAAAGCTGCGACCTGCTTCGCCAAAACCCCCTCCAGCGCTCGCTAAGCTTCTAAGCTGGCAGGCAACTTACGCGGTTGCAACATTTATGTTGCAGAGCAGCACAGCCTCTCGCTGCGATGAACGCTGTTGAGGGCGCAGATCCGGACCACGGCCCATTTCGATCGCATGGCTCGACAATGGCTCGGAGGGAAGAGAAAGGCTTGAAAAGACTTGGGCGCCATGCATGCTCGGATACATGCATCCCAACTTAAGTGTTTTGACCAATCGCTTAGGTCACACCTCAAAGGGATCGCCAATAGAACGCGATTTCAACACGCGCTGACTTCAAAGACTGGGGGCCGAAATGCCAAGGAAAGTGATTGTCGTGGGATCCGGCAACGCCGCCATGTGTGCAGGGATTGCTGCCCTGGAACAAGGTGCCGAGGTTCTGATGCTGGAGAAGGCAGGACCTGATCTTGCGGGCGGCAACACGAAATACACTGCCGGGGCCATGCGGTTTGCCTATACGTCAAGCGAAGAGCTCACGCCACTTTTGGCCAATCCAGATGATCCGCGCATTCCAAAGACGGATTTCGGCAGCTACACGCCAGAGAAGTTCTCGCAAGATCTCCTCGGCTTTAACGAAGGGCGCCCCCTGTCGCCTGAGCAGAAGACACTGGTCGCCGAGTCTTACAACGCCGTCCGCTGGCTGGCCGGGCATCAGGTCACTTACGAGCCGATCTACGCGCGCCAGAGTTTCGAGAAAGATGGGCGGTATGTATTTTGGGGCGGATTGACGCTCGCCGCTGCGAATGAAGGGGTCGGGCTCTTTGACATGGAGCGCGCAGCCTTTGAGCGGCTGGGAGGCAAGATCCAGTATGAAACCCCAGTCACAGAGCTCATGCAGTCTGACGGTGTGGTCACCGGCGTGATCGCAGGGGGTGAAGAGAAGCCCGCCGATGCGGTGATCCTTGGCTGCGGCGGCTTTGAGGCCAGTGAGGAGATGCGCCGCAACCTGATGGGCCCTGACTGGTCGGTGGCCAAGGTTCGGGGCACACCGCACAATACGGGCGATGGTCTGACCATGGCCTGGGCCCTCGGCGCAGATCGATATGGCAGCTATGAGGGCTGCCACGCGACCCCGATGGATCTGCATATGAAGGACTATGGCAATCTCGACCTGCCGCCGGTGGAGCGGAAGAACTATCGCAAAATATGTTACTTCCTCGGCGTGATGCTGAACGCGCAGGGTGAGCGCTTTGTCGATGAGGGGATCAACTTCCGGAACTACACCTATGCCCAGTTTGGCCGTGCGGTGCTGGAGCAGCCGGGCCACTTCGCCTGGCAGATCTTTGACCAGAAAGTCTTGGACCTCCTCTATGGCGAGTACCATTTTGCCGATGCCCACTATGTCGAAGCCGATAGCCTCGATGCCCTGATCCCAAAGCTCGAGGGTGTCGATCCCGAAGCCGCAGCGGCGACGCTGATGGCGTATAATGCGGCGGTCGACGAGGCCGTGCCTTTCGATCCGACCATCCTGGACGGCAAGGGAACCACGGGCTTGACGCTCGCCAAATCGAATTGGGCGCAACGGATCGACACGCCGCCATTCCGGGCCTACCCGGTGACCGGCGGCATCACCTTCACCTATGGCGGGCTTAAGGTCGACGGACAGGGCGCCGTTCTGCGAGAGGACGGCTCGGCGATCCCCGGCTTGCATGCCTGCGGAGAGCTGGTCGGCGGCGTTTTTTATGGCGGCTATCCCGGTGGATCGGGTCTCACCTCAGGCGCGATCTTTGGTCAGCGGGCAGGATATGGCGCGGCGCGGGGCTAACCGGCGCCGCCTCTCAGATCAGTCGGTCCAGCGAAAGCCATCATCGCCAACTCTGGTATCCTCGCTGGGTGTGGCTTGAGCTTCGGTTGCCGCGTCCTCTGGTGGCGGTGCGTCCTCGGCTTCGTTCACGATTTCATAGACTTGGCGGTCTTCGTAATAGACTGCTCGGTAGAGCACGCCATCGCAGAGATAGAGCTGCTCGCCCTCGTACTCCACAGGCTCGCAGCCGTCATCTTCGGGCAAGCTGTCGATGAAGACCAAGGTCGAACCGGCGACCACGGCGGTGAAATACCAACCCCAAGCCGGATACCAGTAATATGGCCCCCAATAGTGGTTGGGAGGGCGATAATAGGGTGGCGGATAGGGCGGAGGCCGCCAGCTTGGTGGTCGCCCACCCGGAGGACGCCAGCCCGGGGGACGCCAGCCAGGAGGGCGCTCCACAGGTGGACGGGGACGCGCTGGAAGCGTCGATGCGCCACCTCCGGGCGGGCGTTGCCCAGGTTTCAGCCCCGGTGGACGGTGACCGGGTTTGTCTGAGGGCGGGCGGAAGCCTGGGCGATCACCATCGGGCCGTGGCCGCGTTGCCGGTCGGGTCGATGGCCGCGCCGGGCGAAAGGAGGGATCTGCCGGGCGCAATCCCGCCTGACGGTTTGGGCGGAAGCCTGGATTTGGCCTTGCGGGTCGCGGGCGTGCTGATTGGCGCGGCCGATGGTGCATACGCGCCCCGCTTGGCGCGCGATGGGCCCGGCCATGAAAACCGCCAGCCCGCGCGCGTGCCCCGCCACGGAAACCCCCACGCGCTTCAGCCCGATCATGCAGACCGTCCAGCTTCACCACACGTTCTGGCGCCGTGGTGAGACCGAAGAGCCCTGCGATCAAGACGATGAAGAGACGCTTCAGCATCATTCCGCCTCGGGCTGCAGGGTTCCCTCTGCGTCGACGCTGAGGGTGGAGAAACCAATCTTCGCCACGCCATCTGCGGGAGCAAACTGAAAACTGTCCGACGCGATCTCTGGCTCCAAGTTCCAATCATAGAGGAACGCATGGTATTGTGGCCAACCCTGCGTGTAGGGGTCCGTCTCGACGAAGATAAGCGGCACGGGGCGGTCGGCATCGGTCGAGACCCAGACCTGGAAATCGCGGCTGTATTCGCTGAAGGCCAGATGATGTGCCTCGCGCCCATTGACCAGGGTTGTGCCCAGATAGCTCGCCGCCTCGATATCTGCTAGGAACTCCGATGCCTTGGCGCTCATGACCTGCCAGACGGGAAGGATAAGGCCCGCTTGCTCTCGCGCGGCCTCGACCATCGTGTCGAAATCCCCGCTGACGGGCGTCTGGGTGAAGAACCCTTGCACCGGGGCGGAGACGGTCAGTTGCTCTCCGTCATAGATGTACTCGCGAACCGTATTGCCGCTTTCGGCATAGGAGCGGTAGCCCTTGCCCCGTGCAATCAAGCTTGAGCCAGAGCGGATGAAGGTGATCTTCTCACGGCCCTCGAAAATCCGATCATAGGTGATGAACCAATGAAACCCCATCGCGGATTGGGACTCGAGAAACTCCAACGAAGCCTGGCCGATCTCTACCGCTTTTGGATCAATCGCTGGCGGGCGATCTTCGGCGACCGACAAAGCCGGAGTGAGGGCGAGAACCGTGGCAATGAGGTAGCGGAGCATAATAGACCTCCCAGATCTATCTCTTTTGGGCAACATGCTATTGCAGAGGTAGGGATCTGGCCAGCGAAATACCTGGACTGCCTCGGACCGGCTTGAAGACCACGCGTCTCCAGGGCTAGATTCGGCCCGGATTTTTTCAAGATGCGGGGGGCAGCATGGCCGATCTTTTCACGCTCGAGAACTTGTTCAATCTGCTTGTCCTCTTGTTCCTGCAAGCGGTCTTGGGTTTTGACAATCTTCTCTACATCTCAATCGAGAGCCAACGCGCGCCGAAAGCGGCGCAAAGCAGTGTGCGGCGCAATGGCATTCTGATCGCGATCGCGTTGAGGATCATCCTGCTTTTCGTAATGATCCAACTGATCGATGCCCTGTCAGACCCGTTCTATGTCTTCCAGTGGGCTGGCGTGATCGAGGGGGGTGTGAACTTCTCCACCGTGGTGTTCCTGCTCGGTGGGGCGTTTATCATGTACACGGCCATTAAGGAGATCAAACACCTGCTCGAACTTGAAGACCCCGCCGCTGTGCATGATAAATCACCCAAGTCTGCGGCCCAGGTGATTGCTCTTATCGTTCTGATGAACCTCGTCTTTTCCTTTGACTCGATCCTCTCGGCACTCGCGATCACCGACGTTTTCCCTGTGCTTGCCATTGCGATCATCGGCTCGGGGCTTGGCATGCTGCTCTTGGCTGACACGGTCTCAGAGTTCATCAAGCGTAATCGAAAATACGAGGTTCTAGGCCTCTTCATTCTACTCATCGTTGGCGTGGTCCTGTTGGGCGAGGCCGGTGTCGCAGCCTCTCACGCCGTGCATGATGAGAGCCTGCAGATCCACCTTTTCGGCTACCCGGTCGAGCCTATGTCGAAGACGACCTTCTATTTCTCGATCTTCGTCCTTGTGGTGGTCGATATCATTCAGTCCGGCTATCAGAAGAAGCTCGACCATGCTAGACGGCTCCAACAACAAGCTGCCGTATCCTCGAAAGTCAAGGGTGCCCTCTGAAATGTTTTCCATCAACAGCGCGATCTTTTGGCGCGTCATCATATTCGGCTTGCTAGCATCTTTAATCTCGAACATCTTTCACACTATTACCCTACAACCAGATGCAGATTTTCCTTACATTGCTCCTTACATGCTTTTCCAATACCTCTTCAGCTACCAAGACCTTGGTTTTGTTCGGCGTAGTTTAATCGGAAGTATATTTGATCTACCGAATGAGTCGGGTTTTGTATGGCAGGTCTATCTCTTCGTTACGGCTCAATATGCGGCATTACTTGTCGCTATGGCTTATTGGCTCAGTCGTCACGGCGATTCAGGCTTTGCCTGGATTGTCATTCTATCTCCGGCGACTTTCTTGCAGCTTGGTTTTGATTTTGGTCGCTTGGATGCGCTTCTTGTGCTGATGACGGCACTAGCGCTAATGCTGAACAGCCGTTGGCCGGCTTTGTTCCTGCCCGTTATGGTTCTGATCCATGAAGGCACGATCGTCATGTTCGCGCCCCTGATTGTAATGGCACATGTTTATCGCTTTGGGTTCACGCCAGTGCTTCTCGCCTCGGTCTCTTCGGCGGTTGGAATCGTGATCTGGTTTGCTTCGGATACCAAGATCTTGGATGTGCCTATCCAAGACGTCTACCCTATCCTGCCAAGCCCGGCAGACATTCTAAGGAAGAGCTTTGCCGAAAACCTGGCCAGCGTTCTGGTGCACTACAACGACACCTGGAGCATTATGCTCATCCTGCCTTTCTTCATGCTCGTCCACATCATGGCCTTGTTGTATATCATATTCATCGCTGTCTACGTTGGACGAAGGATGCCGTCTGACCGTTGGAGCATTGTTTTCGTAGTAGCCTGCTTAACCCCTCTGTTTTTGATTCCAGTCGGAATCGATCTCGGCCGCTGGGGGGCATTATCCGTCTTGAACCTGATATTTTTACATCTTGCTCAGGCACGATGGAATCCTCCGCTCGAACAGCCGCAAACAGTTCTTCACGGTCCTCGGGTCGTGCTTCTAGTGTTGCTGTTTGCCTCTGGACCTTTCGCAATTGCTCGACCCTTTTCGTTTCTTCGCAAGGCCTTTGCCAATTTGTATTTCTTGTTGCAGTAGCGCGTGCCTTAGTTTGGCAGTCCGTCGAGCGATAAACGGCGCGGCCAAGCGGGCTGAGGCGGTAGTCGCCAAGCTCCTGCGTGATCAATCGATCAATTTCGCCAGAGGCATAGATCTCGCTGAGGGCCCGGTCGACGGCAAGGCGCAAGGCGCTCTCGCCGCGTTTCATCACGAGCGCATAGGGTTCAAAGCTAAAGGTCTCTGGGAGCAGTTCGACATCGCGCTCCAGCTCATTGGCGACCATCTGGAAGCGCATGATGGCGCTGTCTCCGAAATAGGCGTCGATGCGCGCGCGGGCGAGGTTTTGCAACCCATGGGCGTGGCTCTGGAACGTCACGACCGTGCCGTCGAGAGCGCCCTTCGCAATCATCGCGCGAACCATGCGTTCGGTCGTCGTGCCAGCCGAGACACCGATCTTGCCCTCTTCGATCTGGCGCACATCGCTATAGGTTGCCGGGCGCACCACAGCGGCGGCGCCATCCACGAAGTAGAGGAGCGAGAAGTCCAAGGTCTCGCGACGCAGAAGCGTGGCGGAGGCTGGGCCGCAATGGAGGTCTGTACGATCGCTCAAGAGCGCTTCGAACCGGCCCTTCGCGTTCACTGGCACGTAAGTGATCTCCAAGCTCTCACGCCCCAATTGCCGGGCCAGTCGGGCCACAACCGACTGGCAGAGCACAACCGCCAGGCCAAATGCCTCACCCGTGGGGGAGGTGTAGGAGAAGGGCGGTGCATCGACCCGGACACCGAGATTGATCAGCCCGTTCACCCGGATCCGGTCCAAAACATCGGCCTCAGCAGCGCTACTCGCCAAGAGTGCCGCCATGAGCCCACAAGCCAAAGCCCGTTTGATCTTCCCCATCCTGCCGTCCCCCGACGCCGATCCATCTGCAGAGCAGCTATCCCTTGCCGCCACGCCGCAACCACCCTAGAACCGAGCGCTCAGGACAGACAAGGAGCAATCGCCGTGGCCGAGCTGACCTTTGAGGAGCCGAAAGCGAAAACCATCGCTGGCGTTAAGGAAGATTGGGAGATCGTGATCGGGATGGAGGTCCATGCCCAGGTCGCCACGGCCTCCAAATTGTTCTCCTCGGCCTCCACAGCCTTTGGTGCGGAGCCGAACACGCATGTGAGCCTTGTGGACGCAGCCATGCCCGGCATGCTGCCGGTGATCAACCAGGGCTGCGTCGAGATGGCGATCCGTACAGGCCTGGGATTAAAGGCAAAAATCAACCTCCGCTCGATCTTTGACCGCAAGAACTACTTCTACCCGGACCTGCCGCAAGGCTATCAGATCAGCCAGTTCAAACACCCAATCGTGGGCGAGGGCGAGGTCATCGTCGATATGGAACCCGGCATTGCCCGCCGGGTGCGGATCGAGCGGATCCATCTGGAGCAGGATGCGGGGAAGTCGATCCACGACATGGACCCGGAGATGTCGTTTGTGGACCTCAACCGCACCGGTGTCGCGTTGATGGAGATCGTCTCGCGCCCGGACATTCGCGGGCCGGAGGAGGCCGCCGAGTATGTGCGCAAGCTGCGCCAGATCCTGCGTTATCTCGGCACCTGTGATGGCAATATGCAGGAAGGCTCGCTGCGCGCGGATGTAAACGTCTCGGTCTGCCGTCCGGGCGCCTATGAGAAGTACCGTGAGACCGGCGATTTTGCCCATCTCGGCACCCGCTGCGAGATCAAGAACATGAACTCCATGCGCTTTATCCAGCAGGCGATCGACTACGAGGCACGGCGCCAGATCGCGATTGTCGAGGATGGTGGAACGGTCGATCAGGAGACCCGGCTTTACGATCCGAACAAGGGCGAGACCCGCTCCATGCGCTCGAAGGAAGAGGCGCATGATTACCGCTATTTCCCGGACCCAGATCTCTTGCCACTGGAGTTCGAGCAAAGCCTGGTGGATGAGATCGCAGCGGGTCTGCCGGAGCTGCCCGACGCCAAAAAAGCAAGGTTTGTCAATGACTACGGCATCACCGAGTATGATGCGAGCGTGCTGATCGCCGAGCGGAGCTCGGCCGATTTCTTCGAAACGGTCGCCAATGGGCGTGAGGGCAAGCAGGCCGCCAACTGGGTGATCAACGAGCTCTTTGGCCGGTTGAACAAGGAGGGGGTCGAGATCGATGCCTCCCCGATCTCCGCCGCCCAGATCGGTGGGATCATCGACCTGATCGGCAAGGGCGATATCTCGGGCAAGATCGGCAAGGAACTGTTCGACCTGCTCTACGGCGAGGAGCAGGGCAAAGACCCGGCCGAGGTGGTCGAACGCAGGGGCATGAAGCAGGTCACCGACGCCGGAGAAATCGAGGCGATCGTCGATCAGGTGATTGCCGACAACCCCGACAAGGTTGAGCAGGCGAAGGCCAAACCG
>JBCDAS010000163.1:0-9682 GCA_039185235.1 Pseudomonadota bacterium
CGGCCGTGATATGTTTGCCCAGGTTTTAGCGGGCGGGCGCGTTTCACTTGCCGTTGGCTTCGCTGCCATGTTTATCAGCCTTATCATCGGTACGTTGGTGGGCATGTTGGCGGGCTTCTTCAAGGTGCTGGATGGGCCGCTGATGCGGCTCACCGATCTGTTTCTCGCACTGCCGCTCCTGCCGCTTCTCCTTGTGATCATCCTGGTCTTTCGGGATGCGCTTAGGGCCACGTTTGGGCCCGAGGCGGGGATCTTCATCCTCATTGTCTTCGTGATCGGCATCACCTCTTGGATGCAGACCGCGCGGATTGTCAGGGGAGATGTCCTTGCAATCAAGGAACGTGAGTTCGTGCTCGCTGCCCGATCCATTGGAACTCAGCCAAGTAAGATCATGTCCCGCCACATCTTGCCCAACGTTCTGTCGCCAATCATGGTCTCGGCGACGCTGGGGATCGCGAACGCGATCATTACTGAGAGCGCACTCTCCTTCCTTGGCCTGGGCTTCCCACCAGATTTCCCAACCTGGGGGCGGCTCTTGTTCGATGGCAAAGATTTCTTGCAGCTCACACCTGAAAGGGTCCTTTGGCCTGGCTTGATGATTTCGCTCACGGTGATCAGCGTCAACTTCATGGGCGATGGCCTGCGCGACGCCCTCGACCCCCGGATCCGGGGTCGGTGACAGATGGCGCCGGGGTTCGGATCGCGCTGACCTTGGCTTTCTTCAAGAGTTTGCCCCCTGGCAGTCCGGACAAGCCGGACCACCAGCGGCCAGTGACGCACGCTGATCGCGTGCGACCAGGCGCCATTATCTGAGCTTGGCGCTGGGCGGCACGCTGCGGGCTCGCCCGCAGGGATCGGGCACTTGCCCGATTTGCCGCGTAAGCGGCACGGGCCGCTTGCACGCCATTCGAGCTGTAAGCAGGCTCTTCTGCCCAATCATATTTTGCTTTAGCCTGAGGTCGAACTAGGGGAGAGCGCTTCATGGGCCACTACGACGACAGCATTATTGCATTTCTTGGCGAGCTTTGGGGCGAAGGCTATATGTCGCCAGGCGGGGCAGACGAGGTCGCGCGTGTTATCGATGGCCTTGACCTGACGGGCCTCACCGTTCTGGATATTGGTTCTGGTGCGGGAGGGGCCGCGGTCGACCTCGCTCGAAACCATGGCGCAGGACGGGTAATCGGCATCGATCCGGAAGCCGATGCTTGCGCCGCCGCGAGGCGTCTTGCGGAACGCGCAGGCGTTGGTGACCGGGTTGTCATTCAAGAAATCGAACCAGGCCCGTTGCCGTTTGAGGATCAAAGCTTTGACATGGTCTTTTCGAAAGACTCGATCATCCATATCTCAGACAAGGAGTGGCTCAGCGCCGAGGTCATGAGGGTCCTCAAGCCGGGCGGCTGGTTCGCGGCGTCCGATTGGATGATCTCCCATGATGACACCCCAAGCCCAGAAATGGCGGAGTACATAAGGCTCGAGGATCTCGACTTCGCCATGTCCTCACCCACGCGCTATCAGGCAGCACTTCAAAGCGCGGGCTTCGACCATGTCCAGATGACCAACAGGAACCCTTGGTATGCGGAACTGGCCGCAAAAGAACTCGACCGGTTAACGGGATCTGATCGCCACGCCTTCGATGAAATCTTGGGACCCGAGGCGGTCGATGACCAAATCAAGACATGGACCGCGATGGTGCCGGTCCTGAGATCTGGCGAGCATTGCCCACACCATTTGCGCGGCCAACGCCCGGCATGATCCAGGGACAGAGCCTCAGATCTGTTGCAGGCGTTGCTCTGATCACTTTCCTGTTCTCTTCCTGCGGTCTCACGACCCCACCGCCACCAAAGAGGCTGGTCGCTCCTGCCGCTACAGAAGCCAGTGGCACCGAGCAGGGGTTCTCTCTGCCGACCGAAGGCAGGTTGGCGGCCTTGAAGATTATAATAGCCAATCCACCGGCTGATCTTCTTGACGCGCAGGATGCGGGGATCGTGACCCTAAAACGCAGAGGAAAGCGGGATGCGGACCGGCTCATTTTTCTCAACGACCATCTCGCGGCTTTTGCGCTTGAGCCAGGTGTCTACCGGATCGAGGCCATCGCCGGGTATGCCTGCGGAGATTTGTTTCTGTCCCTACCCGATCGCCCGGCGCCCCTGTCGCTTGGGTCTCTGACCCTGACAGCCAGCGGAGAGGAGGCGGCCATCCTCTCTGGCGCCATCCCGGCGCCCGAGGATCTTGACGCAATCGCACGGCTGGTGGGGACGGATCCAAGCGCGATTGAGAGCCAGCCGCTCGAACGTAGGCAAGGCGTGCGGTGCAGCCGTGCGCCTTGGGCAGCCTCGCGCCCAGATATCGATCCGAACGCCCGCGTGTTCACACCGCTGGAGATCGCGGAAGGTGTGATCCTGTTTGGCCTTGTCGGCGCTGCCAGCGGTGCCGCGATTGCAAGCGGCAGTTTCATCTTTGCGACCGGTGCCGGCGGCGGAGTGCTGGCCGTAGGCTTCTAGGCACGCGCATCACCAATCAAGGGCCATGATCCAATCCATGACAGCCTGGATCGCGGGCAGGTGGCGTTGATCCCGATGGGCGAGCAACCAAACCTCTCGCGCGATCGGGGGATCTGGATCGACAAGGCGTTCAAGGCGGCTATCCCGCTTTGCAATCGCCGTAGGAAGTAGAGCTTGGCCAAGGCCAGCGGCCACCGCCTCAATCGCAGTTTCCAGATCCGCGACACGCAACGCCGTCACCGGCGCAAGCCCCTTTTGCCATCTTGCCTGCGGCAGATGCCGACTCCCCTCTGCATACTCAATCCATGGGAAACCATCAGATGTACCAAGGCGCCCGTAGACCCCGAAGCTCAAGTCGCAAAGCCGTCGCGTCACCAGATGTTGTCCACCAGCCTCGGGCTTAGCCCATCTCAGCGCCAAATCGGCTTCGCGTTTGGTGAGGTCGAGATTGCGGGCCTCGGGAATCAAATCGACCGTTAGTTCTGGCGCGTCGCGCAAAAGCGACGCGATCTCCGGCACAAGGAGCCGATTGATCAGAACAGGCACGGCCGTGAGCCGCACGTGACCTCGAAGCTCAGGCTCCGCCGTGGCTCCTGTGATCGCCCGCACCTCGGCCTCGATACGCGCAGCGTGATTGAGCGCGGTCTCGCCAATCGCAGTCGGGATTACCCCGCCACGAGCTCCTTTAAGGAACAGCGCCGAACCGAGCGCGGATTCCAGAACTGCAATCCGCCTGGCGACCGTCGTTTCATCCACACCCAGCATCCGGGCCGCTCCGGCTCGAGATCCTGCTCGGCTGAGCGCAAGAGCAACGCGGAGATCCTGCCAATTCAATCCATGCATTTTTGCAGTTTTACACTGCATTAAAGCGCCTACAACTCGGATTTTTGCAGGCATAGGATCTCGTGAGAGAGGAGGCCTCCATGCCCTACATCGTTCTTTTTAAAGACAACCCAAATGCCGATCCTAAGATCCGCGTCCGGCTGATGCCCGACCACTTGGCCTTTCTCGAAAGCAATTCGGGCGAGATCAAAGCCGCTGGTCCATTAACGACTGATGCGGGCGAGGCCGCTGGTGGTCTTTGGATCATCGACACGGCAAGTAAAGCGCGGGTTTTCACCTTGATCGAGGCCGATCCATTCTGGCCAACTGGTCTTCGCGCAGGGTACGAAATTCTGAACTGGCGCCAAGTGTTCGCAGATGGCGCCCGGCGGATCTGAGGGCGAGTTGAAGGGATGCTTGACGAGAGCCGTGCAAACCCTTAAGCGACAGCCTTCGTTTTCGTTGCGCTGACTCGGACATGCCCTGTCGCGCCAAAGACTAAAGGATAGCCCAATGTCCCGTCGTTGCGAACTGAGCGGCAAAGGCGTGCAGACCGGTAATCGCGTCAGCCACGCCAACAACAAAACCCGGCACCGCTGGCTGCCGAACCTGCAACCTGTGACCCTGATGAGCGAAACGCTCGGTCGCTCGTTCAAGTTCAAGATCGCGGCTTCAACCTTGCGCACCGTTGACCGCCGTGGGGGCCTCGACGCTTACCTTGCGAAGGCGAAGGACGAGGAGCTTTCGACCAGCGCGCTGAAGGTGAAGAAAGAGGTTATGGCGGCGCAGTCCGCCTAAGCTGATCGTCGGATATCGACGAGAGAGCACCAAACCTGTCAGCGTTCGGACAGAGTGATAACCGCGATAGCGCAGGACATTAAAACACGTCGGGCGCCCCACTCGACATTTGCAGACTCTTGGCAACCGCAGACGCTTGCTTCTTGCTATCGGGGAGCGTCGCGTCTTTGGCAAACCGAACAGCCTGGTTTGCAAACTTCAGGCGGTTATCGAAGTCCAAGCCATATGTCTTCGGCTCCGAGACCATGGTCAAAAGAACCGCGACCGCCGTGTCAAAACGATTGCCCGCGAGCTTGCTGATCTCCTCAGACCGTTCCGCCAGAAGTTCTTTACCGAGCGGTCCGAGGGCTAAGCCAGCGCGTTTCAGCAACAGCTGCTCAGTGGCATTCTTCATACGCTCGCCACGCCAAAGAAACCCGAGAAATCCCAGCATTCTAAGACACCCTTCCGGCTGACCTCTACCCCATGCGCTGGCCCAAATCTAAGCGATGCAGGCCACTTCGGCCAGAGAGGAAGAGCGGTTCTCCCGCGAAAGTTCTACTGTGGCCTTAGTCACAAAACGGTCCGAATTGATCTGGAATACCCGACTTACGAATAACGTGAGTGTTGTGGAGGCTTGGAAGACAATGCAGGCAGAGATCGATGAGTTGATGGCGAAACTCGGTGCCGAAATCGGCTTTCCAGACCTTGCATTTGATGAGACGGGCTATGTCGCGATCATCAACGAGGATGGCACGGTCCTGAACTTCGACCATTACCCGGACCAGACCGCGATCGTTGTCTACTCGACCGTTGCAGAGCTGAAGGATGAAACCCGGTTCGACATCTACGAAGAAATGCTGATGGCAAACTTCATGTGGAAAGAGACGTGCGGCGCAACCCTGAGTGTCAGCCCAACCACCGAGCATGCGCTTTTGATGGCGAGCCTTCCGACCGAAGGGCTCGATCTTCCAACCCTCATCCGTTTCTACGAAAATGTTCATCGGCTAACCTGGGCGTTTTCGGATCGGTTCAAGTCCATTGCTGGTGAGGATGACGCGGCTGCGGTGTCAACGGATCCCTCGGACGCGCCCTTGCCGTCGTCATTTGCCTGAGAAGGAGACCCATTCCATGGCTCTGAACCCAATCACATCGAACCCCGTTCTAACCAACACGCAAGAGCTTCGGCAAAGCCAAGAGAGCAAGCAAAACGAGGCTGGCAGGATCCTGGCTGAAGATGTTGGCAAGCTCCCGATGAATGCCCGATTTGCGGGCCACACGAAGGTCTTCTTCTACCAACTCACCAACTTCGTCACGCTTGGTATTCTGGGACAAATCGGCAAAGCCTCTGCTCAATCATCCTGCATGGGCAGCAGTAACTCGAGCAACTGGGCCCGAGATCTGGGTCAAACCTATCTCAACGCCACCCAGGATCAGGGCAAAGTGATGGGCTTTCTGAACCGAGCCTGGACCGAAGGTATTGGCCGCCTTGCGCTGGTTGGCCTGGCTTTCGACGCAGCTCGACACTTCAAACCGCAGGAGAAGTATCAGGGATCTTTAAAGGGCCTCACAGCATCCACGAGCTGGGTCAGATCCAAAACGCGGCCAAGCCGATTTGGGCCAAAGTCGATGACGAAATCAGAACGGTCGAAGGGACTTACTCGGACGAGTTGGCTGAACGGGCCGTCATAACCGGCAGCGACGAGCTAAAGGCGATGTTCGAGCAGCATCTGCCCTCGGAGTCTGCAGAGGAGAACAGCCTTTTCTACGCATGGTCCCATCCAGTCGTTGACAAGACCAATCCCAATAACCCGAAATACGATCCTAATTTTCAGCTCAACAAAGCCCGCCTCACCGCTGATTGTCACGATTTTGCCGAGCCCAGTCTTGATCCGACGCCAGAGATCTTCGAGCAAACGAAGCTCACTCTCCCGACCGACAAAGAGCGGCTCGGTATTGCTCCGTCGCGTCGCCTGTGTTTGGTCCCACGCCGCGACCCGCCAAGCATCGACAGTCTCTCCAGTTACCGAGACAACATTCTCAGGAACCAGTTCAGTCGAGGCCTCGACCAATTACGCCGTTCGGTCATCGATCAAGAACTCGGCCTCACCAGGAGCAACCGATCCAACGATCCGGAGAGGTTCCAGCCCTGCAATCGTCGTCCTGTCTGGTCGATCATCGCTAACCGCGATCCCAGAAGAGACTGTTACGCGAATTCCGAGGCCCGTCTTGCGACCCGCCTCGAAGATCCCGCCTGCGACCGAAACGGCAACAGCCGCAGGTCTTTCAATCGCCCGGGGATAACCAACCTGGATCACAACTTCCGAACTTGAGGAGCTCAGCGTCTCGACACCGTGGCTGGCTGCCAGGTTGCGGCACTCGGCAGCAAATGAAAGCCCCTTCTGCTGGCGCTCCTCCTGCGAGGCGCCACTTGAGAAAATAACAGTATTGACGATCGATACAAAGCGGCGCTCAACGCCCAGGGATTGAGCCTCGAACGGCTCCTCATCGATTGGAGTAACCTCTTCTTCGAGCTCCAGATCCCCCGCAAAACTCAGTTCTTCGACAAACCGGTATCCCTTTGTGTGGACCGTAAGGATCGGGCTCGAGGCCTTTCGGTCCTGACCCAACGCTTGGCGCACTCGGCTGAGACATCTGCTCAGCGTACCGTCGCTCACATAGATGCCTGCCCAACACTCCTCGAGCAACTCGTCACGAGACACCATGCGGTCGCGTTTCTTTATCAAAAAAACCAAGACATCAAAGGCCTTGGGCTCTATCGAGATGACACTGCCGGCCTGCGCAAGGCTTCGCTGCGCAGCATTCAGTTCAAACTCGCCGAATGCAAACTTCATGTCTCCAACTCGTCCCCGTCGCGTGGTCGGTGTCAATGGTTAACGAAAGATCCTCTCAAGCTTGTTTTGGTTCGTTCGAACGGGAGGGGTTCTACCCAGCCGGTCAGACAACCGAGAGCGGTATTCGTCGGTGGCGCGGCGCGCCTCGGACGCATCTCGGATCACAGTCGGTGTTATGATGATCAACAGCTCACGCCGCTGATCCTTGTCATCCGTGTTCCGGAAGGCCGCGCCGAACAAAGGAATGTCTCCGAGGAACGGAACTTTTGATCGGCGTTCCTCGACGCTTGTGCGGATCAAGCCACCGATCGCCACGCTCTGGCCGTGGTCGACTGCAACCGAGGTCGTCACAACGCTCTGGTTGACCGTTGGCGAGTCAATGTTCGACGTGGTGGTCGTGACCGCATCGCTGACCTCCTGATAGATGTCCAGGATCACACGGCCATCATCGCTGACCCGCGGTTTGATTCGCAGGATAACCCCGGTCTCGAGCTGAGTAATTGAGTTCACAACCGGCGCATTCGCATCCGTTGTGCTGGTGGAGGACTGGGTCGCGATGGGAACCTGCGAGCCAATGTTCAGCTCCGCTTCCCGGTTGTCGAGCACCAAAAGAGACGGCGCCGAGATCACATTCAGATCGGTGATCGACGCCAAAGCGTTCAATGCGACCGATGCATTGCCCGCCGAGAAAATCGCATTGAAGCCTGGAAGTCCAGCCGTGACACTGGCAGCTGTCGCAGCCGCCGCCCCGGAGGAGAAGTTGAATGCAAAATTGCCGTCTCGCAAGAACCACTGAACCCCAAAGTCCAACTCGTCCGTGAGCTGAACATCGGCAATGATCGCCTCAAGCAGAACTTGGTTTGCAACACTGTCGAGACGGTCGATCAGGTTCTTCAGCTCGTTATGCTCCGCAGGTGTCGCATAGGCTAAAATCGAGTTGCTGACATCGTCGGGAATGATCCGTGCGGTTCCCTCGCTTCGATCAATTTCACCATCAACTTCGACAAATCCGGCCGGGTCTTCGCCAGCGGGCCCATCAACAGCGACACCGCCTGCGAAGTTCAAGGTGCCGAAGGACAGCAATCGGTTCAGCACTGGCGCGAGATCAACGGCCGTACGGTTGTTCAACTGATATACAATGGCTGTTTGAACCTCACGCCCAGCCGAGGCCTCATAACTTCTAATCCAAGCCTCAGCATCGCGGACATAGGACTTTTGGGTGCTGATAATCAGGATCGAGCCAAGTTCTTGGTTCGGCACGAAGGTCAGCACTTGCTGCAGCGCGCCCCCTTCGCCAGTGTCGAAGACGATGTTGAGCTCATCGACAATGGTGACCGGGTTGACGGTGAGCCCCGTGACCAGTGAAAGCGATTTGCCAGCCAGCGTATTCACGTCGAACAAATCCACCGCATCCACAATCGCGTCGATGTCATCGTCAGAGCCTGCTGCGAGCACAATATTTCGGTTCGCCAACGGGACCAATCGCGCACTTGGCGAGGCGAGCGGCTCGAGGATCCGGATCATCTCGGCGGCTGAGATATACTGCAGTGGAAAGGCATAGACCGTCCGACCGCCAAAGCCTGGTCGCCCGATCGGCCGAACACGGCGAAACTCCTCGGGTTGGCGTTGTACGGTATAAGTCCCGTCCGTCAACACCAGCTCCAGCCCATTGACCTCAAGCGCCGCTTGGAAACTGTCCAACAACGCATCGCTCGGGATCGGGCGTGAGGCCAAGACCGTGATCAAACCTTGGGCATCCGGTGAGACCACAAAGGCGAGACCCAGCGTCTCTCCGAGAACAGCTTCCGCTGCTTGAAGCACCGGCACATTGACCAGATTGACCGCGAACTCGCCATTGGGGAGCGCATCAATTCTCAACGGCGGTGCGGGGAACGGGAAAGCACGGTCCGTGTTTAAGAACTCGCCAGTTCCATCCTGCCTGCGCACACGTGGCTCATTCGTAACACCGGCGGTCAGAATCGCATCCCGGGCGTTCTCGGTTCCAGAGAGAACCGGTAACGACTGTGTCTCGACACGTGCAAAGTCGGGTTCAATCGCCTCTGGCTCGGTACAAGCTTGCAAGACAACAACCCCCATTAGGGCAAGCCAATGCCTGCTCCGCCGACCGAGGATCTTTTTCCCGGGAAACCACTGACGCGCGCCAGTAGCTGTCATACTCCCCTCGCCTGTCTTCATTACTTTATTGGTTCCCGCTCAGCATAGCGACCTTTCCACAAGTGAAAGCAATCGGCAAGGCAAAGGCAAATCAGATTCGCACAGACACAGCAAATAAATCGCAGTCAAACCTGCAGCTTACCTCACCTACGCCAAACTATACGTGATTGTAAATTAGGACCTCAGCATCAGACTGAGCTTAGAAGAGCGCAACAAGGTCTGATAGGCTTGGGCCGTGATTTCGTGACTTGCGCCCTCGGGCTGTGTCATCCGTAAATCGTCCAACAAAAGAGAGAGCTTGGCAGGTATGGCTGAGATTGAAGATGCCAACAAACCCTTTGCGCAGATCGGCGCGCTTGCTCCGGTCAACGCCGTCGTTTTCAATGAGAAGGAGCTCAGTTGGATCATTCAGCTGTCAAGCGACATCCAGATTTACGGGTTAAGGCGACATCCAGTTTTACGAAGGGTGTCGCGCAAGGCGTTGGGCCCGGTTGGTGCGAGACGCATTGGCAGGGATAGAGCGCTGAGCAGGCCGGGTCGTGTGGAGACGCC
>JBCDAS010000164.1:0-9598 GCA_039185235.1 Pseudomonadota bacterium
CCAGACGCGGCTCGCGTCTTTTGCGATGAGGTTCGCTTGCAGCCGGTCGAGCGCTTCGATTGCGCGATGCTCGTCGTGTGTTTCCTCCAAAGCCCTGGCATAGGCCCGGCGGACCGATTTGGGGCGCCAAGGCAGCGCCGCTGCTTGTAGCCAGGCACGCAGCTTGGGGGGCAGCCGGTCGTATTCCTGCATCGGATCTTCCTGGCGCCGCCTGCGTTTCAGGCTTGTGCGACCGCGATTGCCGCGCATCAGAATTCGCCCTCAAGATCAAAGACCGGGTCGAGCACCAGGACCAGCCGCGTCTCGCCGCTGCCCTCGATCGGTGGAGAGCGATGCAACAGGCCCGAGGCCGGGCTTTCGGGCCAAAGCCGCCCGCGCAGGATCACTGGGGCACCGGTTGGCACTGTCGCGATCTGTTCGGGATCCGTGCCATCGCTCGAAACGCCATATTGCGTGCCCGTTCCGCGATAGGTGCAGATCAGCCGGGCCATGACCGAGTCGATATGGAACTTCCGGCACATATTGGTCGTCACCACATCGAGACGCAGCCGCATATAGGGCGAGCTCACCAATGCGTTGAACTGGGCCGCGAGCTGGGCGATGTCGGCCGAGAGCCAGTCGCGCTCGCGCCCTTTGGGCAGATCCGCCTCGTCGCAGAGGCGCGAGACCGCTGTCTTGATTTCATCGGGGCGTAGGATCACCCGTCCCTTGGGCAAACGCGCCGGGTCGATTTGGTCGAGCCAGTCTTGGATCTCGGGCTCTGGCCGGCGCTGCCAGATCGCGGCGGCACAGCCGGGCTCAGAGATAACCTTCAAGCCCTCGGATGTCTCGCTGACCCCAACTCCGATCGCCGCATCCCCGGCGACTTTTGTGACATAACCCATCGCGCACCTGTCCTATGGCTCGGCCGCCACTCTTAGGTGTTACAGTATAACAAGACAATGACGATCTTGCGCTTTAGCCGAATGTTCATCCTCCGCCGCGACAGTCGCCGTGAACGGAGGGTGAGACGATGCAGGCACAACGCATACCGGCAATGCCGGAGGCGGAGTTATTGGATAATTCCTATCTGACCAGTTTGGAGAATGCACTTGGGCTCTCGGTCACCCGCGACGTGCTCGCGGATGGACTGATCGAGGTGTCCGACCGGTTGGAGCAACTCGCGCAATTGGCCGAGACGGGCGCGCGGCAAGAGGTTGCGCGGACCGCTCACAACATTGCCGGGGCTGCGGGTCATCTTGGCCTGCACGCGCTCAGTGTTGGCGCGCGCAAGCTCGAGCAGGAATTGATGGCCGAGCCGTCACGCCCGATGGCCGGGCTCGTCCAGACGTTTCTGGCGCTGGGTCCGGTGTCGCTGACCGCGCTTCGGGTGCATCTCGATCATCTCAACTGAGCCGCCTTTCCTTTTCCCTCCTACCGGTTAGGATGAAGGGCAAAGGGGGCGCAAGATGACGGCAATTCCAATTCACCTGACCGACCCTGAGGGTTTGGAGGAGCTCCTCGCTATGCTCTCGCCCGAGGGGGCTGCCTGGGCGCGGGCCAATGCGTTCTCCGCAGCCGCGGCCGAGGCTTTGACGATCCCTGCCCCGGATGGCGGCATCGCCGCTGTGCTGGTTGGGCTGGGTGCGCCGGAGAAACGCGCCCGAACCCGCTTTCCGATCGGGAAATTTGCCCGTTCGGCGCCAGAGGGCAGCTATCGGATCGCGACAGTGATGGACACTGACACGGCCACCCGCGCCGCGCTTGGCTGGCAGCTCGCACAGTACCGTTTCACCCGCTACAAGGGGGAGGCGCAGGATTTTCGTACCCTCGAGACCCCAGACGGCGTCGATCAGGCCCATATCGATGCGATGATCGCTGGCAGCACCTTGGCCCGGGATTTGATCAACACGCCCGCGAGCGATATGGGACCGGCCGCGTTGGAGGCGGCAGCCCGCCAGTTGGCGCTTGCGCACCGCGCTGAGATCTCCGTGATTCAGGGCGAGGACCTGCTCGCCACCAATTTTCCGATGATCCATACGGTCGGCCGGGCCGCGGCCCAGGCTCCGCGGCTGATCGACATGCGCTGGGGTAGGGGCCCCGAGATCGCCCTGGTTGGCAAAGGGGTTTGTTTCGACACAGGCGGGCTGGATCTCAAGCCCAGCTCTGCCATGGCGCTGATGAAAAAGGATATGGGCGGGGCTGCAAACATCCTGGGCCTCGCCAAGATGATCATGCTCAAGGAGCTGCCAATCCGCCTCCGGGTTCTGATCCCGGCGGTGGAGAACGCGGTGGCGGGCAACGCCTTCCGCCCCGGCGATGTCCTGACCTCGCGCAAAGGGCTGACGGTCGAGGTGAACAACACCGATGCCGAGGGGCGGTTGGTCCTGGCCGATGCGCTGGCGCTGGCCTGCGAGGGATCGCCAGAGCTGATCCTCGATATGGCGACGCTCACAGGGGCAGCCCGGGTGGCGCTTGGCCCTGACTTGCCGCCGATGTTCACCGATGACGAGGTGCTGGCAAAGGACCTCATAGCAGGTGGCGAGCGCGGCGCGGACCCGCTCTGGCGGATGCCCCTCTGGCCGGGTTATGAGGCGGATATCGAACCTCAAATCGCCGATCTCGACAACGCGCCCGCGGGCGGGTTTGCCGGGGCGATCACCGCGGCTTTGTTCTTAAAGCGCTTTGTGGATCGCGAGGCTTGGGCGCATTTCGACATCTATGGCTGGGCGCCAAAGGACTTGCCTGGGCGGCCGAAAGGGGGCGAGGCGCAAGCCTGCCGTGCAGCATTCGAGATGCTCTGCAAACGCTATGGCTGAGTTTGACCGCCGCCTCACCCCCGCCCGCCCGGATCTCGCGGCGCGGCATTTGGAGGGGCAGGTTCAGGCGGCGAATTTCGTGGCGCCCGAGCGGATGCAGATCGCAGCGCTCGCAGCCCCCCTGCGCCCCCGCCCGGATCCGGCAGCGGCCTTGGATACCGAGTTGATCCTGGGCGAGCCTTTCGATCTCTACGAGCGCAAAAACGGCTGGGCTTGGGGCCAATCGGGGTTGGACGGCTATGTCGGCTATCTTCCAGAAGAGGCTCTCGGACCCGCGCTCACCCCGACCCACCGGGTCAAGACGCTGGCCGCCCAGGTCTATGCGGAACCTGCGCTGAAGCATCCACCCATCGCCCAGTATCCTTTTGGCGCCCAGCTCGAAGTCGTTGATATGCGGCAGGACTATGCCCGCACGCCCAAAGGCTGGGTGCCCTGCGACCAGCTCCAACCGCTCGATGCGCCAGAGGCCGATTGGGTGGCCGTGGCGGAGCGGTTCTTTGGCGTGTCTTACGTCTGGGGCGGGCGCTCGGCCTTGGGCATCGATTGCTCGGCCCTGGTCCAATTGGCGCGGCAAGCAGGTGGCCATGAGTGTCCGCGGGACTCGGATATGCAAAGCGGGCTTGGTGCGACACTGGCGCCAGACGCGGCCCTGCTCCGCGGCGATCTGATCTTCTGGAAAGGTCATGTGGGCATCATGCTGGACAGGGCTCGCATGATCCACGCAACCGCCTTTACCATGCAAGTCCGGATCGAAGCGCTCAGCCAGGCCGCCGCCCGGATCGAGGCCAAGGAATTTGGCGCAATCCAGCGCCGCGCGCGTCTCGACCCGGCGGGGGATTGAGGCTATTCTGCTCAAACCAAAGGGGACGCAGAGACCCACGGAGAAACCCGATGAGCAGGCAATCCCACGCGCTGGCCCTGGCGCTATTCACCACCATCTCGGCCTGTGCCCAACCCGGGGCCAATCAGGCGATCTCGGCCGAAACCGCGCCGGTGCAGCCGGTCCCAAAACCCAAGGCCGAGATGCGAGAAGTGGCCTCTGAGAGCTTCGCCGAATGGCAGCGTGGCTTCCGCGCCCGGGCCTTGGCGCAAGGCATTGGGACTGAGACCTTTGATCAGGCCTTTGCCGGTGTGACGCCCAGTGCGCGGGTTCTCGAGCTTGACCGATTTCAGCCGGAATTCACCCGCCCGATCTGGGAATATCTCGACAGCGCCGTCTCCCCCAGCCGGATCGAGAACGGCCGCGAGAAGTCTCAAGAGAACGCCGCCCTGATGCGCGATATCGAAGCGCGCTTCGCGGTCGATCGCAATGTGGTCCTGGCGATTTGGGGGCTGGAGAGCGCCTATGGTGTGAATATGGGCTCGATCCCGGTGATCCGCTCCATGGCGACCCTGGCCCATGACGGGCGGCGCAAGGCGTTTGCCGAGGAGCAGCTGGTCGCAGCCCTCAAGATCCTGCAATCGGGCGATGTCTCGAGCGGGCGAATGATCGGCTCTTGGGCAGGTGCGATGGGCCATACCCAGTTCATCCCGACCAGCTATGCCGATTACGCAGTGGATTATACGGGCGATGGCAGGCGGGATGTCTGGGCGGCTTATCCGGCGGATGCTCTGGCATCCACCGCCAACTACCTCAGCCGTTTTGGCTGGACCCTTGGCGAGCCCGCAGTGGTCGAGATCCGGCTGCCGCGAGGCTTTGACTTTGCTCAGGCGGGCCAGCAAATCCGCAAACCGATCAGCGCCTGGGCTGCGCTGGGGATCGAGGCCGGGGCTCTGCCAGAGGTCGAAGCCTCGGTCATCCTGCCCGCAGGCGCGCAAGGCCCGGCATTTCTCGCGCTGCCGAATTTCCGGGTGATCAAACGCTATAACAACGCGACCTCCTACGCGCTCGCCGTGGCACATTTGGCTGACCGGATTGGCGGCGACGGGCCGTTCCTGGCGGATTGGCCAAGGGCTGATAGGGCGTTGAGCCGAGGTGAGAAAGAGGAGCTGCAGCGCCGGCTCACAGCGCTTGGCTATGACACGCAAGGGGCGGATGGGATCATCGGCCCCAACTCCCGCGCCGCTGTGCGCGCGTTCCAAAGAGCCAATGGTCTGATCCCGGATGGCTATGTCTCGGGCACCTTGCTCGACCGGGTTCGCGGGGCGGGTTAATCCAGATCGAACCAAACGGAATGCGGCTTGCGCCGCATACGCCTATATTTGGCGCCCTTGCGGGCGCGTTGGCCCCAGCCGGACTGCTCTCGCACAACTCTGAGCTTGGCGCTGGGCGTCCCTGCCCATGCTTGCATGGGTGGCGGGCTTGGCCCGCCGTAGGCCCGTCAGGGCCCGGGGACGCCTGCACGGTGGTTGGGCAGGGGCTCGGCCTGATCTAGCCGCTCTGATAAAGTGGCACACCGCCCAGTTTCAGCCCCAAGGCCAACAGGATGACCGCGAGCAGCGCCCCCAGCAGCGCCGACCAGACCCAAGGCAGCCCAAACTGCATCCTGAGCCCGCGCAGGGTCGCGATCGCCAGAAATCCCAGAAAGCTGTTCGGGATCAGAAACCCCGCATAGGGTGGCAAGACCCGCCAATCGATGCTGTTGGCAAGGATCAGCCAGGCGAGCTCCGCATTGACCCCGCCGGACAGCACCATCACCTGCAGCCCGCCCGCCTTGCGCCAATCCCCAAGCATCCAGGCAAATCCCTGCAAACACGCCAAAATCGCTGTGAACTTCAGCATCATCACGCCAAGGCCATAGGCCCAAACCCCAGCGATCGGCCAGGCGGGGATCGCCGCGCCGCCAAGCTGGATCGCCATTGCAAGCACGAGCAACAGGATCAGCTGATCGGTGCGGGTCACGAACATCTCGCCGCGCACCGGCAAGCAGGTGATCAACCTAAAGCCTGCGGCCAAATTTCCCATCAGACTGCCGAGACCCTGCATAGCCCTCGGCCTAGCGCGCGCGCCGTCCCCGCGCAAGCCGGAGCGGAGCCCACTGATCGCGACCGCCCTGGTTGGCCGACAGCCGCGAGACCTGCCCCAGCTGCGACAGATCATGTCGGATTTGGAAATGTGATCGTCGCAGCTCTCTCGCGGCAGCCAGGCAATTCATGCAATATCGCCCCAGTCACTCGGAACCTGGGGAGAGCCATGAAAAGCCATGCGCGTGCAGTTGTCGTCGGCGGAGGGGCCGTGGGTGCCTCGATCGCCTATCACCTGGCAAAGGCGGGCTGGGACACGGTGCTGCTGGAGCGTGATGAGCTGACCTCGGGCTCGACCTGGCACGCCGCCGGGCTGCTGCCGCTTTTCAATATGAGCTACGCGACCAGCCATATCCACGACTACTCGGTGAAGTTCTACAAAACCCTCGAAGAGGAAACGGGGCTGAACGCAGGCTTCTCGGTGGTTGGCAATCTGCGCATGGCTCAATGCCAGGATCGCATGGATGAGTATCAGCTCTATGCCTCGACCGCCGATAGCGTTGGCATTCCCTATGAGTGGATGACCGCGAGCGACATCAAGGACCGCTGGCCCCTGGTCCGGACCGAGGATCTGAAGGGTGCGATCTACCACCCGACCGATGGCTATATAAACCCCGCTGATGTGACCCAGGCGATGGCCAAGGGCGCCCGCCAACGCGGCGTCGAGATCTATCGCAAAGTCCAGGTCGATGGGTTCGAGCGGGTCAATGGCGAGTGGATCGTCAAAGGCTCCCATATGGTCGAGCGAGGTGGCAATCTGGTCGCGGGTGAGGAGACCTTCGAGATCCGCTGTGAGCATGTGGTCACCGCAACCGGCAACCACGCCCAACGCACGGCCGCCATGGTCGGCTGCTACATCCCGGCGATCCCGGTCGAACACCAATATATCGTCACCGAGCCCGACCCGGCGCTGGTCGAATGGCGCAAATCCCATGGCGAGCATCCGGTGCTCCGCGATGCGGATGCCAAATGGTATGTCCGCGAGGAACGCGGCGGCTGGATCTTGGGGCCGTATGAGCATGGCGCGCCCGCCTGGGCGGTCCATGGCGTGCCCGAGAGCTTCCGCGCTGACCTCCTGCCGCTCGATCTCGAGCGGATCGAAGAAGAGTATATGTCCATGATCCACCGGATCCCGTCCTCGGAGACCGTGGGCCTGAAGGACGATTTCAACGGGCCGATTTGCTATACGCCCGATGGCAATCCGTTGGTGGGCCCGGCACCCGGCGTCGAGAATTTCTGGTTCGCCGAGGGCTTTTCCTTCGGCATCACAGCGGCGGGCGGCACCGGCCACTACATGGCGCAGATGATGACCGAGGGCGAGGCCGAGATCGATATGTGGTCGCTCGACCCGCGCCGCTATGGCCGCTGGGTGAACCGCGAATACGCCGCGCGCAAGAACGAGGAGTGCTACTCCCATGTCTTCATCCTCCACCACCCGGATGAGGAACGCGAGGCCTGCCGCCCGCTGAAAACCGCGCCATGCTATGACCGGGTCAAAGCGCGCGGTGCGCAGTTCGGTCAGGTGAATGGCTGGGAGCGGCCGAACTACTACGCGCCCGAAGGTTTCGACGATCACGCCGGCCGCTCATTTCGCCGCGGCGGATGGTGGCAATATGCGGTCGAAGAGGCCAAAGCCGTGCGTGAGGCGGCAGGCCTGTTCGACGCCACCGCTTTCACCAAACATGTGCTGCAAGGCCCAGGCGCGACCGCTTTCCTCGATTGGCTGACCTGCAACAAGCTGCCGCGTGAGGGCCGGATCAACCTCACCTATGCGCTGACCGATGCGGGCACGATCCGCACAGAGCTGACGATCGTGCGCACCGGGCCAAACGCCTATTACCTCGTCACAGCAGGGGCAGCCGAGCTTTATGACAGCGACTATCTGACCAAGATGGTCGTGGGGAATACCAGCCGCTTTGGCGAGATGCTCTTGATGAATGTCACGGGCCAATATGGCGTCTTTGCGATCGCCGGGCCGAAGAGCCGCGACATCTTGCGCCCGCTTGTGGTCGATGCAGACCCCGCGACGGCGCTCTCGAACAAGCGGTTCCCCTGGCTCTCGATGCGCAATATCGATCTCAAGATGTGCCCGACCATGGCGATCCGGGTGGCCTATACGGGCGAGCTGGGATGGGAGCTGCACCACCCGATGGAGATGCAGAACTACCTGTTCGACCAGATCATGGCCGCGGGCGAAGCGCACGGGCTAAAGCTCTGCGGGGCGCGGGCTCAGAACTGGCTGCGCCAGGAGAAGAGCTACCGCGCCTTCGGCTCGGATCTGGGCCGGGATGCGACTCCGCTGGAGAGTGATCTCACCCGCTTCATCGACATGGACAAAGACTTCAAGGGCAAGGAGGCCATGGTCGAGACAGGTGTCCGGGCGAAATGCGTGACCTTCCTGATCGACGGTCCAGCCGATGCCGACCCCTGGGGCCGCGAGGCGGTGTTCATTGATGGGCGCAAGGTCGGGCGGCTGACCTCGGGCGGCTATTCAGTCCATTTCGGCAAGCAGATCGGCATTGGCTATCTCGAGCCGGGTGTCGCGAGCGTCGGTCAGAAGGTCCAGGTGAAAATGCAAAACCAGCTCTGGGCTGGTGAGGTCGTCGAAGAAAGCCCTTATGACCCGAAAAACGCCACGATCCGGGTCGACGGCTAGAGTGTTGGATAGAGTGTTGAAGACAAGAAAGAACGCCCTCGCGCAGAAGGGCGTTCGATAGTGTCAGATCCGCTCGCCAATGTGTCGAACCCAACGAGCGCAAAGCCCTGAAGCATCGGCCTGATGATCAGACATGCTGTGGGGACAGTCTTGTGATCAAGGGGCGCGAGGCCCATCTGACCCCAGTCGCCATGCCCGGGCCCTTAGATCTTCGTTTTGAATTCCTTCGGTGGCTCAGGCTGGGGGTCGAACCCCACTTTTGATGTGAAGGAGGTGGGCTTCTGGATCTTGTTAAGGGTCATATTCTTGTTCACTCGAAGCGTTGCGCCGCCTTGAGCGGAATCGAGATCTTCGTCTGCGATCTTCGTCGGTTCGGATTTCTTGTCGGTCACTACCGTCTCCTGTCTTCGGGGTCATTTCTGAGAGCCTAACAGCTTGCCGCAGGCTTTGGCTATGCGATTGCTGGCGGGGAGCTTCTCAGTTTTTGTTCTTCAGGTCAGTGATCGCATGTGGAGGCGGTTCTGGCTGTGGATTGAAACCTGCCAGTGTCAGCTTGTTTTCGATTTTTTGAGAGCTGTCGGTCTCGACCTCCATCTTGACCAAGCGGCCCCGGCCCCCTTCGACCTGCTCCATCGCGTCATCGCTGATTTCAGTCGTCTCTTTGTTGTCGTCGGACATGCTGCCCCCCTTTCATCGATTGGACGCCTTGGACTGTACAAGTTCGAGGCGCCTTACTCTGTAAGAATCGTCATTGCCTCATCATCGCCCGCATGTTTCCCTTCGAAAGGCAGTCAAAGACGAGGTCGCGATGATGCCTGCAAGACATTGGATCTGCGCGTTGGCGGGGCTTTTGGTCCTGTTGCCGTCCCTGGCGTTCTCTGGCGATCTGAAAAGCGTCGAGGGCTTTGCGATGGTCTCCGGTTCACCCAAACTGCCCGAAGGCGCGGTTCTGGTGGTCGAGCTTTTGGACACGTCGCGCCAGGACGAGCCGGCGGTTGTGCTCTCGCGTATGCGCTTTCAGATCCAGAGTGGATTTCCAGCGCCTTTCGAGCTCAGCTATGACAGGGCGCTGATCCAGCCCGGCCGGATTTATGTGCTGAAAGCGGAAGTGGTCGATGGGCGCGAGACGATCTACAGCTCCCGCGCCGGGTTTCCGGTGCGCGCCTCGGGCTTTGATCAG
>JBCDAS010000165.1:0-9441 GCA_039185235.1 Pseudomonadota bacterium
CGCCCTCAGAATGATCACTCTGGCAACACTGTTGCTGGGTCTGGTTTCTTGTGGGTCGGCCGACTATAGTGATCCTCCGCGATCGCAGGACGATCTGTGTGCGATCTTCGCCGAACGCCCGGATTGGTACGAGGCGATGCAGGCCAGCGCGCTGAAGTGGAACGCGCCGATCGATGTGCAGATGGCAATCATCTGGCGCGAGAGCTCGTTCCGGGCCGAGGCACGACCGCCAAAGACGTATTTTGCAGGTATTATCCCAACGGGCCGGGTTTCTTCTGCTTATGGCTACGCACAAGCCATCGATGGGACCTGGGACTGGTATCGCAAAGATACCGGCAACTCCGGCGCTGATCGGAATGACTTTGAAGATGCGTCGGATTTCGTGGGCTGGTACATGTCCCGCACCGTACGGTCGAACGACGTGTCCATGACAGATGCCTATAACCAGTATCTGAACTATCACGAGGGCCATGCGGGCTTTCGCAAAGGCCGCTGGCGGAAAAAGTCTTGGCTACTCGAGGCCGCGAACGCAGTCTCGGTTCAGGCCGCAAGATACCGCAGCCAGTTGAGCCGCTGCACCTGATCATCCAAAGCACCAGCCTTTCGCAAGCGACCCGAGGCCCTTGACCAAAATCGTTTCAACCTGTGTCAGGTTGAAAGAGAATTTTGGTCCAGATTCAATGTGTTGAGCAAAATCCTAGGATCTGACTGATCCAGTCAGATCCGTTTTTGCTCTAGTAGGCGTCGACCGGCGTTGGGTTGGGTGGCGCTTTGGGCGATGCGGCCCGGCTGAGCAGCCCATCGACCGAGACCCGGCCCGCGCCCTTGATCACCAGGACGAGCAGCAGGAAGATCCAAAGCGCACGTTGGTCGAGGATGGTCGATGAGGGCAAGCGGTCGAACAGGGCGCCGATCGTCTCGGCCTCGACCCCGTGAAAGGCGATGTCGACATAGCTCTGCACCACAACGAAGACGATCATGCCGAGCGCCGCGAGGCGGGTGAAAAGGCCGATGACGATCAGCACCGGCAGCAGGAACTCAGCATAGGTGCCCAGCATCACAACGAGGCCCCAGGGCATAAAGGGCACCGCGGCCGTATCATAGCCCGCCGCCTCGACCACTGGCGGGATGATCTGGAAATAGGCGCCATCGGAGATCTGGAAGATCCCAAAGATCCCATCGCCAATCTTGGTCAGGGCTGAGTTCCAATAGTAGAGGAAGAGGACTGCGGCAAAGACAAGCCGGGCGCAAAGGCCGATCAGCCAGCCATCGAACAAACGTTCGAACCCGCGACCCGCGGCGTCTGAATAGCCCATGAGCGCGTTGAAAAGCGGCATGATTGTCTCCCCTTCAGTCCGGTGTCTTCGTGCCAAGCGCGCTCAGGCGCACGGCGAGGCCAAGCTGGAACAGCCCGGCCACGCATTCTGCCACAAGCCCTTGATCGCTGCCCAGTGTCTCGGCCGCTGTGGCAATTGGAGCGCCCTCAGCGATTTGGGTCAGGAACCGGGCCATCTGAGGCGTGATCGCGCGCACATCGACAAGCTCACGCGGGCGGATGACGAGGCCGGTTTCGGGTGTGCTGAGATCCAGATCGGTTGCGGGCACACGCTCGGTCGCCTCAGCCCAAAGCGAGACGGCGGGATAGGGCGATGAGATCAACGCGAAGGAGGGGTGGAGTTCGACCACCGACATGGCGAGCTGTTCGGGCGGAAGCTCCGCCAGGCTCTCAGGATCGATCGGTTCAGCCTCGGCCGCGTTATAGGCCCGGTTCCAGGCCCATTCGAGCCGGGCAACATCGCCCAGATAGGGCACACCAGCGGCCGGTGGGAACGCGGCGATCCAGGCGGGAAACGCGCCGCCATAGTGAATCAGGATAGGAGAGTCCGGCGGGTTCTTCAGGACAAACTCGCGGGCGGCGGCGCGAAAGAACGCCTCCCCCACCAGCGCGAGAACGGCAGGGTAGGTTGCGGCAATCGCATCGATCAGGCTGACCACGACATTGTTGCGATAGACCGCAAAGCGATGCGCATCCGCAACCGCTTCGGGGGCAGGGTCTTCGGGCGCAAGCAGGGCGGAGGCGAGCAAGGCCTCCCCGTCCATGGTCGAGCCCCCGGCCATCGTCATTGGGCAGCGATCGAAGGAGAAATCCGCGCCATCGCGCGCTCGGCAATCGCCGCCTCGTCCTGCAGGATCTCGAAATCTGGGATGTCGGCATCCCATTCGATCAGAACTGGCAAAATGCCCGTCATCCGGAGCAATTGCTCGAACAGCGCCCAGACGGCCTGATCGACGCGGCGGTCATGGCTGTCGATCAACAGGCGCCCGCCATCGGCCTCGATCTCGGTCGCGTGCCCGGCCAGATGCACTTCGCCCACCAGATGCACCGGGAACCGGCTGAGGTAGTCATCGGGTGCGAAACCCTGATTATTGGCCGAGATATAGACATTGTTGAGATCCAGCAGCAGCCCGCAGCCGGTCCGGCGCGCGATCTCGACCAGGAAATCGATCTCATCCATGGTCGAGCCTCTCAGCTCGGTATAGCTGGAGGGGTTTTCGAGCAAGAGCCTGCAGTCGAGCGTCTCTTGCGCCTCGTCGATATGGTCAACCACCCGGTCCAATGTCTCGCCATTATAGGGGAGCGGTAGCAGATCGTTGAAATAGACCCCGTCATGGGTCGACCAGGCCAGGTGTTCGGAGAAGCTGGCGGGTTGGTAGCGCGCAATCAGAGCCTTCAGGCGCTGCAGATGGGCGCGGTCCAAGCGCCCCTCCCCGCCGATCGACAGGCCGACGCCATGGAGCGAGAGCGGGCAGAGGGCGCGGATCTCCTCGAGCATCCGCAGGGGCGGGCCGCCATCGCCCATGTAGTTCTCCGCATGCACCTCGAACCAGCCCGCGCCGCCACCGGCCTCGATGATCTCGTCATAATGGCTGTGCTTGAAGGGCAGGCCTGCACGGTTTGGCAGACGGTTGCTTTGGGGCGTGGTCATCTTGATCTCCGATGCTTTGGCGGCAGAGAGACCGGCGCGCGCGCCGGTCTCGAATTGCGGCAGATCAGGACGGCAGATCGCGGTCCAGTTCTTCCAGCGAGCCTTTGCGGCCTTCGGGCAGGACGAACTCAGCCTGCTGATCGACGCCATAGCGCAAGCAATCGCCCTTCGGGACCAGGGTCCAAGCATTGCCTTGATAGTCGATGGTCGAGGTGCCGGCGCAGGTTGTGCCTTTCCCGGCTTTGCAATCGTTTTTGCCTGCGAGCGAGATGCCATAGCATTTCTCTTTGGCAGCCGCTTGGGCGGTTGTGGCACTCATGGTCGATGCTGCGGCCACAGCGGTTGCGACTGCCGCGACGGTGAAGAGGGTTTTCTTACCTGACATTGTCTGGTCTCCGATCAATCCATTTTCATGCAAACTGGACGCCGGAAGTGGCCCTCCCGCCGCCGCGTTGCCTTTGTTTATTCGTTCGATCGGGGAGATCGTTACATCTCATGACAAAGAGGTGATCGGGCCGCTTTCGCCATGGGATCTGCGGCTGGATCCGCTACCCTGTCATCCGATCCCGAAGATCACGAGGGCGATGCATGTGCGACCGTGAAGATCGCTGGTCCGATTGGATGCAAGAGGCGATGTCTGGCAACCAGATCGCCTATCATAGCCTTTTGACTGAGGTCGCCGACAGGGTCCGCTGTTTTGCCCGGGGTCGGCTCAGCCGATCGGGGCAGTGCCTGGGCGATCTCGAGGATATCGTGCAGGATGTGCTGATCGGCCTGCACACCAAGCGCCATACTTGGGACGCGACCCGCCCGATAGCGCCCTGGGTCGATGCGATTATCCGGTACAAGACCGCAGACGCTTTGCGCCGGCTGAGGCGCCGCGCGATCCTGACGGACACGCTGGATGGTGTGGTCGAGACGATTGCCGACAAGCCAAGCGCTGTTCTGCCGAGCGAGGTGCGGGATCTGAGTCAAAAGCTCGAGGTTCTGCCTAAGCGCGAGCGTGGGGTGGTCTCGGCGCTCAGCATCGAAGGGCTGAGCGTGGCAAGCTGCGCGAAACGCCTGGGCATCACCGAAGTGGCGGTCAGGGTGGCGTTTCACCGTGGTCTGCAGCGCCTGGAACGCCTCGCCAATGGCGAGCCCGCTATTGGGCAGGCCCAGCGATGAAAACCGATGATCTCATTGCCCGGCTCGCGAGCGAGCCTTCGAAGGTCTCCAGCCAGTTCACGGCGCGGAATGCGTCTTTGGGCCTGTTGATTGCGATCCCGCCGACCATGGCGCTGTCGATCCTGCTTTATGGCGTGCGATCCGATGGGCCGACCAGCGGCTTGATCGGGTTGGCCGTGTGGACGCTGCTCGCGGTGATCTCGCTTGCCGTGGCGACGCGGATGCGCCTGCCGGAGCCACCGCGGCGGTTGATGATGCTCGCCCCCTTCGCGGGGCTGGCGGGAGTGTTGGCGATCCTGGCTATGGTGGCCACGGCCGAGGGCGCGGTTGTGGTGCGGGTTGATCATGTCCTCCATTGTCTCCAGACGGTCGGTTTGCTGGCGGTGCTGCCCTTTATCGGGGCCTCGATCATGCTGCGGCGTGGCGCGCCGGCATCGCCCCTTGTCGCTGGCGCCTGTGCGGGCCTGTTCGCCGGGGCGGTCGGGGCACTGGCCTACTCGATCAGCTGCCCGATCAACGATCCGCTGGCCTCGTTATCCGCCCATACGATCACGGTTTTGATCATCGCGGCGATCGGCTCGGTCATTGGGAGCAAGCTGTTTAGCTGGTGACGCCCTTGCTTGAGGCGGAGCTATCGCGCGATCTCTGCCAGGATCAGATCGGCGCCTTTGGTTCCAATCATGATCGAGGCCGCGTTGGTATTGCCAGAGATCAGTTGCGGCATGACCGAGGCATCGGCGGCGAAAAGGCCATCCAACCCTTTGACCCGCATCGTCTCGGGATCCACCACAGCATCCGCATCACTGCCCATTCGCGCCGTGCCGACCGGGTGATAGATGCTGTCTGCTGTGGCGCGCACGACCTCGTCCAGTTGCGCATCGGTCTGCAGATCCGGGCCGGGGCGCAGTTCCTCGCCACAGAGTTTGGCAAGGGCGGGCTGGCGGCAGAGCTCTCGCAAAAGCTTCAAACCCTCGCGCATCATCACGCGATCTTTCTCGGCGGCGAGGTAGTTCGGGTCGATCAAGGGCGGTTTTGCTGGGTCGGCGGAGGCGAGCCTCAGCGTCCCACGGCTCTCCGGTCGGGTCTGGGTCGTGTCGATCGCAAAGCCATGCCCCCGATCCGAGGCTGTCGCACCATCGAAAGCCAGGGCGTTGATGAAATGGAGCTGCGTGTCCGGCGCCGGGGCCTCAGGGTCAAGCGATAGGAAGGCGCCTGCCTCGAGCCCTTGTTGACGGCCGATGCCGGTTCCCGTGAATAGATATCTCGCCCCGGTCCAGAGGTAGTTCGGGAACTTGGCATGGGACCAGAGCGAGAGCGGCTCTGTCATCCGATACTTGACCTTGACCTCTAGGTGATCTTGCAGATTGGCCCCCACCTGCGGGCGATCGGCGACCACCGGGACATCCAAAGCCGTCAAGTGATCCGCCGGGCCGATACCCGAGAGGAGCAGCAGATGCGGGGTTCCGATGGCGCCGGCGGCCAGGACCACGTGACCCGCGCTCAGCACGTCCTCGCCCGTGTCAGAGCGCAGCCTAACCCCGGTGACCCGCGTGCCGTCGAGCTCGAGCCCCATCACCTGCGCGCCTGTGCGCAGGGTCAGGTTCTGGCGCTGGGCAATCGGGTGCAGGAACGCATTCGCCGCGCTCCAACGCCTGCCATCGCGGATATTGAGCTGGAAGGGCCCAAAGCCCGCCTGCTCGGCCCCGTTGAAATCGGGGTTGAGCGGATAGCCCATCTCGACGCCCGCATCGATAAAGGCCTGGAAGGCGGGATTGCCGCTCTCGGGGTGGGAAACATGCAGGGGCCCGTCGCCGCCATGATAGGGCCCTGCCCCAAAGGCGTTGGTCTCGACCTGGCGGAAATAGGGGAGCACGTCGCCATAGCTCCAGCCCTTGGCCCCTTGGGCCGCCCAATTGTCATAGTCCCAAGCATTGCCTCGGATATAGACCAAGGCATTGATCGAGGAGGACCCGCCCAGAACCCGGCCCCGGGGGGTGCCCAGGCGACGCCCGTTCATTTGCCTCTGGGGTGTGGTCTGGTAGTGCCAGTTGAACCGCGGGGATCCGATTGCCTTGGCAACGCCTGCGGGCATGCGGATGAAGATGTGATTGTCCCTGGGTCCGGCCTCGAGCAGCAGCACCCGGCATGCCGGATCTGCCGAGAGCCGGTTGGCGAGCACGCAACCCGCGCTGCCCGCGCCGACAATAATGACGTCATGACTCACGCCAGCAGGTCTTTCAGCGCCGCATCGATGAAAGCTGTGTCCTCGGCCACGCGGCCGCCACCTGCGTAATGGCCCCAAATCGAGTCGATCTCGCGCACTTCGGCATCGGGCATGAGCGCCGCCTCGGCCTGATTGTCGGCCGTTGGGAAGTAGAGATCCGTGCGCCCGGGCATCAGGATCGACTTCGCCTTGATCGCCCCATAGGCAGCAGGCAGATCCCCCTGATAGACTGGGTTATTCGCCAGATCACAGGCCTGCCAGGTCGCGATCAGGGACAGCATGTCATTGGCGTCGCGCCCATAGTAGATCGCGTCCCAGACATTTTTGAGATAATCCTCGAGGCTGACGAAGCCCATGCTCTCCCACATGCGGGCGCGGTACCATTCCTGGCTGAGCGCCCAACCCGCCCAGGTCCGGCCCTTGGCCGTCAGGCCGCGCCAGGGTTGTTCCTTGTAATAGCCATCTGCCCAGGCAGGGTCGTTGATGATCCCCTGTTTGACGCCTTCGAGAAACACGTAAGTGTGCGGCGCCGTGGTGCCCTGGCCGCAGATGCAGGACATCGCCGCCACCCGGTCGGGGAAAAGCGAGGCCCATTGGAAGGATTGCTGCCCGCCCATCGACCAGCCACAGACCAGGCGCACCTGTTCGATGCCAAAGACCTCACGCAGCAGCCGCTCTTGCACAATGACGTTGTCATATTGGGTGACAAGCGGAAAGTCTGGCCCTGCCAAGGGGATGGCTGTGTTCGAGGGGGACGAGCTCAGCCCGCTGCCCATCATATTGATACATATGATAAAATACTTCTCAGGGTCGAGCGCCATCCCTGCGCCAATCAGATAGGTCTGATCCGCATGAGTGCCTGCATAGCGCGATGGAAAGACGATGACATTATCCTTCGCCGCATTCAGGCTGCCATGGGTTTTGTAGGCGATCTTGCAATCGGTCAGCGTTACGCCACATTGCAGCGCGACCCGCCCGGCATCGAATATCTGGTGGTCCATTTCTGACGTCTCAAAGCCTTGGAAGAGAGTGTCGGACTGAACCATCCTTCGCCTGGTAACTCAACAGAATTGTACTTGAGGGAAATGATTATTCTTTGTAGTAATGCGCCGGTCGCTCTTGAAGCCTCCCGTCCATCTCCCTGAACCTTGAGGCTGTCTGGAGCATTTTGATGGCTGGAAAGCTTGCAATTGTTGGGTCCGGCCCCTCGGGCTGCTACTTGGCGCAAGCGGTGCGCAAGGCTTGCCCAGAGGCGGAAATCTCGATCATCGATCGCCTGCCTGTACCCTATGGCCTGCTCCGCTATGGTGTGGCGGCGGACCATCAGGGAACGAAAACCGTGTCTCGCCAGTTCGCGCGTTTGTTCGAGCGCCAGAACATCGCACTTCTGGGCAATCTCGAGATTGGCAAGGATCTCGATCTGGAAGAGCTGCGCGCGATGATGGATGGCGTCGTCCTGGCGACCGGGCTTTATGCAGATCGCGGGTTTGATGCGCCAGGGTCCGATCTGCCCGGTCTCTATGGCGCGGGCGAGATCACACGGTATTGGAATGGCCATCCGGATACGGACGGGTTCGCGCCCGATCTTGGCCGCCGGGTCGCGGTGTTTGGCAATGGAAATGTCGCGGTCGATTTGATCCGGCTTTTGGCAAAAGGCGCCGGGGATCTGGACGGATCGGATTTTGATGATGCCCATCTCAACGATGCGGTGACCGAGATCCACGTCATCGGCAGATCGCCGCTTGCGAATGCTAAGTTCGATCCCTCGATGATCCGCGAGCTTGGGCAATTGGCCCATGTTGCCTATGAGCTGTCCCCGGGCGATGCGATCGAGGTGTCAGATGCACCAGTGGTGCAAGCGCTTCAGGGCCTGTTCGATCGCGTGGTCCCAAGCCCACAAAAGCGGGTGATCTTCCATTCCTCTTGGCAGCTTGAGCGCTTTGAGGAGGATCAAGGAAGACTGACCGGCGCCGCCCTCACGCGCCCGGGCGCGGCAAAGTCTCTCGATCTCGACAGCGCAATCACGGCGATCGGGTTTGGTGCGGAGACGTCAGAGCGCGACGCGTTGATGGGCGCCGCCACCAACGCCGCCGAGGGGGTCCTGGCGCCGGGCCTCTACGCCGTCGGGTGGTTCAAACGCGGACCGACGGGGACAATCGCCGATAACCGGGCCGATTCCATCTCGGTCGCCAAACATGTCGCAGCGCATTTGAACGAAGCGGGCGCCGGCAGGCCAGGCCGGGCCGCGCTGCTCGACCGCTTCGAGGGCCGTTTGACGGATTATCAGGACTGGCAGGCCATCGATGCGGCAGAACTGGCCGCAGCCCCAGAAGGGCGTTGCCGTGCGAAGATTTCCAGCTACAAGGCGTTGTTCGACGCGATAGAGATCCGGAGACACTCGGAATGCAAGTAACGTTGCTCTACGGGACTGAATCAGGCAGTGCCGAACTGTTATGTGAGGATATCGAGGCTGCCATCAGTGACGAGCATGAGGTCGAGATTGCCGATTTGGACGATACCTCGCCGTCAGATCTGAGCCCGGAGCGCCACTATATCATCGTCTGCGCGACTTATGGGGAGGGTGAGTTGCCCGCCTCGGCAGTGAGCTTCGCCGATGCATTGCGCGAGGATGCGCCGGATCTGAGCCAGATCAAATTCTCGATCTTCGGCCTCGGCGATCGGACCTATCTGGAGACGTTCAATTTCGGATCGAAGCAGCTGGCCGAAATGCTGATCGCGCAGCAGGCAACCCAGGTTGGACCGCGCGGGATACATGATGCCTCGACCAATGAACCGCCCGAGGACACCGCCATCCCTTGGGCAAAAGAACGCCTGGCCGAAGCGCAATAGCCCGATCCCGAGCGACCCTAACTGACGCGGGCGCCATTGGCGGCGCGCGGGCAAATCTGCGCGATTTTGTTTGCGTTCATGGTTTTATGTTTCCTGGGTGTTTTGGACCGATTTTATACCGGAATTGGTGTGTGTGTAAAATGGCGCAATTTTGGTTGCCTCTTCGGGGCAAATTGGCCAAGGTTTGGCTCGCGGAATTCAGAAAGGCCACGC
>JBCDAS010000166.1:0-9403 GCA_039185235.1 Pseudomonadota bacterium
ATCACAGACCGCCCGTTCCGCGATGTGGTCTCGCGCTTTGGGGCAGGGCTCGTGGTCTCGGAGATGATCGCCACGGCCGAGGTGTTGGCCACCCCGCAATCGCGTCACCAGAAAGCTGAGCTGGCCCTTGGGGCGCAGGCATCTGCCGTACAGATCGCAGGGCGGGACGCGCAATGGATGGCCGAGGCTGCAAAGCTTTTGGCAGGGCAAGGCGCTCGCATCATTGACATCAATATGGGATGCCCAGCGCGCAAAGTGACCACCGGGGCGGCAGGCTCGGCGCTAATGAAGGAGCCTGATCACGCGATTTCGCTGATCGAAGCCGTTGTCCAAGCGGTCGACGTGCCTGTCACCGTCAAAATGCGCCTTGGCTGGGACGATGATCAGTTGAACGCCCCTGAGATTGCGCGCAGGGCCGAACAAGCAGGCGTGCGCATGGTGACGGTCCACGGTCGCACGCGCTGTCAGTTCTACAAAGGCTGCGCTGACTGGGCGGCGATCCGCCGCGTCAAAGAGGCGGTTTCCATTCCCGTGATTGCCAATGGTGACATTGTGAGCCCCGAGATGGCCCGCGAAGCGCTGGATCTCTCCGGCGCGGATGGGGTGATGATCGGGCGGCGCGCGCTGGGCCGCCCTTGGCTCCTCGCGCAGATCGAGGCCTACCTCGCGGGCCTCCCCGTGCCTCAAGCGCCCGATGGCCTCGACTTGGCCAATGTCATTATCGCCCATTACGAGGCGCAGCTCTCATTCTATGGCATTGAGAACGGTGTCAGGTCCGCCCGGAAACACTTGGACGCCTATCTGAAGCCGCTTGCCCATGGCGCGGAGTTGCGCAGCGCCGTGATCCGAGAGACTGATCCTGCGGCAGTTCTGCGCGTCCTAAGCCGCCTTGGCGATCAGCCCGAAAGGCTCGCCGCATGAACCGTCCTGACCTGCTTGAAGGCATTTGGAGCGGTTTGCCAAACCCCGCTCTGGTCGTCGATGAAGATCATCAGATCATCGCCGCCAATATGGCCGCTGAGAACTTCCTTGGCCTGTCCGAACGTCAAATGAGCGGTCGTCCGATCAGCGCCTTTCTGGGCAATGACAGCCGGCTCGCAGAACTGGTCGACCGTGTGCTGGCGCAAGGGGTGCGCGCTGCGGATTACGACTATGAGCTTAACTGGCCGGAGACGCCGCCCAGGACTGTGGATTTGACCGCGTCATTGGCAGATGAGCGGGCGGAGGCAGTGATCCTGCTCTTCCATCCCCGGTCGATCGCTGCTCGCATGGACCGATCGCTGGATCACCGGAGCGCCGCGCGCTCGGTCTCGGGCATGGCCTCGATGCTGGCGCATGAGATCAAAAATCCGCTGGCTGGCATCTCTGGCGCAGCGCAACTCCTCGAGATGAATGCGGATGACAGCGACCGGGAACTTGCGCTTTTGATCCGCGACGAGGTCGCCCGGATTGGGAAGCTGATGGCCAGCTTCGAGCAATTCGGTGATCTTGGACCGATCGAGACCAGCGAGATCAACATTCACGATGTGCTCGACCGGGCGGCAACGGCTGCCAAAGCAGGGTTTGCCTCGGGCATTCGCTTCATTGAGGAGTTCGATCCTTCGCTTCCAGCGACGCTGGGCGATGGCGACCGGCTGATGCAGGTCTTTATCAATTTGCTCAAGAACGCCGCCGAGGCCGCACCTTCGGTCGGAGGTGTGATTATGTTGCGCACGGCCTATGCCGCTGGGATTAAGGTCACAACCCCATCAGGACGACGCGAAAGCCTGCCCTTGCTCATTTCTGTGACGGATAATGGTGCAGGCATTGCGGATGAGATCCAACGGAACATCTTTGACCCGTTCGTCACATCCAAAGGCTCCGGCAGCGGGTTGGGCCTTGCCTTGGTCTCCAAGGTCATCGCGGATCATGGTGGAGTGATCACCTGCGAGTCGAAGCCGGGCTGGACCCGGTTCACCATTCGACTGCCCCTCGCGACCGAGTATTCGAGAAAGAGCGAGGCGATGGCATGATCGAAGGCGCCACTATTCTGCTCGCGGATGACGACAAGGCGATCCGTACCGTACTCACCCGGGCACTGAACCGGATCGGCTGCCGGGTGCGGGCCACGGGCTCCGTCTCGGGCCTTTGGTCGATGGTTGATCAGGGCGAGGGGGATCTTGTCGTCTCGGACGTCCATATGCCCGATGGCGACGCGCTGGACGTGTTGCCCGCAATCCGGCGCAAACGTCCGGATCTGCCGGTGATCGTCATGAGCGCGCAGAATACCGTGATGACTGCGATCCGCGCGGCTGAGGTGGGCGCTTATGAGTACCTGCCCAAGCCTTTCGATCTGAAAGAGTTGCTCTCGGTGGTCGAGAAAGCCTTTGCCGAGCGTAAGCGTCCCTCGACCGGAGCCGACCCCCAGGACAAGCGCGACGAGAACTTGCCACTTATCGGGCGCAGCCAGGCGATGCAGGATGTCTATCGCGTCATGGCCCGTCTGATGAACACCGACCTCACGGTGATGATCACGGGTGAGAGCGGGACCGGAAAGGAATTGGTCGCCCGGGCGCTCCATAACTTTGGTCAGCGCGCGCGCGGGCCGTTCGTCGCGATCAACATGGCTGCTATCCCGCGCGATCTGATTGAATCTGAGCTGTTCGGGCATGAGCGGGGCGCCTTTACCGGCGCGACCGAGAAGATGCTGGGCAAGTTCGATCAAGCACAGGGTGGCACGCTGTTCCTGGATGAGATCGGCGATATGCCGGCCGAGGCGCAAACCCGCCTCCTGCGGGTGCTGCAAGAGGGTGAGTTTACCTCGGTTGGCGGGCGCACCGCGCGCCAGGCGGATGTGCGGATCATCTCGGCCACCCACCGGGATCTGCGCCAATTGATCAATGAAGGCGGGTTCCGCGAGGATCTCTATTATCGCCTCAATGTGGTGCCGCTTCGCCTTCCGCCTTTGCGTGAGCGCAAAGACGATATCCCAGATCTGGCCCGCGCCTTTTTGCGCGAATCGCAGAAACTGGGTTTGCCGAGCAAGACCTTCTCGGCAGACGCGTTCGGTCGGATGCAGGATTATAACTGGCCGGGCAATGTTCGCGAACTCGAGAACATGGTCAAACGGATCGCAGCCCTGCGCCCTGATGATCCAATTCCAGCCTCGGTCATCGAGGAGGAGCTGACCAATCAACGCCTGGTCAGCGAGGATGCAGGCGGAATTCAGGGCGACCGAACGCTCGGCTCTTCCGTCGAACACCATGTACAGCGGATGTTTGACCGCTATGGCGCCGATTTGCCGCCACCGGGCCTCTATGACCGGTTCCTCAGAGAGGTGGAGTTACCGCTGATCGCCATCACCCTTGCAGCGACGCGCGGAAACCAGCTGAAAGCGGCAGATCTCTTGGGGATCAACCGCAATACATTGCGAAAGAAGATCCGAGAGCTTGACATACCCGTCACACGGGGCAAGAAACTGATGTAGTTTGGCAACAGTGGCCAGAAGGCCACGGGCTCGAGTGAGAGGCCTGCAGGCGCATCAGACGTGACAGGGATCGACGCAAATCCAAGCGAAGCGAGGCCATTGGGTAAAGAGCAACCGAGCTTTTGGACCCTGACGGCGGGCCCGCGCTTTGGCCATGTGATCCTCGGCCTGGTGCTGCTGGGGCCGGTGGTGGTGATTGGGAACTACCTCCTGATCAGCTCAGGTCGGGTCGGAGAGACGACGCGCACGGCAACCTTCTTGCTCAGCCTCACCTATGTTCTAGTCCTGGCTGCGGTGATCGGTGTTCGGATCTCGTCTGTGCTGATGGCCCGGCGTCGGCGTTCGGTCGGGTCACAACTCCACGCCCGGCTTGCGGGCATGTTCGCGCTGGTTGCCCTCACACCGACCCTGGTGGTGGCCGTTTTCGCGACGCTGATGGTGAATTTTGGGATCGAGCGCTGGTTCTCGGACCGGGTCGGCAGTGTGGTGCGCAACTCGCTGATCACCGCCGAGGCCTATGAGCGAGAGCATCTGAGCGTTCTTGTCCGCAATGTCGAACTGATGCAGCGCGAGCTGAACGAGGCCGCAGGGCGCCTCACGCCGAATGAGATGCTGAACTATGTTCGCGAGCAATCCATCGCCCGCAATCTGGATGAGACCTACCTATTTTCGTCAGATTTCGAGATCCTGGCCCGGGGTGAGTTCAGCTATCTCTTTGGGTTTGAAGAGCCGACCCAGGAACAGCTCGATCGTGCCCGGGCGGGCGAGATAGTGGTCATCGACGACAACTTGAATGGCGAGATCCGGGCCCTGGTCCATCTCAGCCGCTTCCAGGATGCGTTTCTCTATGTCACCCGGGATGTGCAAGGCGAGGTGCTGCGGCTTTTGGACGAGACCCGTGAGACCGTTCAGTTCTATGAGCAACTTGGCGAGGAGCGGGACGATTTGCTGGTCGCCTATGCGGTTCGATACCTGGCGGTCTCTCTTCTGATGATCCTCTGCGCGATCCTTCTGGGGCTTTGGTTTGCCGAGCGCTTGGCGCGCCCTGTGGGGCGGCTGGCCGGGGCGGCGGATGCGATTGGCCGGGGCAATCTGAATGTCCGCGTGACCGAGGGCCGGGACTCCGATGAAATCGCGCTCCTCAGCCGGGCCTTCAACCGCATGACCAGCCAAGTGAAAGATCAACGCGACGCACTGATCCGCGCGCGCGATGACACGGAACGCCGCCGCCATTTCATCGAAGCGGTTCTTTCGGGCGTTACCGCAGGTGTAATTGGTCTGGATGCCAAGGCCCGGATCGAATTGATCAACGATGCAGCGGCCGAAATGCTGGAGGTCAACGCGCTCGACGTCCATCGCGAGCGGCTGGTTGACGTGCAGCCCGCCTTTGAGGATCTGGTTGACCGCGCCACGAGCAATCCACAGGAGATCGCGCGAGGCGAGGTGAAGGTCACGCTGCGCGGGGAACCGCACGAGTTCCTCGTCCAGATCGCCCCAAAATCGCGCGAGAATCTGAACGAAGGCTATGTGCTGACCGTCGATGATGTCACGGCCCTGGTCTCAGCCCAACGCATGGCCGCCTGGGGTGACATCGCCCGGCGCATCGCCCATGAGATCAAAAACCCCCTTACGCCGATCCAGCTCTCAGCCGATGGAATGCGGCGCAAATATGCCAAACAGCTGGGCGAGGACAGCGATCGGTTCGAGCAATATATCGATGTGATCACCCGTCAAGCTGGCGATATCCGCCGCATGGTGGACGAGTTCTCGCGCTTTGCCCGGCTGCCGGAGCCCGAAATGAAGCTAGAGGATCTGCGTGAGTTGATCACCCAGGCCTTGGTTCTGCAGCGCGAAGGCAGACCTGAGATTGAGTTCGAGCCTCTGCTGCCTGAGACATCTGTGCCATTCCTCTGTGATCGCGGGCTGATCAATCAATGCTTGGTCAATCTGCTTGAGAACGCGACGGATTCGGTTGCGACCCGAGCCGCCCACGAGTCAGAGCCCAAGGGCCGGATTGTCGTCGAATTGGCTGTTTTTGAGCATAGCTACCGGATCTCGGTGATCGATAACGGCCAAGGGTTGCCGACAAAGAACCGCCAACGGCTGACCGAACCTTATGTGACCCATCGCACCGGCGGCACTGGCCTGGGCCTCGCGATCGTCTCCAGGATCTTGGAGCAGCATGGCGGTGACTTGGTTCTCGGCGATGCCGATGGGGCATATGAGCAAACTGGGGCGCGAGTAGAATTGCGCCTCCCGCGCCCAAAAGAAGGCGCAGTGGCAGAGGAAGAAGAGTAGCAGATGTCAGACATACTTGTGGTCGACGACGAGGCCGATATCCGGGATCTAATCTCGGAATTGCTTACCGATGAGGGATACACGGCCCGCTCGGCCCATGATGCCGATACGGCCTTTTCAGCGATCGAAGCATCGCCGCCAGATCTCATAATCCTAGATATCTGGCTGCAAGGGAGCCGGATGGATGGGATCGAGATCCTGAAATCAGTCAAACGCGACAATCCGGGCATCCCGATTGTCATCATCTCGGGCCATGGCAATATCGAGCTTGCCGTGGCCGCGGTGAAGCAGGGCGCTTATGACTTCATCGAAAAGCCCTTCAACATAGACCAATTGCTTGTGGTGATCGGCCGTGCCTTGGAGGCCAGCCGCCTTCGCCGGGAGAACGCCCGGTTGAGAATGGCGAGCGAAGGGGCTTCAGAGATCATTGGATCTTCCCCCGCGATCGCCGCCCATCGCCAGCGCTTGGAGCGGGTGGCGCGAGGGGGGAGCCGGGTTCTGCTAACCGGTGGACCGGGAGCAGGCAAGGAGATCTCTGCCCGGCTCATCCACCGTTTGTCCAGCCGTGCCGATCAGCCCTTCGTAGTCGTCAACGCAGCCTCGATCGCCCCCGATCGGATGGAGGAGACGCTGTTTGGCTCTGAAGCCGAAGGTGGCATGCGGCCGGGTCTGTTCGAGCGAGCCGATGGCGGGACACTCTTTATCGACGAAGTGGGCGATATGCCCCAGGGCACACAATCCAAGATCCTGCGTGTCTTGATTGACCAAGCTTTTACCCGGCTGGGCGGTCAAGGCACGGTGCGGGTCGATGTCCGAGTGATCAGTGCAACCAACCGCGATCTGCAAGCAGAGATCGATGCGGGGCGGTTCCGAGAGGATCTCTATCACCGGCTCAACGTGGTCCCAATCGATGTGCCGACACTGGAGGCCCGGCGCGAGGACATTCCCGAACTCTCCGATCATTTCTTGGCGCTCTTTGCCCAGCAACAAGGCTTGCCTCGGCGCGATCTCTCGCCTGGCGCAATTGCATCGCTGCAAACCCGCTCTTGGCCCGGAAATGTACGCGAGTTGCGCAACTTGATGGAGCAGGTGCTGATCCTTGGCGAGAACCGCGACCCGATTGAGGCCGAGGAACTGCCGTCCCGCGGGGTCGATGAAAGCGCGGACTCGGGCCTCGGCGGCGTGATGAACCTGGTCGCCAGCTTGCCGCTGCGCGAAGCGCGGGAGCTTTTTGAACGGGAATACCTCATCGCCCAGATCAATCGTTTTGGCGGCAATATCTCCAAGACTGCGAGTTTTGTCGGCATGGAACGCTCCGCCCTTCACCGCAAGCTCAAGATGCTCGGCGTCGTGACCACTTCGAAAAGCGGGATCCGGGTGGCCGTGGCGGGCGAGGAAGACGAGGCCGTGGCCGGGGATTCCGTATGAAAATCATCGTCTGTGGGGCAGGGCAGGTCGGTCATCAGATCGTCCGCCACCTCTCGAACGAGGGCAACTCGGTCACGGTGATCGACCATAACCCCGCTTTGGTGCGGCAGATGACCGATGAGCTGGACGTCTCTGGCGTCTCTGGCTTCGCCTCACGCCCGGATGTGCTGGCGCGCGCTGGCGCGCGGGATGCGGATATGCTGATCGCCGCCACCTCGATGGATGAGGTGAACATGGTCGCGTGCCAAGTCGCCCACTCAGTTTTCGACGTGACCACCAAGATCGCCCGGATCCGAACCGAGAGCTATCTCGAGGCCGAATGGTCCGACCTCTTCCGTCGTGATCATATGCCCATCGACGTGGTGATCTCGCCGGAAGCGGAGGTTGCAAGGGTTGCTCTGAGGCGCCTCGCAACGACAGCGTGCTTCGATATTGAGCCATTCCTCGATGGTAAAGTCGATTTGGGCGGGATCCGGCTGGATGACGCTTGCCCCGTCCAGAACACCCCTTTGCGTCAGTTGTCGGAGCTCTTCTCGACATTGCGAGCGGTCGTGGTCGGGATCCGCCGGGATGGCAAACTGTTTAGTGCAAATGCCGATGATCAAGTCTTTGCTGGGGATGAGATCTATTTCATCACCGCCCATGAAGATCTGGACCGAACCGTCGGTATCTTCGGCAAAGAGAACCAGCGCGCAGATCGTGCGGTGATCATTGGTGCCGGAAATGTCGGCCTGAAGGTCGCCCAAGAGATCGAGAAACGCCAAGGCATGCGCGCCAAGATCATCGAGTTGGACCGCGCCCGCGCCGAGTACAGTGCGGATCTCTTGCAACGAACCATTGTGCTCCACGGCAATGCGCTAAAATCAGAGCTTCTGGCCGAGGCCGGCGTCGAGAATGCCGATGCCATCGTCGCGCTGACAGATGACGCGCGGACCAATCTTCTGTCCTGCGCCTTGGCCAAAGAAACCGGGACGAAGATCGCAGTTGCCCTCTCAAACGATTCCGTTTTCGAGCGTGTTGCAGGCTCGATCGGGATCGATGCTTTGATCAATCCGCGCTCGACGACCGTCTCCTCGATCCTGCGCCATGTCCGCAAAGGACGGATCAAATCCGTCTATTCGATTGGGGCAGGGGAGGCGGAAGTCATCGAGGCCCAGGTCATGGCGACCTCCCCCATTGCTGGCAAACAGATCCGCGACATCAAGTTCCCCTCTGGCTCGATCATTGGCGCAATCCTCGCGGATGGTCAGTTGCTGATGCCCAAGGGCGATACAGTCGTCCGTGTCGGCAATGTCTTGGTCGTTTTTGCGGAAGCAGCAGCGGTTCGCGGGGTTGAGCAACTCTTCCGGGTCAGCATGGAGTTCTTCTGAGCATGGTGCTCCGCCTGCCGATCCTAGCGATGCTTTTGGGGGGGCTGGCGCTCCTTATGCTGGTCCCTGCGACATACGCAGCCTTTCAGTCGGAGTGGCGGATCGCCCGCGCCTTTCTTCAACCTGCCGTCTTCACAGCAGTCTCAGCCGCAGCATTCACATTCTTGATCGGTCCCCGACGAGAAGATTCGGCGCAAAGAGAGCTCTCGGCCCTGCTGCTATGCTGGGTTCTTATTCCGATGTTCGCCGCCATCCCAGTGCTCAGGCTCGAGCCGACGCTGGGTGCGATTGGCGCCTGGGTCGAAATGGTGCTCAGCTTCACGACCACAGGTGGGAGCCTATTCACCGATCTTCGGTCGGTACCGGATGCAATCCACCTCTGGCGCGGGATTGTCGGATGGATGGGCGGTCTGGTCACCCTTGTCGCAGCTTACGTCATCATGGCGCCCCGGCGTTTGGGAGGGTTCGAGGTCGAGTCCGCAGGTGTTCGATCCTCCGGCGTTCTCACCGCCAGCCAAACCATCGCCCTGACCGCTTCAACGGCGCCGTTCGAAGCCCGGATGCATCGGGCGATCCGGATCGTGCTGCCGGTCTATGCAGGGCTTACCGCCGGTCTTGCACTGGTGCTCTCTGGCCTTGGGGAGAGTGGGCTCGCAAGCAGCGTGCACGCCATGTCCGTGATGGCGACCAGCGGGATCTCACCCTATCCAGACGGTATTGCGGGCTCAGGCAGCGTCGTGGCCGAGATCGTGATCGCTGTCTTCTTGGTACTCGCTGCGAGCCGAATTCTCTACTTCAACGCCAGCCAGACCGGGCGCGCCCGGCAATGGCAGGCTGACCC
>JBCDAS010000167.1:0-9379 GCA_039185235.1 Pseudomonadota bacterium
CGCTGCTCAGGCGTCAGCGTCCGGACAGTGCCGCCAGCCGCGATGATAGCTTGCTTGGCCTCATCATTGACCTTGGTTGATTCCTTGTTCCGGCTCTCGGTGACTTCCGCCACAATCGTCAGGAACTGATCACGCACATCCGCATCCAGGCTGTCGAGCCAGTCGACAGAGGTTACCAGCAAATAGTCGATGATGCCGTGATTGGTCTCGGTCACACCGTCCTGCACCTCGAAGAACTTCTTGCCGAAGATGTTTGACCAGGTGTTCTCTTGCCCATCGACGACGCCCTGCTGGAGCGCGCCATAGACCTCCGAGAACGCCATTTTCTGCGGCGTACCCCCAATCGCTTCCATCTGAGCGACGAGCACGTCCGAGGATTGGACCCGGAACTTCAGACCATTGGCATCGGCGGGATCGATCAGCGGCTTGTTCGCTGACATCTGCTTCATGCCGTTATGCCAGTAGCCCAACCCCTGCAAACCGCGGCGCTGCATGCTGTCGAGCAGGCTTTGGCCAGTTGCGGAGGCCTGGAAACGCTCAACGGCATTGATGTCGTTGAACATGAAGGGCAGATCGAAGATCCGGAACTTCTTGGTGAACTTTTCGAACTTCGAGAGTGACGGGGCAGCCAGCTGCACGTCACCCTGGAGCATCGCCTCGAGCACCTTGTTGTCATTATAGAGGGTCGAGTTTGGAAAGACTTCCATGCAAGCCTTGCCGTTCATCTCGTCATTCACACGCTGCTCCAGCAGCGACGCGGCGATGCCTTTGGGGTGTTTGTCCGTGTTGGTGACGTGGCTGAACTTGATCACGACCTCGCCATCATCGCAGGCGGCATAGGCCGCGCCCGGGACGACCAAAGCGGCTGCGAAGAGTGCTGTTTTAAGATAGGCTTTCATGCCTTCCTCCCAGATGTGAGCAGATTGTTCTGCAGTTGCCGACCTAACGAACAATCCGCCGCGCAAAAGCACAAAGCCTTTCTTCGCAAAGCAATTTTCCAATCAATTTCAATTCGTTGCAAAAATCGCTTGAATATGGGCAGGGTTTTGTCCGAAATCTCGGACAGTTTTCGGCTGCCATAGGTAGTCCGCATCTCCATGTCGCGAATCACGAGAGCAAAGTGCCTTCCCTGCAAGCTGTTCTGCTTTTCGTCTATGCGTTGGCCGCTGCTCTGATTACTGGGCAAGTCTATGATCTCGCGCTGCGATCCGAGCTTGATGGGCTCGCTGCAACAGGAGAGATTAGGGTAGATCAGGCAAGCGAGCGTCTGACATCCCAGCTCGATCGATTTCAGGTTCTGAGCAATGTGTTGGCACGTGATCCCAGGATTAAATCGGCATTGCGCGCGGGTGAAGACGCAACAGCGATCGAGCCGTTTCTGCGCGATCAAGTGCTTGCCTATGGTGCGGCCAAGGTCGAGTTAATCGATCGCAGTGGAACAGTCGTCGCCTCATCGGATGGAATCGCGGGCCAGATCTCGCGTGCAGGCGCTCCCCTTTTGACAGCGGCCCTAAATGGACGTCTTGGCCTAGAGCATGGGTTGGAGGCCAATAAGCGTCTCTTCCGGTTTAGCCGCGGTGTCGCGCTCGGGCTGCCGCCGGCAAATGGTGCGCTGATCATTTCGGCAGAGATCGCAGCACTGGAGTTCGATTGGGCTTTCGCCCCGGAAGCCGTCGCTTTTTTCGATGCCGCCGGGATTGTTTATGTTGCCAACCGAGCGGAACTGCTCCTCAGAGAGGCCAGTGATCGCGGATCTAGCCGGTTTCAACCCTTTCCAGGCAGAGAGGTCGAGCGACTTGGACCCCACCGGATCTGGCAAATGGAACCCGGCCTGGATTTGCCCAACGAAGCGCTGGTTGTCCGTCTGCCTGTTCCTCGGATCGCGATGACTGCCCGTGGTTTCCTCGATATCGCACCAGCGCGTTCAGTCGCTCGGCTTGCCGCGATGCTGGCCGCAGCCTTGATGGCGCTGATCGGCCTCGCAGGCCTCACTTTGATGATCCTTCGACGGCGCATGTCAGACAGGCTTGCCTTTGAGGCAGCCGCCAATGCGCGGCTGGAAACGGAGGTTGAAAGTCGAACTAAGGAGCTCCACGAAACCCAGCATCAGCTCGTCCAGGCCTCTAAGATGAGCGCGCTTGGCGAGATGTCTGCAGGCATAAGTCACGAGCTGAACCAACCGCTGGCCGCCATCCTCAATTATGCCAGCAATGGGATGCAATTGATCGAGCTTGATCGCAGTCTCGACGCGAAAGATAACCTCGATCAGATCACCGGGCAGGTGCACCGAATTGATCGGATCATCCGCAACCTGCGAGGCTTTGCCCGGAACGAAGAAGAGGCGCTTGGCCCAGTTGACTTGGTCGCCTGCTGCGAGGATGCGATGGGCCTTGTTGAGACGGCCTTGTCGGAAGCAGGTGTGAGCCTAACGAAGACGCTTCCGCCACTTCCCGTCACGGTTATGGGTGGCCATGTCAGGCTCCAACAAGTTCTGGTCAATCTCCTCACCAACGCCATCGACGCCATGGCCGGGAGCACCATACGCCATATCGAGCTGACGATTCAAACCGATGCTGGCAAAGCCATCGTGGCAATCCGGGATAGCGGGCCCGGAATTGCTGATCCCTCTCGCGTGTTTGAGCCCTTCTACTCGACCAAGGAGCTCGGCGCCTCCAAGGGGCTCGGCCTTGGGCTCTCAATTTCCTACGGAATAATCGGCAGCTTTGGCGGAGACCTCACCGCTGAGAACAGACCAAATGGCGGTGCATGTTTCACCATCAGCCTACCCTTAGCCCCGGCGGAGGCGCAATGACCAAACAGGTTCTCATAATTGAGGATGACGATGCGCTGCGCAGCTCGCTCGCCCAAACGATCGAGTTGAACGGGCTCACAGCTTTGCCCATGACCAACTTCGTCCAAGCCAAGCGGCGGATCCGGTCAAATTTCGCAGGCATCATCCTCTCCGATATCCGAATGCCCCACCAGGACGGTTTCGATGTTCTGGGCTATGCGCAAGGTCTGGATGACCAGTTGCCGGTCGTCTTGCTGACAGGACATAGCGACGTTCCAACCGCAATTCGGGCCTTGCGCGAGGGGGCCTATGATTACCTCGAGAAACCCTGCAGTCCCGAACGCCTGATCGATGTTCTGCAACGTGCGCTTTCCCATCGAGCGCTGGTCCTACGCTCCCGCCAAGCCGAACGCGCACTTTTGCGCAATGACCCTGCCGCGCTTCACTTCCCCGGACAGTCTGAGGTGACTGAGAGCTTCCGCGCCGCATTGCGTCGCGCGGGCGAGGGTCGTGAGAATGTCCACCTGACAGGCGAAGAGGGGACCGGGAAAAAGCAAGCCGCCTATGTGATCAACCAATTGGCGCCGGAGCCGCCGCCACTCCTGCGCGTCAACCTAAGGGTTGTCGCTGACGATGCTATTGAGACGCTTGTTCTACCCCAGGGCCCATTCGACCTCTCATGCAAACATCTCGATGCGGCTTCGGATCGCCAGAAGGGCGATCTACAGGTACTCTTTGGCGCGCGCTCAGATGCACGTCTTTTGTCCTCTTCAGTTCAGAGTCTAGAAGAGATCCGCCTCGGACTACCCACAGACGGGCCCGATCAGATCACGCAGGCGATCGAGCTTCGTGTCCCAAATCTTGCAGAGCGCCGCAAAGATCTGCCGGTGATTTTCGAACATCAACTCCGCCTTGCGATCCGGAACCTGGATGGCGACATGCCAGAAATCACAGAAACGATCCTGGCCGAAGTGATGGCACGTCCTTGGGCCGGTAACCTGCCGGAACTGCGCGCATTTGCGACCTCATTTGCTCTCGGAGATCGGTTACGGACTGGCCCAATGCATGGAGAGACGCTCGCCCAGCAGATGGATGGGTTCGAACGTCTGGTCCTGATCGAGACCCTGAAACGAACAGGGGGGCGCGCCAGCGAAGCCGCCAGCAGCTTAGGGCTCGCGCGAAACACCTTCTACGATCGGCTGGCAAAGCATGGGATCAGCGCAAAGGATTATCGACTGGGCTAGGATGCATTGGCTGGGACGGGAGGACTCGAACCTCCAACCTACGGTACCAAAAACCGGTGCTCTACCAATTGAGCTACGTCCCAAGTGCGCCGCTGTATAAGCGCCAGAGCTGCAGCGGGCAAGCCAGAAATCCCGCTTGCAGCCCTTGCCAATCCCGATATAAACCTCCACGCAGCGGAGTGTAGCTCAGCTTGGTAGAGCACTGTCTTCGGGAGGCAGGGGCCGCAGGTTCAAATCCTGCCACTCCGACCAATGATTTCAAATACTTACACAATCAGCACTCCGAATTATGTGCAGATTATGTTCAGGACTGACGCGATGCCGCTTCTCAATCGTTTGACCGGGAGTGACTGACATCTCTGGCGAATTCTGTTGAAAAAACAATTCATTGCGCTGCAGAAAGGAGCTCTGATGTCGAGGAAAATTGCTTCCTCAGACGGGCTCTGGAAGCAGTTTCGCCATCTTGCGGAGGTTCTGTGCTGTGGCGGCCAGGATGAACTCGTCTTTCGCTCCATTGGGGCCTCTGAGGCGCAGTCGATCCAGCCCCATGATCTTCTTCATATGAGCGAAGAGCATCTCGACTTTGCGCCTCGCGCGCCGTGAGGCAACGAAAGCGTCGGTCTCGGCAATTGATCTGGCCAAGTCACGCGCGCCTTCATGAACTGATCTCGTGACAGCTCGCGTCGGTGTCTTTGGGCAGCACCTGAACTTCAGGTCGCAGGCGTCGCAATCCGCCTTAAGCGAACGGTAACGCACAGTCTCATCGTCCTTCACCTGCGGGCGGATGGTTTGGAACTGGCGGCGATGGGCAAGTAGATCTTTCCCGGCAGGGCATAGGTAGCGGTCGTTGCGATGATCGAACGTGAAGTCGGCACGGGAGAATGTCTGATCAATCCGGGCAGATTTATCCAAGACCGGAATATGCGGCTCGATCCCTTTCTCATGGACCAGCCAGCCAAGCGTCTCGGCATTGCCATAAGCGCCGTCGCCAACAAAGCGCTCTGGGTAGAGGCCGAACTTGTCCTGGACCCGGTCGACCATATCGAGTGCGGCATTCACCTCGGCCTGACGGATGGGAGCGGTCGTCTCGACATCGACGATCACGGCGTTGTCCAGATCGACCAGGTAGTTCGTCGAGTAAGCGAAGATCGAATAGGCCTTCTTCGCGCCCGTGAACCGGGCCGCGGGATCGACGGGCGACAACACCTTCGGCTTCACGGTGGTCGCGGCACCAAACGCTTCATCGTCCAGCGTCTCAAAGTATTCATCCGTTGCCCGTGTGATCCGCTCTGGTGTCCAGTCCTTCGCCTCGACTTTGTTCAATCGCTTCGCATCGGCTTGAACGATGGATGCATCGACACCGAAGGCATCACCACCGACCAGACCTTCAGCAATACAGCGTGCCAGAACGGTCTCGAAGAGATGCCGAAATAGATCGCAGTCTCGGAAGCGTCCATGCCGGTTCTTCGAGAAGGTAGAGTGATCCGGGATCGGATCAGTCAGGTCGAGGCGGCAAAACCATCGATACGCCAGGTTCAGATGAACCTCTTCGCAGAGCCGGCGCTCCGAGCGAATGCCCATGGCGTAACCCAGCAGCAACATCCGGATCATCAGCTCTGGATCGATCGAAGGTCGACCCTGGTGGCTGTAATACGGGGCCATGAAGCTTCGGATCTCGGAAAGGTCCAAGTGCCGGTCCATCTTGCGGAGCAAATGATCAGAGGGGACGTGATCCTCGATGCTGAACTCGTAGAACAACGATTTCTGCGCAACCTGCCTCGGACCCATCATTCGCTCGATCCTCCTGTTCTTGGATCGATTGAATCACCGCCCCATCACTTCTTCAAGGCTGAGTTTTTCAACACAATTGGCGGAGAGCCGACCTACGCTGCAAGAGCGAGCACTGCCGCGAAGCTACCGAAAGCAGACATTCCCAGATGATGAAGTCATCATCAACTTGCCAACAACGCGCCACCCGTCACGTTCAGTGCAATCCTAAATTGTTAAACGCTATCGGAGGAATGCCGCTGTTTGACAGGCGATTCCTCAAAAGCGCGGGTTGCACAAAACAGGCAATTCTTAGCTGAGGAGTGTTCTTAGGTTTTCGTTGAGCAATAAGTCCACTTCGTCATGCTCCGTGTTGTACAGGTTTGCTAGACCGTTCCGCGCGGGTCTCACGTTGGCTGGCGTTCCTCCACTCGATTCTCCACGCGCAAAAGGACCGTCTGTTTCCGTCAGAATACGTCCCCTAGGGAGTGAATCTACGATCTTTGCAGATCGATCGCTGCGTAGCATCTCGGCATTGATTGAAAAGTAACATCCCATCTCTGCGGCCCGCCTTGCCTCTGCCGCCGATCCACTAAACCAATGAAGCACGACCCGGCTGCTCCCGAAGGGTAGTCTTGCCTCAATCATGTCGAGGACGATTTTCGCGCAGCGAAGGCTATGGACGGACAGGATCTTGTCACCGGTGGCGGCGCACGCGCTTAACATTTCAGAAAACACGAACTTCTGCTGTTCGAATGAGGCGTAAAAGTGTCGACCTGCATCCAAGCCGACTTCTCCCACATATCGCGTCGATGGGAGATACTCTTTCCAGATCGAGAGCTCTTTCGCGCGCTCCGCAACAAGTTGAGGATGCAAACTGAGCGCGGCCCTCACAAATTTCGTTCGATCCGCCACTTCCTTGTTGCGCGGGAAGGCCTTTGGCGTCGTCGTCACCGTTAGCGTAAACACTCGCTCCCGCTCGCGCTGCGCGACCGCTGCGGCGTGATCAGGGTAGAGGTCGAGGTGGCAATGGAAATCGACCAATCGTGCGGTTTTGCGGTCGGTCATGAGGGCGCCGTCTTCACACCATCTAGTATCTCGCCAACCTCCTCCAATCCCCGCCGATAGACGTCCGCAAAGGCATCGACCCTATCGGGATGATCGGACATCCGCGACGGTCAGCCACTGTTCGGACACGTCCGGGACGGTGTGGCCCGGCCCGGGCGGGGAAGGGCGATGGTCTTCGATTGACATGCACTTAGTCTACCATCTGACACGCGGCTTCTCCTTGGGAAGGGTGGATTAAGCGTCTGGTAAATTTGCGGAATTCTCGATCTGCGGTAGAATTGAGCCATGACCGACTTGCTTCGTCAGGCGCTCATCACGGCGCACCAGCTCGATCCGGAGGATCAGGACAGGATCGCGCGCACCATTCTCAGCGTGAGTGCTCTGCCGGTGATCGAAGCCTAGGCGGCTGACCAACATGCACATGACCACAGCAACCGACACGCTTCAGATTGCAAAGCACCTCAAGACTTTGAACTTCACCGACCAGCAGGCCGAAGGCCTGGCCGAGGTCGTGCGCAGACTCGACGCGGCGAACAGGGAAGAGCTCGTGACCAAGGAGTTCTTCCGCGCAGAACTGCGCGGTGAGTTGCGCCAGCTCGAGAACCGGCTGATCATCTGGATGGTCGGTCTGGTGATCGCGCTTGGCGGTTTGCTGATTGCGACGCGGCTCATCGCCTAGCTGATTATCCCAACAGACACAACGAATGCCCCACCCTCAATCGAGGATGGGGCGTCTTCAATACTCGCTCGCGAGCATGATGGTCAGGACTATGTGCGCCTGCGCGACCGGATCGAGACATTGCCGATCCCGGTTCATCTGTGCATCGGCAACCACGATGAACGGCCAGTTTTCGCCGAGGTGTTCCCCGAGCGGCTGGACGCAAATGGTTTTGTGCAGACTGTGGCTCCCTTCAGCTATGGAAAAGGCATCCTGATCGACACCTGGGCGCCCGAGACCCATGCTGGCTTTTTCTGCGAGACCCGCGCGGAGTGGCTCAACTCGGTTCTAAGTGAGATGGACGCGCCCGCTTGGTTTTTCCTTCACCACAATCCCGCACCGACCCATATCGGGCCCATGGATCAGATCATGTTGCTGGATGCGGGTCGCTTTGGCGATCTTGTGGAACGCCATCGCGCGAAGATCGCCCATATCTTCCATGGCCACTGTCACTTGCCGCTGTCAGGCTCATTCCGGGGTGTCCTCGTTAGTGCACCACGCGGCACAAACCACGCCGGCTGGGCCAATTTTGGCGAGAAGAACCTTCTCAGCGGTTCTTATCTGCCCGAGGCCTATTCAGTGATCTTTGCCAGCCAAGACGCCGTCACAGTCCACATGGTTGAGTATGGGTATGACGGCGAGGTGATGATCGAGGCCTCACCCGACTACGCCAGCTGGGATCGGTCTGTAATGGTGAGAAGATTGTCCGGTGAAAAGGTAACCGAAGGTGAGGGGCACTGATGTCGTCAACGCAAGGTGGACATTGGTCAGCATCGCAAAGAAGATCGAAGATCGGCGCTAGATTTTTCTTCGCCGCGATCACAATCCGCGCAAGTCTGTCCTTACTCTCAAACACGTCAACGGCAGGATTGTTCCGCAAAAACCTGTTCCACCGCAGATGACTTCGTGCATTCCGCGAATGTCGGCTATCGCCCAGGCTCTGGCCCATCTCGAAGCTCTAGGAGGGCAGTTCTTCCTCGCCCAGCATCTGGCTGACCAGCCGGGCGGTCTCTTGTGAGGCCACCCCGAAGAAGTGCTTCACATCGGTCTGGCTCAGAATGGTCGCGAGCGATTCCTTGCCATAGACCCGGACGATCTCTTGAGCTCCTGGACCACCATTCAGCAGAGCACTCCATAGCCGAAACGGTGACGGTTCTGCGGTTTTGACTTGACACTGTGGCCTGTCGGAGAGCATATGCCGCTCTCCTGTAGCATCTCTATGCTGGCGGGCGCTTAATGATTGCTCCTGACGGAGCACGCAGTTCGAGGCGGCAGATGGCCGAGAAGACCCTGCACAGGGCGCCACAGGACGCGGTTGAGAAGGAATGGATCCGATGTTCGCAGTCATCAAGACGGGCGGCAAGCAGTACAAGGTTTCCGCCGGTGACCAGTTCACCGTCGAGAAGCTGGCAGCCGAGCCCGGTGAGACAGTTCAATTCAACGACGTGCTGATGCTGGGCGGCGAAATCGTCTCGGTCGGCACGCCTCTGATCGCCGATGCAGGCGTTCAGGCCGAAGTGCTGGAGCAAAGCAAGGCCGACAAGGTCTATAACTTCAAAAAGCGCCGTCGGAAGCACAGCTCGAAGCGGCTCAAAGGGCATCGCCAGGCGCTGACAACGATCAAGATCCTCGAGATCCTTGAGAAGGGCGCCGAGGCATCGGGTGTGAAAGCCGCGATCGGCGCTGGCTCGGCCCCAAAAGGCGAGGCTGCTCCGGCAGAGGCCGCACCAAAGGCAAAACCAGCTCCGAAGGCCAAGGCAGCGCCTGAACCGAAAGCAGCGCCTGAGCCCG
>JBCDAS010000168.1:0-9377 GCA_039185235.1 Pseudomonadota bacterium
ACCGCTGATCTGGCGAGAGACGGTCTCGATCGTCAAACCGATATATTCGGCAATCGCTTCCCGTGAGAGCGGAATTTGGATCCGGGATCCATTGCTCAGGGATCCACCATCGCTGGATCGGGCGCGGCGCGCCAGGATCATCAGGAAACTCGCGATCTTCTCTCGCGCGGTCTTGCGACCAAGAAGCAGCATCCAGTCGCGGGCTGCGTCCAACTCGTCCAAGGTGATTTCCAGCAATCGGCGCTCAAGCGAGACGTTCTCCCGCAGGATCTGCTCGAATTTTTGCCTTTGGAACATGCACATACGGACATCGGTGACCGCAACTGCTTCATAGGGTGCCTGGCTTCGCAATGGGCGCCCGATGAAATCCGAGGGGAACAGCAGGCCGACCATCTGCCGCCGGCCATCCTCCAGCGTTTTTTGCAACGCAACCACCCCGGTGACGATCGAACCAAGCGAGCTCATCAGCTCGCTCTCGCCGACAATCTCGCTGCCAGCACGGTAGTCGCGATAGAACTTAGCGGCGTTTAACTCTGCCAGTTCATCTCGGGTCGAATAGCTGCAAACCGCCCGGTTGCGGATTGGGCAATCCTCGCAGGATTGTTGCAACGTCTGGATCTGGTGGACCGGTGCCATGTCACTCGAATAAGTTGCAAGAGATACACTAAACATGATTGGCATGAAGGCGTGTGAAAATCCAGTCGGTTCGTGTGGCTAGAGTACCGATAGCCAGTCTGAAATCGCTGGTGCGACATGTTGGCGGGCGGCCTCTGAGACAAAGACACCGATATGGCCGCTTGGCACTTCAACGGCTCGGTAGCGCGAATTGGGCGCATGAGCCGCCAGCGCGTGCGAGCAGGCCGGAGGCACGATATGGTCTTTTTTGGCGATGATGTTCAGGATCGGCGCCTCGATGCTCGCGAGGGTGACGGTTTGATCACCGACTCTGAATTTGTCCTGGATCAGAAGGTTCTCTTGGTAGAGATCGATCAGCCACTCCCGCGCGACCCCACCTGGCAAATCCGGCCTATCAGCCAGCCAGGCTTCCATCCGGGAAAAGGTCGCGATCTCCGCTGGTTTGGCCAGTTTTGCGGCAAGATCGATCGTGTATTTCGCAAAAGTCCTCCCAGGCGTCATGGCTTGAAACAGGGCACCAGTGGTCGCGCCTGGGAGCAACCCATCCGGCGCCAGCAGACCTTCGATGACATCTCTAGGCAGGAGGCGCGCGAGACGGTTCAAATAGCCCGGCTCATCTCGATCTGAATGGAAGTCAACCGGGGTGCCTGTCAGCACAAGACCTGAGACCGCGGCCGGGTGTAGAGCCGCGTAGCAGAGGACGAACAGCCCACCCTGGCAGATCCCCATCAAAGCCGGAGCTGTGTGAGTGACCGCCGCGACCGTCTCACAGGCTCTAGCAAGCCAGCCCTCGATATGATCGGTGAAACCCAAATTGTGGTCTTCGGGTCCGGGATTGCCCCAATCGATTACCCAGACGTCGTGGCCCAAAGAGATAAGTGACGCGATGAGCGAGCGATCAGGCTCGAGATCACAGACACTCTGCCGACCGATCAGACCGTGGACGATCAGGAGGGGCACACCCGCCTGAGGCCCTTTATAGCGTGACAGTGTGACCCGGCCCATCTGAGAGACGATCTCTCGCGGGGTGGTGGCCAAGGGCGGCGCCGGTGGGACAGGTAGATTGGGCGGGCGCATTGGCAGCTTTGCGGCAATCCCAGCACGAAGCCACTCGACCAAGATCTTGCCATAGCGCTCCGAGGCGACAACGGCCTCCATCGCATCGTCCAACGCCTCTGCCCAGCGGCGCATGAGGTCTTCAGGCGCATTCTCTGCGTTCGAACACTGGCGCGCAGCAGCGATCCAACCTTCAGCCAAGATCAGCTTCAGCGCTTGATCGGCTTCGATGAACCGACCCCAGGCAGGTCCCGTGTCCGTCTGTTTCGGTCGTTCGAGTGGGAAGGGAAAAGCTTCGAGTGGCGCCGGGATGGAAAAGGGAGAAACCCCCCGGCTGACCGCCTCACTGGCGGCAATCAGACGCGCGCAACTGTCCCAGTCTGGCGTTTCCGAGGCCAAAAGCGCCTCTTGGGCAGCGATCCAATCGGCTAGGGCCGTGGGAGGGATCGATCTCGGTTCCACGTCTCAATCCGCCGGTTTGACCGGCGTGCCATCGAGCCGTAGGAACCAGCTGTTCCCATCTGGTCCCGCGCCGACATAGAGGTCTTCGCCCGGATAGCGGCAGATGTCGCGATCTGACCAGCGCGAGCCGATCTCGAGATAAACCGCGAGACGTCCGCTTAGATTGCGCATGACATGGGCCGGGCCTTCGCCCGCCGGAAACCCCGCGCAGTCGCCCGGCATCAGCAAAACATCGCGATCGTCCAGGGTCAGGGTCAACTCACCTTCCAACACCAGCACAAATTCGTCCTCATGGCTGTGAAAATGGCGCACGGTCGAGGAGGTGCCAGGGTCAACCTCGACCCGGTTGACGCCAAAATCAGTGAGGCCGAAAAGATCGCCCAAAGGCTGTTTGCGCCTGGCTTTGGCTTGCTCTGCCGCATCCACGGGATGCGCTGCGCCTGACCATGCAGGAGCAAGCTCCGCGGACATGCTGAGAGGCATGCTTAAGCGCCGGATCCGCTCACCACGGGCTTTGATCGCGATCTCTCCGATATCGGCCCACTCGACAACCCGTGCGGTGGTTTTGCAATGGCCGTCGAGATCATCCTCAAAGGTTGCCCCTTCAATGCCTCCAAGCCGTCTGTAAAAGTTCCGCGCGCCGGTGTTTGCCTCAGCCACGATCAGGCGCGCTCGATGTCGCCCAATCCCAGTCAGCCGATCGGCCCAATGGCGCATCAAAAGGGCACCCAGTCCCAGCCCTCTTGCCTCCGGATCCACATGCAATGCGGATACGAAGTCTGATCCTGGATCCTCCGCACAAGGCTGAGAGTGGATGAATCCGCGCAGCCTATTATCCGACACAGCCACAAGGACCACACGGCCGGGCAGGGGTTCGGCAAAGATCGTTTGCCAGAGCGCGCCATGCGCCTCATCGAGCCGATCGCCCAACGCATCCTCGGGCAGGATTTCGCGATAGCTGTCACGCCAGGACGCGCAATGAATGGCGACAATCGCCTCACGATCGGCTTCGACAGCTGCGCGGATCATGATCATCAGGCCCCCCTGTCGCGGATCCCCATCAGAGCATGGCCGGGACGACCTGATCCGGTGGCCGGTGACCGTCGGCAAAGGTCTTGATGTTGATGATGACCTTTTCGCCCATCTCAAGCCGACCTTCCTCGGTCGCCGAGGCCATATGGGGCAGAAGTACGACATTGGAGAGCGTCATGAGCCGTGGATTGGCAGCAGGTTCATGCTCGAAGACATCCAGGCCCGCGCCCGCCAACTCGCCTTTGACCAGCTTCCGTGTGAGCGCGTTCTCATCGATCACCTCGCCACGGGCGGTGTTCACGATATAGGCGGAGGGTTTCATCAGATCGAGCCTGCGGGCTGAGAGCAGGTGGAAGGTAGCGGGCGTATGCGGGCAGTTCACGCTGACAATATCCATTCGTGCGAGCATTTGGTCGAGGCTCTCCCAATAGGTCGCCTCTAACTCTGCCTCGACATCCGCATGCAACCGCTTGCGATTGTGATAGTGGATTTGCAGACCGAAAGCTCGGGCCCGCCGGGCAACTGCTTGGCCGATCCGGCCCATGCCCAGGATCCCGAGGCGCTTTCCCCAGATCCGATGGCCCATGATTGCCGTCGGGCTCCAACCGCCCCAGTCACCGGATTGCATGAGCGCCATTCCCTCTCCCAACCGCCGCGGGATCGCGAGCATAAGCGCCATGGTCATGTCGGCTGTATCCTCGGTCAGCACGCCAGGCGTGTTGGAGACAAGAATGCCCCGCTCTCGCGCAGTGGCCACATCGATGTGATCAAAGCCCGCGCCGTAGTTCGCGATGAGTTTCAACCGCTCGCCCGCTTGGCCCAGAAGTCTGCCATCGATTTTATCGGTCACTGTCGGCACCAAGACATCTGCCGTCTTCACCGCCTCGGCCAGAGCACCCGGTTCCATGGGCGCGTCTGTTTCATTCAGCCTGACCTCAAAAAGCTCGCGCAGCCGGGTTTCGACCGGTTCGGGCAGTTTGCGGGTGACCACGACGTTCAGGCGTTCCCGGCTCATGGGCGAAATTCCTTTTCTGCGTTCCGGCCCCCGTGATAAAACCAAGATGGGAGAGAGAGAAGAGGGAATTGCCCTCTTGCACGCGAACGCCGATTTCGGGTCGGGCTTTGGGAGTCTGAGATGTTAACGCGCAGAGAAATCGTCGCCGGAGGGTTTGCGCTGGGGGCAACCGGCGTTCTGGCGGACGAGGTCTTGCGGGTGGGGCCGGTGACCAATCTGCCCCTGCCGCGCTACGTCTCGCTGCGCTCGGCCGAAATCAATGTCCGCCGGGGACCGGGGTTAAACTATCCCAAGGACTGGGTCTTTCAACGCGCAGGCCTGCCCGTGCAAGTGATCGCTGAACACGGCGATTGGCGGCGGATCCAGGACAGTGATGAGGCCGGGGGTTGGGTCTATCACGCATTGATCTCGGGGCGGCGAACCGTGCTGATCACAGCGCCCAAAATTCTATTGCGCCAAACCCCGATTGAAACGGGGCGCCCAATGGCAGAGCTTCACCAGGGCGTGATTGCGCGTCTGCGGTCGTGCAAGAACGGCTGGTGTGAGGTCTCGGTCGACACTGTGACGGGTTGGGCGCCGGGCCATGCCATCTGGGGTGTCGATGACATCGATCTGGCTGGAGGCTGACGGAAACGCGATCATATAAGTCGACTGTTCAAGTCGCGACGCAAACGAACTTGGGGAGAATTATCATGAAAATCACCTGGCTTGGCCATGCCTCCTTTCGCATCGAGACGGCGGAAGCCGTGATCTTGTTGGACCCGTGGCTGACCGGCAATCCCTCCTTCCCAGATTTTCATCGGGCGGCGGTTTTGGAGGGTGCTACGCATGTTCTGATCACCCATGGCCATGGCGATCACGCCTCGGAGGCGGTGGAGATCGCCAAGGAGACCGGCGTACCTGTGGTGGGCATCTATGACTGGGTCAGCTGGGTGAGTGAGGGCGGAGATGTCGAGGGGATCGGCTTCAACAAAGGGGGGACTGTCCAGTTGGGCGATGCGGCGGTGACCATGGTCAACGCGGTGCACTCATCCTCGGCCGGCGGACCGAATGGGCCAATTTATACCGGCGCCGAGGCGGGCTATATGATCGCGGCGGGCGATGTTGTGCTCTATGCGATGGGGGATACCGACGTAATGGCCGATATGGCGCTATTTGCCGAGCTTCATGCCCCGACCCATGCGATCGTGCCAATCGGTGGGCATTTCACGATGGATATCGATCGCGCGGTTTTTGCCTGCAAGAAGTTCTTTGATCTGAAAATGGCGATCCCTTGTCACTACAAGACCTTCCCGCTGCTGGCGCAATCGGCTGATCCGTTTGTCGCGGCGATGGCGCCGGTCAGTGTTCCGGTTCTGGACGTCATGGAAAGCGTCGAGATCTGAACCAAGCGGAGCGCGCGTTCCGCGCGCACATCTATTCTGTCCAAGCCAGATCGCCGTTTCTGCGAAACAGCGCCTTGGCGGACAGAGGCGCAGCGTTGCGACTTAGAGCGAAACCGGATCTGACAGAGGCAGTGAGATCCTAGGATTTTGCTCGAGCATGTGCGTCTGGACCAAAATTCTCTTTCAAGCTTTTCCGGTTGAAACGGTTTTGGTCTAGAGCGCGTTTAGGAAGCCCTTGAGATCATAAGTGACGTGATCAATATGCAGCGCGTCGAGTGGTCTTGGTCCGGCACTCACCAGAGCGGTCGTCATGCCACGGGCTTTTGGCACTTCGAGATTATGGGGCGTATCCTCGAACATCATCGTGGATTTTGGGTCTATCTCGTGCTCCGAGATGACGCGATCATGGGCCTCTGCATGAGGTTTTGGGGCATAGTCGACATCTTCGATAGCCCAGACCGCATCGAACTCATTGGTAAGATGCAGCCGGTCCAACACCTCCATCGCATGGCTGCGCGCGCCGTTTGTGTGGATGATCTTTTGGCCGTCCAGATTGGCAATCGCGGCTTTGAGGTCGAAACAGGGCACGACATGCTCGTAGTCGATGTCATGGGTCTCGGCCAGGAAGTCCTCTGGATCAATACCGTAGTCGCGAACCAGAGCTCGCATCGTAATCCCATGATTACGCCAGCTTTCCTCGCAATAGACCTTGGCTTCGCGCCGGGTCATCGCAAGCTCGCGCATCACGAAGCCGTGCATCCGTGCCGAGATCTGGTCCAGAAGCCCCAGCCTTGGATCATAGAGCGTATTGTCGAGATCAAAGATCCAACTTGTGATGGTGTCGCGCATGGAATGCCCTTACATGCGGCAGATGAAGATCAGGCTAAACAGGTCAGCACCCCGGTCAAGAGGAGAGCGTTGTGGCGGATAGCAAGGATTGGGCAGGTGACTTGGGCGCCACATGGGCAGAGACGATCGAGGCGATGGACGCCCAGCTCGCGCCCGCGACAGAGCATGGCCTCTCGGCACTTGCGGCACAGCCGGGAGAGCGGATCATTGACCTTGGCTGTGGCGGCGGTCCAACCACTTTGCAGATTGCCGATGAGGTTGGACCGGAGGGTCATGTCATGGGCCTCGATATCTCGCCAGCGCTTGCGTCCATTGCCGCATCAAGGGGTGAGGCGCTTGCCCAGATGGAGGTCGTGGTTGCTGATGCAGCCACATTTGCATTTGAGACTGCCGCGCATGACGCCCTTTTCTCGCGGTTTGGCTGCATGTTTTTCGACGAGCCGATCGCCGCGTTTCAGAACCTCCGTGGTGCATTGAAGACGGGCGGGCGAGCGGTTTTCACCGTCTGGGCGGAACCGAAATACAATCCTTGGGCCATGATCCCTGCGAGTGTTGGCAATGAAGTCCTCGGCCCGGCAGAGAAGCTGCCCCCTGGGGCGCCAGGCCCGTTCGGTTGGGCGACGCCGGAGATCTTTGAGCCCATTCTCTCGGGCGCCGGGTTCGCCGATCTCAGCTACACGGAGCATGAGATCCAGATGGCCGTAGGTTATGGCAGCGACGAGGATCCGATCGACCGCGCCGTTGCGTTGGCCGCGCGGATCGGCCCCCTGGCGCGCCGTTTGGAAGAGGCGCCGCCGGAGATGGTTGCAAAGGTGCTTCCCGTACTCCGCGCAAAAATGACCCCCTTCGTCAAAGGGGGGCGGGTGGTGCTCAACGGCCGGATTCGGGTTATTCGCGTTACCGCTTGATCCTGAGTTGCGTTGCCCGTGAAACTATGTTTCGGTATCATTTATTGATGGTATTTCAGTGGGGTATTTCATGTCGGGCACGAGCTTTCCCGGGACATTGCAAGAGGTCCAGACCACCATCGACATCATCGGCGCAGAGTTCGAATCCCTCGGCGCGTTTTGGACGATGGAGAGCACCACCGCCAGCAATGGCATTGTCACCGAGCGATGGACGGACCAGACTGACGTTCTCCGTTGGAAACTGCAAACCGATCTGCCTGATGGACAGCGGGATGTGAAATCCTGGGATTTTGTGGTCAATGCCTATCGCGAGGACGGCACACGTTCGCTCACCTTTACCCAGTTCGACAATGGCTCCGCCAACGCCGTGCTTTATGATGAGACCGGTGCTGTAACGTCCCGGACGAATTTCCGCGACGATAAAGTGGTGATCAGCCTCTTCGACGAGACTGGGATGATCACGTCCAAACTGATCGGCTTCGCCGATGGGCGCGAGCGTGAGATCACCTATGACGAGAATGGAGTGAAGCGGGAAGTGCTCACTTATGATGTCATAGAGCTTGGCCCGCCCCCCGACCTCACGGGCGGCTCACCACCTCCTCCCGAGAATAGTGGAAGCTATGATTGGACGGCCAAGCTGGAGCGCTATGACGAGAATGGCACCCGCAGCCTCAAGGCGACCATTTTCGATGATGGCGATACTGATGCGTTTATCTTCAACGATGTGGGCGTGCGCCAAGAGCGCCAGTTGATCGATGGTGCCTATGATGACGACTGGATCGCCCGTCGCGTGCTCTATGACGAGACCGGCAAGTTCGTTGAGCGCATCGATTACTCCAATGCCGATGGGATCCCTGACGACTTCGTGCTCCGCGACAGCTTTGTCGAATTGGGCCAGCCGCCGCCGATGCTCGAAGCGTGACGGGGTCGCCTACGTCTAGGTTTCCGGCTCGAAGTCTAACGCGACACCATTGATGCAATAGCGCAACCCAGTCGGTTGCGGGCCGTCTGGGAAGACATGGCCCAAATGGGCATCGCAGCGGGCGCAGATGACCTCGGTCCGGCGCATGAACCAGCTTGTGTCGACATGCTCCTCGATCTCGCCTGCTGTGTCGTAGAAGCTTGGCCATCCAGTGCCTGAGTCGAATTTGTGCGCCTGGTCGAAGAGCGGAACGCCGCAGCAGATGCAGGTATAGGTGCCTGGTCCTTTGGGAAAGCTGTCATGGGTGAACGGCCGCTCGGTGCCCGCGCGCCGTGTGATCCGAAAGGCCTCGGGGCTCAGCTTCTCTCGCCATTCGGCATCGGTGAGTTGCACCTTTGCATCGGTCACGTCCTTTGTCATGGCTTTCCCCACTGGTTCGCTTGCGGATCGTCGTAACATTGTCACTTGGCATAGGATATAACACCGGTTTAGAGGACGGACAGTTCCAAACCGATCAATTCGGTCGTGAAGAGCGAGGCGGGCATGATAGCAATTTTCCGAGCAGGTAAGTTCCGTGCACGATTGGCGGAGGGGGCGGACGATGTGCTCGCTTGCCAGCATCTGCGCTATCTCACTTTCATCGAGACGCGGGGCGTGGATAACGGCGTCAACGATGACCGGCTCGACATGGATGAGTTCGATCCCGATTGCACGCATGTGATGATCGAGGAGACGCGCTCAGGCCAGTTGGTGTGCTGTTTCCGGATGCTGCCTTTGGCGGACGGGTCAGAGATCTCCCGCTCTTATGCCGCCAAGTACTATGAGCTATCGAACCTCAGGGACTATCCCGGCAAGATGGTTGAGATGGGCCGCTTCTGCATCCATCCCGCTTGGAAGGATGCAAACATCCTGCGCGTTGCCTGGGCGGCGATGACGCGATTTGTGGATGAGGAAGGGGTGGAACTGCTTTTCGGCTGCTCATCCTTTTATGGCGTCGATGCCGAGGAATATGCCGACGCCTTTGCGCTGCTCAAGGAGAAGCATATCGCACCCAAACGCTGGCTGCCGCGGGTCAAGGCACCCCGGGTCTTCCCATTCAAGAAGAAGTTCAG
>JBCDAS010000169.1:0-9328 GCA_039185235.1 Pseudomonadota bacterium
GCAGGCTTACACGGCACCTATGAAAGCCGTAAAGAGGGTGCTGTAGGAGATAAATCCGCACTCCCCTTGGCGGCGCGGGCGAGACCGGCTAACAGAGGCGCCATGAGCGATATACTCGACAAAATCAAAGCCTATAAGCTCAACGAGATAGCTGAGCGCAAAGCGGTGCGGTCACTTGCGCAGGTTGAAGCCGCCGCACGGGCGGCGGACCCAGTGCGCCCCTTCCTAGGCGCTCTGCAGGACGTGCAGGCCAAGGGTCGCTACGGCCTGATCGCCGAGATCAAGAAGGCAAGCCCCTCCAAGGGCCTGATCCGCGCCGATTTTGACCCGCCTTCGCTCGCCCAGGCCTATGAGCAAGGCGGCGCCACCTGTTTAAGCGTGCTCACCGATCAGCCGAGCTTCCAGGGCGCCGATGTCTTTCTGTCCCAAGCGCGCGCGGCAACCGCCCTGCCCGCGATCCGCAAGGATTTCCTCTACGACCCTTACCAGGTGGCCGAGGCACGGGCGCTGGGTGCGGATTGCATTCTGATCATCCTCGCATCCGTCAGCGACAGCCAGGCGCAAGAATTGGAGGATGCATCCTTTGCCTGGGGTATGGATGCGTTGATCGAGGTCCATGATCGCGCGGAACTTGATCGGGCACTCGATCTGAAGTCAAAGCTGCTCGGCATCAACAATCGCAATCTCAAGACATTTGACGTGCGCCTCGAGACAACCGAGGAACTGGCGGCCCATGTCCCGGCAGATCGCCATCTGGTCGGCGAAAGCGGGCTCTTTACCCAGGCCGATCTCGCTCGTCTGGCGAAAGTTGGTGCCCGCTCGTTCCTGATCGGCGAAAGCCTGATGCGCCAAGCCGATGTCGCCGCCGCCACGCGCGATCTTCTCGCTGATCCGGTGGCTTAGATGAGCAAACTCACCCATCTCGACGACCAAGGAAATGCTCAGATGGTCGATGTCGGGGGCAAATCTGTGACCGGGCGGGTGGCGACCGCCAAGGGCAGCGTGATCATGGCGCCTGAGACGCTTGCCCTGATCCAGGAGGGCCGCGCGAAGAAAGGCGATGTCTTGGGCACGGCACGGCTCGCCGGGATCATGGCCGCCAAGAAAACACCCGAGATCATCCCCCTTTGCCACCCCCTGCTGCTCACCAAGATCACCGTCGACCTTGTCCCAGCCCCACCTGACCGGGTTGAAATCGAGGCGACTGTGAAGCTCTCTGGCAAGACAGGGGTCGAAATGGAGGCGCTGACAGCGGTCTCTGCCGCAGCCCTGACTGTCTATGACATGGTCAAAGCCGTGGATAAGGGCCTTCGGATCACCGATATCCGCCTGACCCATAAGGCGGGCGGGACTTCGGGCACGTATCAGGCGGAGTGATGCTCTCAACGGCGGAAGCTTTGGCGAAAGTCCTCGCGCTGACCCCGGCGATGTCCAGCGAGATTGTACCTTTGGAGGAGGCGGCAGGGCGTGTGCTCACCGAAGACGCGATCGCCAGACGCGATCAACCGCCTTTTGCAGCCTCGGCAATGGACGGCTATGCCGTTCGTGCCGCTGAAGCCACCAAAGGTACGATGCTGAGCGTTGTGGATGAGGCCGCCGCTGGCCATCGGGCTGGGAGCGAGTTGCCCGAAGCTGCCGCAATCCGGATTTTCACTGGCGCACCGGTGCCCGAGGGGGCGGACACAATCCTGATCCAAGAAGAGACAAAGCGCGTCGGCAATCAGATCCGTGTTCTCGCCCCCCCGCGCCTGGGCGAGTATGTTCGCCCGGCGGGCGGCGATTTCACGAGCGGCTTTCGGATCGCGGCCCCAAAGCGTCTGAACCCGCGCGACCTTGCTTTACTGGCATCCATGAATATCGCCGAGATAAGGGTGGCACGGCGTCCGGTCATCGCTTTGATCCCAACCGGCGATGAGTTGGTTCTACCTGGCGAGGCTCCAGGCCCTGACCAAATCATCGCTTCCAACAACTTCGGACTGGCAGCAATGCTCAGCCGCGCGGGCGCCCTGCCCCGGCACTGTCCAATCGCGCGCGACACGCCCGAGAGCTTGCGCGCATCCTTCGCGGCAGCCAAAGGCGCAGACATCCTCGTCTCTCTCGGCGGCGCATCTGTGGGCCAGCACGATCTGGTTGCAGATGTGATGGCAGGCGAAGGCCTGGCCCTGGATTTCTACAAAATTGCCATGCGCCCTGGAAAACCGCTGATGGCCGGCAAGTTGGGAGGCGCGATGATGCTCGGTCTACCCGGCAATCCGGTCTCCGCCATGGTTTGTGGCGAGATCTTTTTGCGCCCCGCGATCGATCGCGCTCTCGGCCTGCCTTCCGGCCCCCGCGCCCGGCGTCTGGCCGCTTTGTCCCACGAGATGGGCAAGAACGGACCGCGAGAGCACTATATGCGCGCCATCCTAACCCAAGAGGGTGTTGTCCCGAGCGTTACAGTGCATGAGAACCAGGACAGCTCGCGCCTGGGCATTCTCGCTTCCGCCAACTGCTTGGTTGTCCGGGCGCCAAATGCAGAACAGTTGCAAAAAGGAACACTTGTCGAGTACATCCCGCTTGACGACTAACAGAGTTATCCACATCCAGTTGACACAAAGCAAGAACACTTGTAGAACAATCAGAGTTAATAACCAGGCGGAAAGTCTAGGGGTCGATGGGATGCTTACAAAGAAACAATATGATCTGCTCATGTTCATTCATGAGCGCGTTCAGCGCGATGGGGTCTCTCCCTCTTTCGATGAGATGAAGGCGGCCCTGGATCTCAGATCCAAGTCAGGTATCCACCGGCTGGTTACAGCGCTTGAGGAGCGCGGCTTCATTCGTCGCCTCGCCCATCGGGCCCGCGCGGTCGAGATCCTGCGCTTGCCAGAGAATTTCCCAGCTGCTGTTCCAACGCCTGTAAGGGGCTTCCAGCCATCGATCATCCAGGGCGATCTTGGCCGTGACCAGGCACCGCGGGATGCGATCGAGCGGCTCGGCGGCGAAGGCGTCAGCGACGGAGATGCCTCAAGCGTGCCATTGATCGGTCGGATCGCCGCCGGCGTCCCGATTGAGGCGATGGAGAGCGGGACGACGCGTATGGGCGTGCCATCCGCGATGCTGGCGGCCTCGGGCGAGCATTACGCGCTACAGGTCAAAGGCGACTCGATGATCGAAGCTGGGATCTTTGAAGGCGACGTCGTTGTTGTCCGCAAACAGGTGGATGCCGACAATGGCGATATCATTGTAGCGCTGATCGAAGACCACGAAGCGACGCTGAAAAAGCTCCGCCGCAGGGGCAGATCGATCGCGCTGGAGGCCGCCAATCCTGCCTATGAGACCCGCGTCTACCGCGAAGATCAGGTGAAGATCCAAGGCAAAATGGTTGGTCTGATCCGAACCTATTGAGATGCCGACCAGGGTCGGCGCGCCTCTGGGCGGGCTGACCGGATCGCGAGATCTTCGCCATCTGGATAGATCGCAACTCCCTCCATGCGATAGAGTTCTTTGCCATTAAGGAGGCGACATCCTCCCTCAGGCTTTGGCCCCTGAAAGACCAGCAAAAACGAGCGTTCTGTGCAGAGCTCCGAATGCTCTCCCGCTCGGCGGATTACAACAATTCGCCAACCATTTGACATCTGGGCAATCGTGGTCTCCCGAGTGCGCGCAAGGCCGGGACGCGCGGCAGCTTCCTCTTGGCTCGCCGCATCACCGTCGCGTCTGAGCCAGTTCGAGGCGATGAATCTGCGGGTGCTCGGATGGTCGATCACGCGGCCCGCATCACTCATCGCCCCTGTCAGGCCACCACCCGGAGCAACCAAAACCTCCGGACGGCTTGTCGGTGAAGCGAGTAACACGCCGGCCGCGACGATGCCGCCGAGACCAAGGAGCCGCCAGGGCCCGCGCCAAAGGCTCAGCCAGAGCCCTCCCAAGGTTGCAGCGGCGAGAACCGCGGGTGAGAACGCACCTACATAGCCAATCGCTCCAGGCAGTGATGCCACCCAATGGGCCACCTCCAAGATCGCGCTGATCCCCTGCCCCATAATAGTCATCGCTGGCGCCGCCCAACCAAAGGGTGCAAGAAGCCCAGCGATCAACGCGCTGGGGGCAACGATCAAACCCATGACAGGGACCGCAGCAAGATTGGCAATCAGCCCATAAGGTGCCGTGCGGTTGAAATGATAAGCCGCAAAGGGCGCCGTCGCGAGCCCGGCAAGGATGGTCGTGAGCATCAGGCCCCCGACATAGACCCCAATCCCTCGCAGGAGCTTCTGTGGCAAGGTTCGGCGCGGGCGGTGCTCGTCCCAGTCGCGGCGCAGATAGTCGCGGATCGCCTCATATCCCGCGACCAAGGCGCAGGTGGCGGCAAAACTCATCTGAAATCCCGGCTCGACCAGGCTGATCGGGCGGATCAGCAGAATGATCGCCGCAGCAACCGCCAATGCCCTGAGTGTGATCGCAGGGCGGTCGCACATCACGGCGATCAGCGCCACGGCGACCATGATAAAAGCTCGCTGCGTCGCGACCGTTGCACCAGAGATCATCAGATATGCCAACGCGACCGTCAAAGCCGCTCCAGCGGCGATTTTCTTGCTGGGCAGGTAAAGCGGCAACGGCCCGGCAATGGCCATCAAAAGGCGAAGCCCTCCAAAGACGAGCCCGGTCAAGATGCCCATATGCAGGCCCGAGATCGCGAGCAAATGCGCGAGGTTCGCAGTGCGCAGCGCCTCGGCATCCGCATCTTCGATATAGGCACGATCACCAACAATAATCGCCGCTGCAAACGCACCGCCTGGGCCCGGGATTTGCGCACGGATCCCCTCGGAGAGACCATGACGCGCCTCAGCCAGCCAAAGCCGCGCTTGATCCCAAAGATCGGGCGTGGGCGGGTTAGGAACTGGAACCACCACCCCATGGGCGAACCCAACCGCGCCCAAACCGGCAAAGAACGCGTGGCGGCGAAAGTCGTAGCCACCGGGCTCTACCGGCCCCCCTGGCGGAGAAAGATTGGCATAGATCATGATCCGCCGTCCGGGCGCAGGGATCTCATCATCTTTCTTCAGCGCGATCCGAACTGTCTCTGGCGTCTTCTCCTGCGCCAGACCATAGATCGTAAGATCCTCCAGCAGAACGCGCGGCGCTCCGCTTGCCGAGCGGCTGACGGCAAGCACCCGGCCTTCCACTGTCTCAGACATCCGCCACTCGATCATGGTGACATGGCCAAAACTCGTATGCGCGAGGGCAACCGCAAAGCCCAGGCTTCCCGCCAGAGCCGCGCAAACCAAGATCAGAGCAGGCAGCCCCAGGCGCCATGCAATCCCGCTCACCAGCAAGGCTGCAAATGGCAAAGGCAGGGCCATCCAAAGCGGATTTGGTTCGGTATCCAGATGAAAGTAGAGCGCAATCCCCAGGCCCATGAGAACAGGCAGCCAGAGGACTGCGCGGCGCAGCTCTACCGCGAACATTCCCGGACTTCCCCACCGTCTGATCACCTTGCACCCGTATCCGTACTGGATCATAAGGGCGCCAACCCACTCCCACGCGCCCAAGTATCAACCTAAAGCTGTAGCGCGCCCGCATAAAGAGCAAATTCGATGGCCAATCCCTCCGTTGTCACCCGTTTTGCCCCCTCGCCCACTGGTTTCCTACATATCGGAGGGGCGCGGACCGCATTGTTCAACTGGCTCTTTGCCCGCCATCATGGTGGCAAGTTCCTGTTGAGGATCGAGGATACCGACCGGGCCCGCTCAACACCCGAAGCGACGGAGGCGATCTTTGAAGGCATGCGTTGGATGGGGCTCGATTGGGATGGCGATGCGATCAGCCAGTTCTCTCGGGTCGCACGACATGCGGAGGTCGCCCAAGCCATGCTGGACGCGGGCACAGCCTATCGCTGCTACGCCTCACAAGAAGAGATCGCCGCATTCCGAGAAACCGCAAAAGCCGAGGGCCGCTCGACCCTGTTCCAAAGCCCCTGGCGCGATCGCACGGATTGGCCGAATGCGCCCTACGCAGTGCGGCTGAAGGCGCCGCGAGATGGGGTTGTGACCATCCAGGATGCAGTACAGGGTGAGGTCACCTGGCAAGCCAATCAATTGGACGATCTGATCTTGCTGCGCTCGGACGGGACGCCGACCTATATGCTTGCGGTCGTCGTGGATGACCATGACATGGGCGTGACCCATGTGATCCGAGGCGATGACCATCTTACCAATGCCGCCCGCCAGAGCTTGATTTTCCAGGCAAATGGCTGGGAAGTGCCTGTCTTCGCTCACATCCCGCTGATCCATGGTCCCGATGGAGCGAAGCTTTCGAAACGCCACGGTGCGCTTGGCGTCGAGGCCTATCGCGACATGGGCTATCTGGCGGAGGCGATGCGGAACTACCTCGCCAGGCTCGGCTGGAGCCATGGGGACGAGGAATTCTTCACGACAGAGCAAGCTGTCGCATGGTTTGGGCTGGACGCGATTGGCAAGTCGCCCGCGCGGTTTGACTTCACAAAGCTTGAGAACCTGAATGGCCAGCATATGCGCGCGACCAGTGATGCCGACCTGCTCTCAGCCGTGTCAGACTTCGCCGCAGCGCAGCAAACACCTCTTCCTGAAGGTGAGAAAACCCTTCGTCTGGCTCGCGCGATGCCGAGCCTGAAAGAGCGGGCAAAGACACTGCCTGAACTCCTTGATATGGCGTCATTTCTGCTCGCAGATCGGCCGCTCAGATATGATGAAAAATCGGCCAAGTCCATCACAATTGACAGCCGGGAGATGCTCGCTGAATTGACTGTGCGGCTGCAAAATGCTAGCGCCTGGGGTAAACCGGAGGTCGAGGAACTCCTCCGAAATTACGCTGAGGAGAGGGGTCTCAAGCTTGGTAAAGTCGCTCAGCCGTTGCGCGCTGCCCTAACCGGGCGCGGAGTTAGCCCCGGGGTGTTCGATGTCCTCGTCACACTCGGCAAAGACGAAACGCTGGCGCGGCTGCGAGATCTCGCCGAAGACTAATCCGCCGCATTCGGCGAAGTGCTACAAAGACCGCGCCGCTCCTGCAGCGCCATAATGGAGGTACGATATGTCCGATGGTTCCCAACGCACCGCAACCCTCACTTTCGACGGCAAATCCGTCGATTTCCCGGTTTATGATGGCGTACATGGCCCTTCGGTGATCGATATCCGCTCACTCTATAAGGAGCTTGACGCCTTCACCTATGACCCGGGCTTCACGTCAACCGGGTCCTGCGAAAGCAAAATCACCTTTATCGATGGCGACAAGGGCGAGTTGCTCTATCGCGGCTATCCGATCGATCAGCTGGCAGAGAAAAGCCACTATCTCGAAGTCTGCTACCTGCTCCTCTACGGCGAGTTGCCGACGGCGGCCGCGCTGGAGGATTTCGAAGCGCGGGTGACCAACCACACCATGCTCCACGAGCAGATGACCAATTTCTTCCGCGGGTTCCGGCGGGATGCGCACCCGATGGCGATTGTCTGCGGGGTGGTCGGCGCGATGTCGGCCTTCTATCACGATTCGACCGACATCGATGATCCTTGGCAGCGCGAGGTCGCCTCGATCCGGATGATTGCGAAACTGCCCACGATTGCCGCCTGGGCCTACAAATACTCGATCGGGCAGCCCTTCATCTATCCGCGCAATGACCTCGATTACGCATCGAACTTCATCCATATGTGCTTCGCGGTACCGGCAGAGGAGTTCATCGTCGACCCGATTCTGAGCCGGGCGATGGACCGGATCATGACGCTGCATGCGGATCACGAGCAGAACGCCTCGACCTCGACCGTGCGTCTGGCGGGATCATCCCAAGCCAACCCATTTGCCTGTATCGCGGCCGGTGTCGCGAGCCTCTGGGGGCCGGCCCATGGTGGCGCAAACCAAGCGTGCTTGGAGATGCTGCGCGAGATCGGCTCGGTCGACCGCGTTGGCGAGTACGTGCTCAAGGCGAAAGACAAGAGTGATCCCTTCCGCCTGATGGGCTTTGGCCACCGGGTCTATAAGAACTTCGATCCACGCGCGACAGTGATGCAGCAGACCGCGAAAGAGGTGCTGGATCTGTTGGGAACTGGGGACAACGAGACGCTGCAAGTGGCTCAAGCACTTGAGAAAGTCGCGCTCGAGGATGATTACTTCATCCAGAAAAAGCTCTATCCCAATGTCGACTTCTACTCGGGGATCATCCTCGAGGCGATGGGCTTTCCGACCTCGATGTTCACGCCGATCTTCGCGCTCTCGCGGACAGTTGGTTGGATCGCCCAATGGAAAGAGATGATCGAGGATCCGGTCCAGAAGATCGGCCGCCCACGCCAGCTCTACACCGGCGCCTCCGCCCGCGATTACCTGGATGTCGAAAGCCGCTAAGCGCTAAAGCTGCGCGAGAACCGACCGGGCCGCGCGCCCGGCCGGACCCCCTTCCCCGCCGCCAAGTTCCTCCATGACCCGCTCGAAGGCTGCGCATTGGATCGCCCCCGCATCGCTGTCTTGAAGCAGCGGGATCAGGGCGCTCGAAACAGCATCGATCGTGGCGAACTCTTGCAGAAATTCGGGGACGGGATGGCCTTCGGCCACCAGATTAATCAGATTGGCGGTGTCGACTTTAACGATCCGCCGCACGATCTGTGCGGTCAGCCAATTCGTTCTGTAAACCGCAACCATCGGGGTTCTGGCCGCTGCCATCTCAAGCGTGATCGTGCCCGAGGCGACGAGCGCCGCATCTGCCGCCGCAAAAGCCAATTGCTTCGCGTCCTCACCTGCTTCGGGGAAGATAAAGGCAGGCTGGCTCGGCAGTAGCTTGGCCGCTGCTTGAACCTCAGCTCGGACCGTCTCGGCGGCGGGGATAATGGGAAGGCAGTCGACCGCCTCATCCTGCAAGCGCTGCAGAATGTCACGGTAGAGAGGCATCAACCGGCGCACCTCGCCCTTGCGCGATCCTGGGGCGAGCAGGAGGCAGGCGAGATCGGCCCCTTCGGTCCACTCGCGCCTCTGCCGATCGATCGCTTGGGCGCTTGGCGATGGCCGCGCCGCGACCGGATGGCCCACGAAATCGCACGTCATCCCAGCTGCCTCCATATAAGGCGGCTCAAAGGGCAGCAGCGCTAAGACATGATCGATATAGGCCGCCATTTGCTTCGCTCGGCCCGGCCGCCAAGCCCATACCGAAGGCGCGACATAGTGGATCGTTCGGATCTCAGGCTCGCCTTTGCGCACCCGTTCGGCGACTCTCAGGCTGAAGCTTGGGCTGTCGATCGTCACCAGGGCGTCCGGGCGCTTGTCGAGCACATCTTCGGTGACCTGCGACATCCGCCGCAGAAGGCTAGGCAGCCGCGGGAGCACCTCGACAAGCCCC
>JBCDAS010000170.1:0-9324 GCA_039185235.1 Pseudomonadota bacterium
CCTCAGGCTTGAGAGATCGCATTTCTCGACAAACTCAGTCCCCTGCCCCATCAACGCCCGGATTGCTGTGGGGGCGGTGTAGAACTGGTTCACTTTATGCTTCTCGCAAACCTGCCAGAAGCGCGAGGCATCCGGGTAAGTCGGCACCCCTTCGAACATCAGCGAGGTCGCGCCGTTGGCGAGCGGGCCATAAACGATATAGCTGTGCCCAGTCACCCAACCCACATCCGCCGTGCACCAATAGATGTCTCCCTCCTGGTAGTCGAAGGTGAACTGATGGGTGATTGACGCCCAAAGGAGGTACCCCCCCGAGGTATGCACAACCCCTTTTGGCTTACCGGTCGAGCCGGATGTGTAGAGGATAAAGAGCGGATCCTCAGCGCCCATTTCCTCGGGCGCGCAATCATCCGAGACACGCGCCGCCATCTCGTGGAGCCAATGATCGCGGCCATCCACCCAGGCCACCTGCTGGCCAGAGCGCTTCACGACCAAGACTTTCGGGTCGGTTGCACAATGGTTCAGCGCCTGGTTCACATTGTCTTTCAGGTTTGTGACGCGCCCGCCGCGTGGGCCGCCATCCGCCGTGATGACAAGCTTCGCGTCACAATCATCGACCCGATTGGCCAAGGCATCGGGCGAGAACCCGCCAAAGACAACCGAATGGATCGCTCCGATGCGGGCACAGGCGAGCATGGCATAGGCGGCCTCTGGGATCATCGGCAGGTAAAGCACGACCCGGTCGCCTTTCGTTACGCCAAGCTCTTTGATCACGTTTGCCATCCGGCAAACCTCGCCATGGAGCTCGCGATAGGTGATGTGTTTGGCAGGCTCGTTGGGATCATCAGGCTCAAAGATCAGCGCGGTCTGATCTGCACGGTTTTCCAGATGCCGATCAATGCAATTGGCTGCAACGTTGAGGGTCCCATCCTCGAACCACTTAATCGAGACATCGGGATGCGCATAGGTCGTGTTCTTGACCTTGCTATAGGGTTTGATCCAGTCGAGGCGCAGACCGTGCTCGCCCCAAAACGCCTCCGGATCAGAAACCGAGGCGCCATACATCTTGGCATAGCCCTCTGCATCGACATGTGCGTTCGCGGCAATCTCGGCCGGTACTGGAACCATCCCTTCAGACATCGCATCCTCCATCGGTGTATTTTGTTTTGGCGCCGGATCGGCCTCCGGCGGGGCTTAAAGAAAACTTTTGCTGCCTTAAGGTCAACTCATTGGACTGTCGCGGCGGATCAGTACGCCTCGGGCACCAGATGGTCGCCCACTTCAAACGGCACGCCCGGCGCATCCTTGGCCCAGCGGATCACCAGAGAGGTTTTGACCGAGGCAACGTTGGGCGCGGCGGTCAGTTCATCCGTAAGGAAGGTTTGGAAGGTGAGCAGGTTTGGTGCCACACATTTGAGCAGGAAGTCGATCTCGCCATTCAACATGAAGCACTCGCGGACCAAGGGCCAGTTGCGGGCGCGCTCTTCGAACTCCGCAAGGTCACTGCCAGCCTGGCTTTTCAAGCTGACCATGGCAAAGACCATGACCTCATAGCCGAGCGCGCGAGCATTCACTTTCGCATGGTAACCCTCGATCAGTCCGGTCTCCTCGAGAGAGCGGACTCGACGCAGACAGGGGGGCGCGGATATCCCGACCCGGCGCGACAGCTCGACATTCGTCATCCGCCCGTCGTCTTGCAGTTCTGCCAGGATTTTGCAATCGATGGGGTCGAGCTTTGTGGCTGACATGAACGCCTCTCCTCCGTCTTTGCCCCTCTTGAGGGAGCTGCCGACGAATATGTATCGGGTCGCCGCATCGGGCGCAATAAAATTGCGGGCGAGCGCAAGAAATGGAAACAATGCCAGAGCCGCCTTGGAAGACTGTCGTCGTAACGGACGGCCGCGCAGGCAACGAGGCGCAGGCTTTGGCCCTGGCAGAGGCGCTCTCGCGGGCGGTGCCGGTGGTGACTGAATCCGTCCAAGTCGAGAGCGCATCCTGGGCGACAGCGCTACCGCCAGCGGTGTTACATGGGCTCGGCTTGGCGTTAACAGGTCTTCGGACGCGACTGCCAGAGGGCGCCGATCTGCTGATTGGTGCTGGTCGCCGGGCCGGACCCGTCGTTGCGGCTGCGGGACGGCGCAGTGGCGCGGCGACAGTCCAACTCATGGCGCCACAGATGCCGCTCAGCGCCTTTTCGCTCGTCGTCGCGCCTTCGCATGACGGGCTGGAAGGGCCGAATGTCCTCTCCAGCATCGGTGCGCTCAGTCGAATCACGAAAGTGCGGGTCAATGAAGCAGCCAGGACTTGGCCGCGAAGTAACCTGCCGCCGGAACCACGGCTCGCGGTTCTAGTGGGTGGGCCAAGTAAGTCTGCAGAATTCGAGGCGTCCGATTGGGAACATCTGATCGCCCTCCTGAACGCGGCATCCAAGACCCATAGCCTGCTGATCACCCCCTCGCGACGCACTCCTGAGGATCTTCAGACGCGTTTGATTGACCAATTTGCCGCAGATCATTTCGTCTGGGATGGGAGCGGTGCGAACCCCTATCCGGGCCTTCTCCGCCTGGTCGAGGCCGTGCTGGTTACGGCTGATTCGGTGAATATGGCCTCTGAGGCGGCATCGACCGGGTTGCCCGTGCATGTCATGCCAGTGACCAAGCTCGCGCCGAAACTCGCAAAGTTTCACGCCGATCTCGAGGCACGCGGTGCTAGTCGACAGGTCGCGCTACCGCTGCAAAGCTGGGCATATGATCCGCTGGCCGAGGCGGATCGAGCGGCAGAGGAAGTCATCAAACGATTGGGATGGGACAGTTGACGGATGTGATTGTAATTGGGGGTGGGATCGCGGGGATCAGCGCAGCCGCGCGGTTGGCCGGGTCGGCGCAAGTCGTCATCCTCGAGAAAGAGCACGCACCCGGTACGCACGCGACCGGGCGATCGGCAGCGACCTATATCCGAAACTATGGCAACGCTACTCTGCGCGCTCTCAATGCCGCCAGCCATGCGGATTTGGAAAGCCCGCCGCACAGTTTGGCTGAGAGCAGTCTCCTGAGCCCGAGGGGTCTGCTCTATGTCGCAAAGGCGAACGAGACTGCGCTCCTGGATCGAGAGCTCGCAGGCGCTGATGGGATGCGCGAGATCACAGTCGCGGAGGCAAAAGAGCATTTCCCAGTTCTCAACACTGGCCCCGTCGCCCGGGCCGCGATCGAGCCAGATGCCAGCGATATCGATGTTGATCGGCTTTTGCAGGGCTTCTTGCGCCAAGTCCGCGCAGCCGGGGGACAAGTGATCACATCGCAAGAGGTTCAAGCGATTAGCCGCGAGAATGGCGTTTGGCAGGTCGAAACCGCCAAGCGTCGCTTCTGCGCACCGGTGATCCTCAACGCTGCGGGCGCTTGGGCCGATCAAATTGCAGCGCTCGCCGGGGCACGGTCTAAAGGGTTGGTCCCCAAACGCCGCTCCGCCGCGTTGCTGCCCGCGCCTGAGGGACATGACATCTCCACTTGGCCGCTTGTCGCCTCGATCGCTGAGGAATGGTACGCCAAGCCTGATGCTGGAAAGCTATTGGTCTCGCCAGCCGATCAAGACCCGGTCGAACCCATGGACGCTTGGCCCGATGAGATGGTCTTGGCGGAAGGCTTGCATCGCTTTGAGCAAGCGACGCAGATGACGGTCGAGCGGGTTGCACATCGCTGGGCGGGGCTCAGGACTTTCGCGAGCGACAAGACACCGATCGCCGGGTTTGATCCCGATATTCCCGATTTCTTTTGGCTCGCAGGTCAGGGCGGGTATGGCATCCAAACCTCGCCAGCGCTCTCGCAGATCGCGGCCGATCTCGTCCTCAGAGGTACGACCGAGGTTGTCGCGCCTGACATAATCGCAAATCTGTCTCCTGCACGCCCGGGTTTGGGCTAGGCTCTTGGCGCGCGCGACCTCCTGGCCTATCTAGGGGGACCGACTGCCAGAGGAGCCCACACCATATGTCCGAGACCCGTTCCACCCGCTGCTTGATCATAGGCTCCGGCCCCGCCGGCTACACTGCGGCCGTCTACGCAGCACGGGCGCTTTTGGAGCCGGTTCTGCTGCAGGGGATCCAGCCGGGCGGGCAATTGACCATCACGACAGAGGTCGAGAACTGGCCGAGCGTGATTGAAACCCAAGGCCCCGAGTTGATGCAGAACTTCGAGGCCCATGCAAAAGCTGTTGGGACGGAAATCATTACGGATCACGTCCAAAGCCTGGATCTGTCGCAACGGCCCTTCACAGCGGTTTGCGACAGCGGGGCTGTTTGGAAGGCGGACAGCGTGATCCTCGCAACCGGGGCGCAGGCGAAGTGGCTCGGCCTGCCGAGCGAGGAAAAGTTCAAAGGCTTCGGTGTCTCGGCTTGTGCGACTTGTGACGGGTTCTTCTATCGCGGGAAAGAGGTGATGGTGATCGGTGGTGGCAACACGGCCGTTGAAGAGGCACTTTACCTCGCCAATCTGGCCTCAAAAGTCACGCTGGTGCATCGCAGGGACAGTCTTCGGGCCGAGGCGATCTTGCAAAAGCGCCTGCTTGAGCATCCGAAAATCGACGTGATCTGGGATCATACGCTGGATGAAGTTCTGGGCACGGATGCGGATGGGGTCACTGGCGTTCGGCTTGCCCATGCCCGCTCGGGCGAAACCCGGGAAATCGATCTCGCGGGCGTCTTCATCGCCATCGGCCACGCGCCTGCTTCGGAACTGGTCTCCACTCAGTTGGAGACCCATCATGGCGGTTATGTCGTGACCGCGCCTGACTCGACGGCTACGTCAATCCCTGGGGTTTTCGCGGCGGGCGATGTGACGGATCATATCTATCGCCAAGCCGTCACATCAGCGGGCATGGGGTGTATGGCAGCATTAGAGGCCGAGCGGTTCCTCGCCGAGCACGCATCTACAGCCCAGGCAGCGGAATAGATCACGCGATCAGATAGATCGGGCTCGACCACGCTTGATGACCATCTTCTGTGTTCACGCGAACCCATAGCTGAGCTTCTTCGCCAGCGGGCGTTTTGAGATCAATCGTCGTGTCGAGTTTTGACTGATCCAGCCGATCAGGCAGACGGCGCAGGCGAATTTGCCGCTCCAAACCACCTGCGTCGAGAACATGATCCTCCAAACCAAGATCCAACACTGAAACAGTACCCGAGACGTGGTTCGACTTTACAGTGACATGTGCATCCTTACTCGAAAGCCACAGGTCGACGCCCGCGAAATTGCCAGAGGTGACGCCTTCAAAGACCACCTGCCCCGGCCCCGTCTGCTCCAACCGCCGCTCAGGGTTCCAGTGGTTGATCGGCGCCATGGCGCGGATCTCGGCGCCTGTCACATCGATCCGCCCTTGCCAGGAGGTATTGCGCCCGCGCCCACGATACTCAGCACCCTGCCAGATGACGCGGACACGCTGGCCAAGATCTGCCTCGGCATAGGGCCGGATGCTGCGGACCACCCTCGGGCCGTTCAGCGCCTGCACGCTCTCAATCGGCGCTGGTGCGGCGATTTTGACCCGCAGTGACAGGCCCGCGCCCTTGGGGTGGACGATGTCTCCCATGATTGCCTCTGAGACGGAGCTTGGGGGCAGATCTGAATAGGCCGGATCGCGGAGGAACAGCTCGGCCAGATCGGTGAACCGGGCGGTGACCTCCAACCCGATCCGGCTGCCCGAGGTACCATAGTGATGCCGCCGCCGCATGCATTCGAACAAGGCATCCCGGGTCAACTCAGGAGCCAGAAAACAGGTGAGCCCGCCATAGGCGCCGAACTCGGTTGCTCCAGGAGCACCCGCACCCGGCCGCCCCTTATGCCCATCGCTGTTCGAGACGACCCCAACCCGGTGACCAAGCGCCAGGCTATCGGTCAGTGCCCACTCGAACGTGCCCCAATTCGAATGCACCTCGACCGCAGTTTTAAGCCGAGGATCATGGGCATAAGCCACATCCGCCGGGCGACCACCAATATGCGCCCAAAGAACACAGTCTTCGTCGGCGAGATCTTGGAACAGCTGATCGAGCGTATTCGCATCAGTCTCGAGATCCGTTCGATCCGCGAGCATTGCATGAGACGAACGCCGGATCTGCCGCCCCTCATCACGGAAGAACACGTTATGGTCGCCGCCGACCGGGGTGTTGCCTGACCACTCATAGCCAGGGAAGACAACAAACTGGCCCTCGATGTTCATGTCTGCAGTGACGGTGTTCAGATGCGCCCAAAACGCGTTGGTAATCTGGAAATCATTCCCCTGATGGCCCGTGACGTCGAGAAAGGCGATGTCGCGGGCAAAGCCCAGATATTCTTCAATGGTTCCGATCCCGACGGTCTCACCACTTTGACCATGCATATCGCCCCAATAGCCCGCGCTTGGCCCTTCGCGGATCACCAGTGGGTTCGAGACTGCCAGCGGGCCGTCTGAGCCATGGAGAGTAATCTGGTAGGTGCCCGCCGATGCAGAGAGGCCTTCGATGCGATGGCTGCGCGCACCCTCGGGCCAATGCAGGCGTTCAGGCAGCCCTTCGATCGGCGCGTCAGAGGACAGGCTCAGCACGGTCGCCTCCGGGACTGTCGGATTGCCCCAGCGATCCTCGACCCGCAGACCAAGGCTGAAACTCTCCCCCGGTCGGCGCGCTCCCGGCGCGACCAGGTACCAGACCGCGGGCGGTCCGGCGACGATGGCGACAGAGAGCTGTTCCTCCAACTCATTGAATTGCCCGGTCGCGCAGACATCCGCCGAGACCTTGAACTCAAACGCTGCCTCACTGATCGTCTGCATCTGCATTCCGGGAGAGCCACCGGACGTATCCCCGAAGACGAGCGTGATCCGGTCCCCCTCCTTCATATACCCACCCGTTACAGTCACTCGGATCGCGAGGCTCCAGGGTCGGTATCCATAAGGTTCAACGAAAAGCGTGAGAGGGACACCATTGCTGGCCCGAGCCGAGATATAATTGATCGCGGTTGGGTCTTCGATCTGCAAAGGCCCACAATCATTGACCCAACGAAACGAGATCCGGATCGCACCTGTGTCATCAAGACCGAAACGACCAACGTCGTAGGTCAGTGTGAAAGTCTGAAAGCTCCGCACCTCGCAGGGCGTGCTGGGCGTCAAGTCGGCAGAGCCATAATCGCTCCGCGCTCGGCCAGGCTCAACGGCGGGCCAGACATCGCCCATCAGAGTACGCTTGATTGGTGGCATGTCGGACCCTCATTCGAATGAGGAACTTAAACGCCGGGCCATCGCCAAGGTCAATCTTCGCGGAACAGACCTCGCAAGCGGTCGCGAATGAACCCACGCGGGCCGTCCTCAGTCTGGGCTTCCGGGTCGTCTTGCGAACCGCCTGGGATAAGATCCAGAACCGTTCCAACGGTGCTATCGATCACAGTGCCACCCAACGAAAGGACGCCTGACACCCCAAGGGGCAGACCATCAACCTCGGCACTCTCGGCAAGCGCCTCGGCGCACGAGGTCTCTTGCGCGTTGTCTTGGATCAACACAATCGCCCCCAAAGGCCGGATCGGCGCGCCCGCGACATTCGCAAGACCCTTCAGAACCACCTCTGAACCCGTCCGAACCTCAGGGGCCTGCAACGGCCCGGTGAGTTGAAATCCGGTCGAGAACTTTAGAAGCTGCCGCTCCGCTGGATGCAGAGCCAGATCAAGGTCGATCTTCTCCCGGCCTAGATCGATCTCACCTGCCCCTGCAATGGCAAAATCTTCTGTATCGATCAAAATGCCCTCGCTTCTTGCAATCCCATTTGAGAACGCGAACCGGATGTCGGAGCAATGGATCGCCACACGCCGATCACCGCCGATCAGTGGATCGATCAAGCCGCTTAGTCCGATGATGAGCCGCTCTGCCCCACCAATCGTCATCTCGCCACCCCGGGTCGCCCAGCGGAGGTGACCCGTCGCGCTGCTCGCCATGCTCTTGGTTCCACGGCCAGTCATCGTCAGGTCCAGATCAACATCGCTGCGGCTCGAGCCTAGGTTGATCCGTGCGCCAGGGCGGAACAAACGTTCGGTCGGAAGCTCGGTTAGGGTGGTCTTGAGCCGGCTCTTGGGCTGCTCGGCGGCTGCATCCACCTCGAGGCCACCCGCAATCCGACCACCATCCAACCGCCCTCTTAGATCGCGCAATTGGAGCTTCCGGCCCGCAATCAGAATTCGTCCCCCGACTTGTGAGAGCAAGAGATCAGGCCCCATGCCCAAGAGACCGATCTCAAGCGCCAAATCCAGATCCCCATGTTCGAACCAGTCCAGCGGCATCTCGACATCTGGAAGCGCATCAGACGTTGCCGCATATGCGGGAAGCCGCAGCTCATCTACGGCAAGTGCACCCGACACCGCACGCCGATCGCCATCGCGAAGGGTCAATTGCCCGGTCGCGGTCACACCATCATGCGAGAAGGTTAGGTTGGAGAAGACGGTCTCCCCTCGCGACAGCACAAGATCGCTCTCCAGACGAGCTTTCGAGAGGTCAAAATCCGTGCCGGTGATATGCTGAATAACCTTGGCGCCCGAGGCATGCGCGTCGATCTGGAACCGATCCGGCGCTTGACCATGCCCAATCGCGCCAGCCAGATCGGTGATCACATCTCCGACGACCAGCCGCCCCGCTAATCCGATGCCATCCACGTCAGAAGGACCGATCTGTCCTTCGAAACTGCTGGATGTCGGCGGCAGCGTATCAATGGCCAGTGATCCAGAGATCGAGGCGAGCACTTGGCCCGTCGGATTGGCTTCGAACTGAGCTTCGAAACCCGTCAAAGTCTCGGCAGTTCGGCCGCCGCGGTGAAACTGCTCACCGGTTAGACGGAGCTTGCCGGTTGACCCTGTACCGAGCTTTAAGTCCGACAGGATCGCCTCCGCATTGGTCAGCGTATAGCGACGCCCGGCCTCTGGATCCGAGAGCGCGAGTGAAGCGATGCCCAGCCGGGCATGATCAATCGCGATCTCAAGCGCCAGGCTCTCGGCGCCGGTTCCGCTCGGGTCGGCAAGCGTTGCATCAATCTCGACACTATCGAGATCTAACTCCCGGATCCGAACCTTACCCTGCCAAAGCGCGACCGGATCGAGATGCAACCGCAACGGCCCGCCCAACAGCGATTGCATCGGCGTGTCGCGCCAAATCGCAATCGAATCTGCTCGATAGATCAGATGGTGGCCGAGACTTAGGGAAGCGGCGCCGATCACCTCGACCCGAGCATCCAAACTGCGAGACAGTTCAGCCTCGATGCGCTCCTCGAATGGCTCGAGCGGAATCCGCTGTAAGCTCCACGCGGTGATCAAAAGGAGTGCGAAAAGCCCAGCA
>JBCDAS010000171.1:0-9309 GCA_039185235.1 Pseudomonadota bacterium
GATCGAGCCGTTGCCGCCACCGTCGCGGATCGCGCGGGCGTCGTCATAGACGCTGTCGGTGCCTTTCTTTGACCCGCCCGAGAAGACGATGATCCGACGCCCATTGAAGGCGGCTTTGACGCAGTCGGCGACCCGCTCGGCTTGGGTGGCGATGGGGAGGTTTTCGCCTTCGTAGACCTTCTTGGCTTCTTTGAGTTCCAGGTGATCGGTGGAGAGTTTCACTTTGATCACATGGGCGCCTAAGAGGGCGGCGATCTGGGTCGCATAAGCGCCGATATCGATGGCGGTTTCGCCGTCTTTGGAGATTGCCTCGCCGCGCGGGTAGGACCAGATGACGGTGGCTATGCCTGCGGCGGCGGCCTCGTTGCGCATCTCGGCAATCTCTTCGAACATGTCGAGACCGGCCGACGAGCCCGGATAGACCGTGAAGCCGATCGCCGCACAGCCCAGACGCAGCGCGTCATCGACGGAGGCTGTGATTGCTTGGTCCTTTGGCGCCTCCGACGGGATCAGCGAGTTAGCGGAGTTCACTTTGAGGATCGTTGGGATCTGGCCCGCGAAGGTGTCCGCACCTGCTTCCAGCATGCCGAAGGGCGCGGCATAGGCGTTCAGCCCCGCATCAATCGCCAGTTGGTAATGGTAATGCGGGTCATAAGCAGGCGGGTTCGGCGCGAAGCTGCGCGCGGGGCCGTGCTCGAAACCTTGATCCACCGGCAGGATGATCATTTTCCCAGTTCCGCCCAGCTTGCCGGTCATCAGCATTTGGCAAAGCTTGCCCTTCACCCCCGGATTGTCGGATTCGTAGTTGCTGAGAATGCGTTGGACGGTCCGGGTTGCTTTCATGGGAGAGCCTCTTGCAAGCAGGAAATAATCCGCACCGAGGTACTCTGTCCGCGCGGGAGGGGTCAAGCGGTCAAAGCGCGGGGATCAGGCCCGTTTGCGGGGGTAATGCGCCTCGATTGCGTCAGAACAATGCACTCTGGCCCAATCCGTGATGGCGAGGAGCACTGGTTTGAGATCATGGCCCCGTTGCGTCAGCCGATAATCCGCCCGGGGCGGGCGCTCAGAATAGATTCGACGCTCAATCAGCCCCGCTTGCTCGAGGTTCTTCAGCCGCTTGGACAAAGTGGTGACATTGATCCCCTCGACGGATTTCTCGAGATCCGAGAATTTGCAAGGCCCCGTGAGGAAGAGGTCACGGATGATCAGCAGCGTCCAGTGATCTCCGATCAGGCGCAGCGCGGCCGAGATGGGGCAGTCAGGTCCAGCTTCGATTTCCATTGTTGAGAGGTAGACGATTTCGCTTGAAAATCCAAGTCACTTGGTTAAATGTAGTTGCTACAGTATATGGAGTGACCGATGACTTCTCTCACGAGCCTCGCACCCGCCCATGTAATCGGCCTCTTGCTGGTCAAGATCACAGCCCTTTCGGTCGCCATTACCCTGAGCGAGCAGCAGGGCAGGGACCTGATCCCCCTGGTCGCCGTCATCTACGCAATAGCCTTGCCCGTGATGCTTTGGTGCTTTGGGCCCTAGCAGCCCTTAGTCGCTTGGCTGCAATGCCGCGACACCGGGCAGGATTTTGCCTTCAAGCCACTCGAGGAACGCCCCGCCAGCGGTGGAGACATAGCTGAACCGCTCGGCGGCGCCCGAGGCGTTCAGTGCCGCCACCGTATCGCCTCCCCCTGCCACGGTCAGGAGGGAACCTGCATCGGTCAGTTCCGCAGCCTTCAGGGCAGCTGCATCGGTTGCGGTGTTAAATGGCTCGAGCTCAAACGCCCCCAAGGGGCCGTTCCAGACGAGCGTTTTGGCCCCCTCGAACCGCGAAGCGATATCCGCTGTCGCATCAGGGCCTGCATCCAAGATCATCGCATCATCGGGGCAGGCGTCGGCTGCGACGATTTCATGCGCGGCGTTGGCTGCGAAGTCGCGCGCGACAACGATATCGGTGGGGAGCACGATCTCGCAATTGGCTTCATCCGCGCGGTACATGATCTCGCGGGCGGTCGCCGTCATCTCCCGCTCACAGAGGGATCGGCCAACCGGCATGCCTTTGGCGGCAAGAAACGTGTTCGCCATGCCACCACCAATAATGATCTGATCCGTTTTGATCAGAAGATTGCCCAGCAGGGCCAGCTTGGTCGAGACTTTCGCCCCGCCAACAACCGCGACCACCGGGCGTTCGGGCCGCCCAAGCGCCGATTGCAGGGCGGTCAGCTCGCGCTCCATCAATCGGCCAGCTGCGGAGGGCAAAAGATGCGCGATCCCCTCGGTCGACGCATGAGCCCGATGGGCAGCCGAGAAGGCGTCATTGACATAGACATCCCCCATCCGCGCCAAGGCGGCGGCGAAGTCTTCGCTGTTGCGCTCTTCCCCCGCATGAAACCGCGTGTTCTCCATCAGGATCACCGCATCTTTGGGCGCCCGTTCGATCACTTCATCGGCGATTGGGCCAACGCAGTCGCTGACGAAGACCACGGGATTGTCGATGAGGGCTTGCAGCGCAGGCAGGACGATGTTGAGGGACATCTCAGGCACAACTTGCCCTTTTGGCCGACCAAAATGCGACAGGAGCAACGGCCGACCACCTTTGGCGAGCACATCCTGGATGGTCGGCAAGATCGCCCGGACCCGTGTGTCGTCACTCACCGCACCGGCTTTGATCGGCGTGTTGAGATCCACCCGGATCAGCACCCGGCGCCCTGCAAGCTCGAGATCGTCCAGCGTTTTATAGGTCATGGGTCGCTCCTTCGATCACCACGGACGTTCTTGCCGAGATATAGAAGGGTTTCAAGACGCGTCTTTGTCCCTGATCAAGTTCGAGAATCGCGGCGGGAGCGACCTTGAATTGCCCGGCGATAGGGCGCCTGATGATCAGAACCTCTTCTTGGCAGAGCTGGTCGACCTAATGTTATAGTGTCGCAATAGTTGGAATGACCGGATCAGACGGGCGCGACGCATCTCGTTCGGGAGAAATCAGAGGAGACCTCATGCATCAGCACGATCATCACAGCTGTGTCGCGCGGGTCATGTCCTATGCCGAGGAGTTGAGCCAGGAGCCTGACTTCCGCCTCACGCCCGTGCGCCGCCGGGTGCTTGAGATCCTTCTGGAGGAGCATCGGGCAATGGGGGCCTATGACATCCTGAAACGGCTGAAGGCCGAGGGGATGAAGTCGCAACCCCCGGTCGCCTACCGGGCGTTGGAGTTTCTCCAAGAACATGGCTTCGTCCACAAGATCGAACGGCTCAATGCTTTTGTCGCCTGCATGCATCCCGAGGAGGATCATGCCGCCGCCTTCATGATCTGCCGCAAATGCCGCGCGGTGGCCGAGACACATGGACCAAAGAAGATCTCGGTTCTGGAGGAGACGGCGGCGGCGATCGGCTTTGCCGTCGAGAATGTCTTCGTCGAGCTTCAGGGGCTTTGCCCGGAGTGCAGGGCGGAAAAATGAGCCTGATCGCAGCAGAAGCTCTGCGCGTCGACCTTGGCGGGCGGCGGGTTCTGATGGACATCAACCTCTCCATCGAGCCGCAAGAGATCGTGACTGTGGTTGGGCCCAATGGTTCGGGCAAGTCGACGCTCGCCCGGGCGCTGATTGGGGCAATCCCGATTACCTCAGGGCGGCTCACTCGGCAGCCCGATCTGCGCGTTGGTTATATGCCGCAAAAGCTCCATATCGATCCAAGCCTCCCTTTGACAGTGGCGCGGTTCCTGAACCTGCCTGGCGGCACCCCTGAGCCTGCAGTGGCCGAGGCGCTGGAACGGGTCGAACTCGCAGACCTGACAAAACGCCAGATGGCCGAGTTATCGGGTGGACAGTTTCAGAGGGTGATGTTGGCCCGGGCACTGCTCTCGGAGCCCCATCTCTTGGTGCTGGACGAGGCAAGCCAAGGTCTGGATCAACCGGCATCGGCCAGATTTTACACAATGATCGACGAGACGCGCCGTGATCTGGGCTGTGCGGTTCTGATGATCAGCCATGACCTGCATGTGGTGATGAGCGCGACCGATCGGGTGATCTGCCTCAACGGCCATATCTGCTGCGAAGGAACGCCCGAAGTCGTGACCAATGCGCCCGAGTATCAGCGGCTCTTTGGGGCGGGCACGGCCGGGGCACTGGCGCTCTATCGCCATCACCATGATCATGCGCATGACATTGGGGCGCCGATGGATAAGGACCAGGTCCGCTGATGCTTGACGACTTCTTCTGGCGCGCGGTCCTCGCCGGGGTGGGGGTTGCGCTGGCAACGGGACCTTTGGGGTGCTTCGTCGTCTGGCGGCGAATGGCGTATTTTGGCGATGCGACAGCGCATGCGGCGATCCTCGGCGTGGCTTTGTCGGTCGCGCTGTCGCTGCCCGTGATGATCGGTGTGATTGCGATCTGTTTGGTCGTCGCGCTCTCGGTCGCGAGCCTTAGTGAGCGGATCATTGCCGCCGACACGCTCTTGGGTGTGCTGGCCCATGGCGGACTGGCTCTGGGCCTTGTGATCGTTGCCTTGCTGGCGCGGCGGAATCTGGATGTTGAGGCCTTGCTGTTTGGTGAGATCCTGGCGGTCACCCGAACCGATCTTCTGGGGATCTACCTTGGCAGCGCGATCGTCCTCGGTGTTCTGATCTGGCGCTGGTCCGCGCTGCTAACGGCAACGCTCAATCCTGATTTGGCCTATGCCAGCGGGGTCAATCCATGGCGCGAGCGGTTGATCCTGGCCCTCATGCTGGCCTTGGTCGTGGGGATCTCGATGAAAGTGCTGGGCGCGCTCTTGATCACGGCCATGTTGGTGTTGCCTGCAGCCGCCGCCCGGCCCTTGTCGCAGACGCCAGAGCGGATGGCGGTTTTGGCGGCACTCCTGGGATGCATTGCTGCGGCGGGCGGGCTGCAAGTGTCGTTCGAGCTCGACACCCCCTCTGCGCCAACCATTGTCAGCTGTGCCCTGGCGATCTTTCTGATCACCGCAGTGACGCGGTTCTTGCGAGATCGCGCCTGAGCCTATTCGGTCCCGCTTGCTCGCGGTGCGCCAACTTCTGCTAAGCGCTGGACGATGACTTGACGCAGGTCATGCATGGCCAGCAGCATCGGGTCAGAGAAGGCAAGGATCTCATCATCGCCTGCCTCGTTCGCGATCCAATGGGCGAGCAGGTTGATCTCATTGATCGCCTGTTCTGCCTCGCAATCAGGCCGATGCCCGGTCTGCCCCGCAATCCATTCCTCAATCTCCTGGATCTCCGCCTGCGTCGGCGGACAACCCTGTTGCGGTCGGATATCGGTGCCATTGATGGTTGCGATATGGATCATTTCAAGCCGGCGCTGCCGGTTCTCAACGTCCAGGCGAAACGCGAATGCGCCATGGTCACGCTTACGAAAGTATAACTTCATGCCGAACTGGCCTTGATCCTCAACTGGGCGAGATACCACTTCCTCGCCTACAAGTAACATACTTGATTTATGAGGATCGAAAAAGGCGAGGGCGTGCCCGCGCCTGTCTCATTTTATTTCAAATTGCCGCAGAACCGTTGGATTCTGCTGCAAGCTTCCTCGAGAAGTTCATTTGACGTAGCGTAACTTGCGCGGAAGGCGGGGCTGGTGCCAAAGGCGCCTCCATGGACCACTGCGACCCCTTCGGCATCGAGCAATTCGGTCACAAAATCCTCATCCGTCTCGATCGTTTTGCCCGAGGGTGCGGTTTTACCAATGCATCCTGCGATTGACGGGTAGACATAGAAAGCGCCCTCCGGCGTCGGGCAGGTGATCCCGCTCGCCTGATTAAGCATCGAAACAATCAAATCCCGGCGCCCTTGGAACAGCTTGGCGTTCTCTGGAATGAAATCCTGTGTACCGTTCAAAGCCTCGACCGCCGCCCATTGGCTGATCGATGAGGGATTGGTCGTCGACTGGCTCTGCACTTTGCGCATCGCCCCAATCAATTTCTCAGGCCCCGCCGCATAGCCGATGCGCCAACCGGTCATCGAATAGGCTTTGGAGACCCCGTTAACCGTCAGCGTTCGATCATAGAGCGCGGGCTCGACCTCAGCAGGCGTGCAGAACTCAAAGGGTGGGTAGACAATGTGCTCATACATGTCATCGGTCAGGATCCAGACATTAGGATGCTTCATCAGAACATCGGTCAGCGGCTTCATATCCTCGCGCGCATAGCCCGCGCCAGAAGGGTTCGAGGGCGAGTTGAAGATCAGCCACTTGGTCTTCTCGGTGATCGCGGCCTCTAGCATCTCGGCCGTCATCTTGAACCCGGTTTCGACCGAGGTCTCGATGATGACCGGCGTTCCTCCGCCCAAGAGCACCATATCGGGATAGCTCACCCAATAGGGTGCCGGGATCAGCACTTCATCGCCGGGGTTCAGCGTGGCCATCAAAGCGTTGTAGAGAACCTGCTTGCCGCCCGTGCCAACCGAGACCTGGGCGGGCGTGTAATCCAGCCCATTCTCCCGCTTGAACTTCGCACAGATCGCCTCTTTGAGCTCGGGCATACCGTCAGGCGCTGTGTATTTCGTGCGACCCTCATCAATGGCGCGCTTTGCCGCCGCTTTGATGTTGTCGGGCGTGTCAAAGTCAGGCTCGCCCGCGCCCAACCCAATCACATCCTTCCCGGCGGCTTTGAGCTCCCGCGCCTTGGTCGAAATTGCAACCGTTGCAGACGGTTTCACGCGCGAAAGCGTTGAAGAGAGGAAAGACATGGGAGAGCTCCGTGAGATTCTGACATCAGATGGTAGAACAGGCCAACCCCAGCGCTCAACCCTTTCTCGCGCGGCTTCTCTGCCACGCGCGTGTCTTGCAAATAAGACCAATTGTGGCGCGGAATTGAATTTATCTCTCTAGAGCTGCGTTTTCTTTGAAGTTTTCGTCCGAATTAAGAATTTACCCTGATTGTCTTTGCTGATCCTACGTAAGCGGGGCAATGAAACCCTTGGATGAATTTAATTTCGACTTTATTGTTTGGGTTGTGGAAGGGAGCGGCCCTGAGGTCGCCGCCTCAGGGTCTCTAGTATCTTTGCTTGCCTGGGAGAAACTATGATGCCCTTAGCACTGAGGCGAATGTTGTTGTCGGTTGTGTTGTTACCATTGGCAGTGCTTGGTTACAGTAGCGTGCCTTACAGAGTATTCGGGGTCTTCAACCGCTGGCTTGGCTGGTTTGACACGCTGTTTTTCGTGTATCCGGCAAGTGCGGCCTATGCGAGGACTTATGCCCCCACCTGGTTCGCCCGATATGCGCGCTGGGTGCCGTGCCCTATTGGCATCATGGACTATGGTGGAGGACGGGGTCTGGTCTTTGGGTCCTTGATGACCGAGGCGGATTTTCTGGCGCCACGCAACGCGGAACACTTCTCGCGCCTGATGCGCCGGATGGAGCAGGTCGCGGCATTGCTCGGTTTGAGATCGATCCGCATGGCAGGGATCTTGCCCTCTACCGCGGCAAAACGGGGAGAGACGTTTTTCGAAGACACATCAAGCGTCGCCGCCGAGGTGGTCTTGAAGTCTTTCCTGACGCTTCGAGAGCAGCGCTTTGGAGGCAATGAGGCGACGGTCGCGATCTTGCTTGGTGGGGCAGGTTTGGTCGGCGCGCAAGTGGCGATGCGGATGGAGCGTATGGGAATTCCCTATCGGGTCCTCGATAGCAAATTCGGCGAGGTCGATCTTTCGATCTTTCGTGGGAATTCGCCGATGATGCTGGTCGATGTCGCGCGCAAGGGCGCGCTCGAGAAGTATCTCTCGCATCTGCCTGACGGGCTTGTGGTTTTAAACGAGACCTATCCCGAGCCGGGGCGGCGGATCCGGGAATCCTTGGCCGAAAGAGGTGCAGAGCTTTTTCACATTCGGGGCGTTGAGGGCCGTGTTTGGCCCAACCTGCCAGGCGGCTATGCAGATGCGATCCCCTGTTGCGGCGCACCAACCGACGGTCGAGAACTGACCGTGAAGCTGTCCCAACTGGTCCCAGAAGTCCGTCCCATTGCCGCTTAGAAAGTGACGAACCAAACGGAATGCGGGCCAAGGCCCGCATACACCTATACTTGGCGCCCTTCCGGGCGCGTTGGCCCCAGTCGGGCCCTTTTCGCATGAGTCTGAGCTCGGCGCTGGGCGTCCCGCTTCGCCTTGGCGAAGGCGGCAAGCTTTGCTTGGCGAGGGCCCGTTAGGGCTCCGGGACGCTTGAGCCAAAATCTGGGGCTCAGGCCCTGCCGCTGCTGTCACCAACTGATCGGCGTGAAAGTGATCGCTTGGCTCAGGATATCTAGGACCGGACATCTCCACAAATCTTGGTCTCACCGGCCAGTTCCCGCCAAGCACCTGCCAGCATGTCGCTTTGAGTGGTCGAATGTCCGTTCATGACACAGCCTGGCGTTGTAGTGTAGGTCACTTCCCGTATCGCGGTTCCGGCCTTCAATGGTCCCACCGGATCCTGCGAGTTCAAGTGACGCGCCTTCAGGAGACAGAATATGGACGATTACACAGACGACTCCGCCACTTTTGGCGACCGTTTGGCCCTGGCGCGGGAGATGCAGGGGATGAGCCAAGCGCAATTGGCGCGACGGCTTGGGCTCAAAACGGCGACCATTCAGAACTGGGAAGATGACCGCTCTGAGCCACGCGCCAACCGGGTCCAGATGCTCGCAGGTTTCCTCAATGTCTCGATTATCTGGCTGATGACGGGTGAGGGGGAGGGCGCGCCCCTCAATGGTGCACCCGCCGAGGATATGATGAGCCTGGTTGAGGAGCTCCGCGATCTCAGACTGATGCACCTGAAAATGGCCGAGCGCATGGCCCGGCTTGAAAAACGCCTCCGCGATCGGCAGGAGAGTAGCTGACACCGATCAAAGAGGCTCTCATGCACAGACTTACTGGCGTCGTCACGCCCCTTCTGACCCCGTTTGAAGCGGATGGCACGATTGCTCAAGATCTTTGGATCAACCATGCGAAGTGGATCTTGGCGCAAGGTGGACACACGCTCTCACCCTTTGGCACCACCGGCGAGGCGCTGAGCCTCTCGATTGAGACCCGGATGCGCGCGGTCGAGCTTCTGGTCGAAGCCGGCATTCCAGCGGATGTGATCGTGCCTGGGACCGGGCTGTGTGCCTTGGAGGAGACTGCCCGCCTGACCGCCCATGCTCGAGATTTGGGATGCGCCGGGGCGATGACCTTGCCGCCCTTCTTCTACACAGGCGCAGATGAAGACGGTCTGGCCGCTTACTTTGCCGAGCTGATCGCCACTGTCGGGGCAAAGGATCTCAAGCTGGTCCTCTACCATATACCGTCCCATGCAGGTGTCGGGATCTCGCCAAGCCTTGCGGCACGGCTGAAC
>JBCDAS010000172.1:0-9239 GCA_039185235.1 Pseudomonadota bacterium
GCCTCCATTGCGCCACACAGTGGATCTGCTAGGAGATTCTGAGGTCCCAGAGCAGGAGAAAGCCCAATGCTCCAATTCTACCGGGCGATTTGGAGGCATACTGCGGCACAACAGATCTCTCTGATTGCGCTCTCAGTTTTGGTGGCTGCTTTGGCAGCCATCCCGATCGACTATCAGAAAAGGATCATCAACCTCCTCGACGATGATATCTCGCATGAGGTTTTGCTGTGGCTGGGGGCAGAGATGCTGGGTGTTATTCTGCTCAGCCTCTCACTCAAATGGCTTCTGGGCTACCGCACTGGAACGACCGGGGAGGGCGCGATCCGTTTTCTCCGAACACTTGTTGTCGAGACCGCTGACGAGTCGACCAAAGGCGAGGTCGAGATCAAACGCGGTACAATCGCGAATGTGATCTCATCTGAGACCGAGGCCGTCGGCAAATTCGTCGGTGACAGTTTCGCCGAACCGATGCTGCAGTTCGGCACGCTGGTGAGCGTCTTGGGCTACATTGCCTTTACGCTCCCAAATCTCGCCTGGGTGGTGATCATTCTCATCGCGATGCAAGCCGCGATCGTCCTTGCCGTTCAACTCCGGATCAACCAGAAGGTCAAGGAACGGGTTATCGCGCTGCGTCGCTCGGTCAATCGCATCACTTCGGAAGAGTTGGCGGCGGTCAAATCCGAGGTGGAACAGGATTTCGATGAGATCTACGAGGCGAGGCGCCGGGTCTTTCTCTTGAAGCTCTCGAACAAATGGATCTTGAGCAGCCTCAATGCTGTCGGCTTGGTCTTTGTTCTGATGTACGGAGGCTGGCTGGTTTTGGAAGATCGCTCGGATGTGGGATCCGTTGTGGCCGCGACGATCGCGCTTGGCCGGATGCAGGGGCCCTGGCAGCGTCTGATCACCTACTACCGCAACCTCAGTGCTGTGTTTGTCCAGTTTGAGCTTTTGCGCAAACTTCTGGTGGCGCCAGGGAGCGCAAATAATGCGTGATGACCGCGTGCTGCGAAGCCGGCACGGGATGGCTTGAACAAGAGCTATTCGCTTCGGCTCGTCGAATGTGGCTTCACGTGATCCGTTGATAGAGCGGAATGGGTGACCACTCTGGTTCTCTCGCGCGGCATCCTACGACTAGTTTGGTCTATGCGTCAAAGACGCGCGAAGGCGCACTCACTAGGCCGCTTGAGGGACGTGCCCGCTTTGAGTGTTTAGAACCCGGGCAATCGGCTCTGATGGCACCAGATCATCGGGCACGGCGCAGAGGCCGATCTGTTGCGCCCATGAGCCAAAGCGGGGGTCGGCAGTCAGAACCGCCATCGGGATCGCAAAGATCAGGCCGGTCGCCATCGGCAGCGCCCAAACCACGGTTCCCCATCCAGAGAGCGTGATGATCGCCGTCACCATCGCCAGACCGAACAAGGTTTGAGGCCAAAGCCCGCGCGCAGCGTCACCCCAACTGAGCTGATAAGCGTCACGGTTCTGCCCAGTCCACATGATCGCTTTGCCAAACAATAGCCCGACCAGAAAGAGCGTCACCCGAAACGCCACCACAGGGGCGATCAGGATGGAGAAGATCAACTCAGTCAATCCGCCGCTCACAAAGCGCACTGGGCCACCGTAGCGCGCGACGCCACCCGGTGTCAGAGCAATATCCAAAAGGCCGATCAGCTTGGGCACCAGGCTCACTGCGAACATGATGAAGAACATCGCGATCCCGAAGGCGATGTTGATCTGCCCCGCATCGCCAATGACAAGCTTGGAGCACGCCGCCACCGTCATCAACATCCAGGCGGGCGCTCCAATATACATCATGATCGCCGCAAAGACCTGAAATCTCGAAACTGGGCGTAATCCACGCATGCCCAAGAGGCGCCAATACTGCATGTTCCCTTGACACCAGCGCAGATCGCGTTTGGTAAAATCCATAAGGGTGGGTGGGTTGTCCTCGTAGCTCTCGCTTTCGATCGGCATCACGCGGACCTCGTAGCCCGCCCGGCGGATCATCACCGCCTCGACTTGGTCATGGCTTAGGACATGCCCCCCCAGAGGCGGCTTTCCCGGCAGCATCGGCAAGCGGCAAAAGCGGCGAAACGGCTTGATCCGGATCATCGCGTTATGCCCCCAGTAAGGCCCGCAATCACCCTGCCACCAGGCCGCGCCCATGGTGAAGCTCCGCATCCCATGGCGCATCCCAAATTGGAAAATCCGGGCGAAAGCCGAGGAGGCTGGAGTTCCCACGACCAGGCTCTGCAGAATACCAAGGCGCGGGTGAGCCTCCATAATCCGTGTCATGCGAACAATCGTGCTGCCTGACATCAGACTGTCGCTGTCGAGCGGCAGATAGAGGTCATAGTCGCGGCCTTGATTGGACAGAAACTCGCGCACATTGCCAGCTTTGAAGCCTGTATTGACCATACGGCGTCTGTAGATGGTGCGTTGGCCACCAAGCTCCGCACGGCGTAAGTGGAAGCTGCGTTCCTCTGCTGCAATGATCTCAGGATCCGAACTGTCCGACAGCACAAACAAGTCATATGCCTTGCCATGGCCTGTTGTGTTCAGGCTGCGGCGGATCTCTTCTAGGCGGTCAAAGGCGCGATCAGCATCCTCGTTGCGGATTGTCATCGCGACGGCGATCCGAGATGCAATTGGTCCGTCCCCAAGGTCATCGGCCAAGTGCGGAGCGGTTTCGGCAAGTCCATCTCTGCGCCCGTGCAAGAGCCAGAGACCGATGATCGCGTTCCACAGCCCCATGATCGTCCATGGCGCCCCAACAAAGAAACAGGCGACGATGATCAAATCCGCGACCGACCAGCCACCGGCACCAAAAACCTGGATGACACCCCAGGTCAGCGCCGCAAGCGTGATCAGGTTCAGCGAAAGCACGATCGCCCGGCGCACCGCCAACCGGCGCAGACTCTGAACTCCGGTTGGCACCAAACCTGCCCCTGGGACTTCGGGCCGGGACGGCTCGAGTTGGGTGACTGGAGCGAATGACGTGGTGTCGGTCATGTGGTGGACTTTCTGGCGGTTGCCCGGATGGACCAGGTCGTGTTTTTCGGTATGGTGCGCTGCATCAGAGAAGTTTCAAGAGACGGGTTCTCTCCATGACCGCTCGGGCCCTGACCTACATCGCTCCGCAGCAGGCAGAGTTGCGTGACTGGCCTTTGGTGGAGATGCGAGAAGGTCGCGTGCTTCTGAGAACGCTCTGTACTGGCCTGTCGCGCGGAACTGAGCGGCTGGTCTTCGAGGGCCGAGTGCCAGAGAGTGAATTCGCCCGCATGCGCGCGCCCTTCCAATTCGGTGATTTTCCGTATCCTGTCGCGTATGGCTATGCTGCGGTCAGCGAGGTCGAGGCGGGCCCGCCTGCTCTGGTCGGACGCAAGGTTTTCTCTCTCAGCCCGCATCAAGACCGGGCCTGTTTGCCTGTCGAAGCTGCGATCCCATTGCCCGATGGTGTTCCCGCAGCGCGTGCGGTTCTCGCAGCGAATATCGAAACGGCTCTGAACGCCATCTGGGATGCCAAGCTCAAGCCGGGAAGCCGAGTGGCAGTTATCGGGGCAGGAGTGCTCGGGTGCCTCATCGCGGGGCTCCTGTCGGTGCGCAAGGATCTCTCGGTTCATGTGGTGGACCTTTTACCGGAGCGCAGCGCAACATTGGCTGACTTTCACGTGAGTTTCGTATCAACGACTGAAGAGTTGGCGCCCGTCGAAACGGTCTTTCACACTTCCGCGAGCGCGGCCGGCCTTCAGGCCTCGATTGATCTTTTGGCTTTCGAAGGCCAAGTGATCGAGTTGAGCTGGTTTGGCGCCACCCCGGTGACTTTGGATTTGGGCGGTGCCTTTCACTCTAAGCGGTTGACAATAAAGGCCTCACAAGTTGGGCATGTGGCGGCTATGCGGCGCGCCTCTACCTCGTATCGGGAGCGTTTGATCCAGGCACTTGAACGGCTGTCTGATCCGCGTTTCGATGCGCTGATCACCGAAGAGGTGGCGTTCGAAGCGCTCCCAAACGAATTGCCGCGCTTGCTTGGTACGGATGCCAAGGGTATCGCCACCCGCATCCGCTATTAAAGGAGAGCGCCTATGTATGCCGTTGAGGTCCGCGATCACATCATGATCGCCCATTCGATCCCAGGAGAGGTGTTTGGCCCGGCCCAAAACCTTCACGGCGCAACCTATGTGGTCGATGTGGCTTTCCTGCGCGAGACGCTTTCGGACGATGCAATTGTTGTTGACATCGGCCGGGCGCATGACGCGTTGAAGGCCGTGCTCGGCCCGATCAACTATGCCAATCTCGACGAAATGGAGCAGTTCACGGGGATCAAGACCACGACCGAGTTCCTCTGCAAGCACATTTTCGATGCGATGGCCGAGGCCGCGCGTGGGGGAGCGCTGGGCCCGGGCTCCGAAGGGCTTGATCGGATCCGCGTGACCCTGAACGAAAGCCATGTCGCCCGCGCCTGGTATGAGGGAGACGTGTGACGCGGGCTGTTTTTGCAATCCCCGGCGATCTTTCGACGCCCACCGGGGGGTATCGCTATGCGAGACGGGTGATGGAGAAGAGCGCGGCCTTTGATCTCACGCTCGATCATCTGGTTCTGCCCGGCCGGTTCCCGAACCCAAGTGAAGCTGAAATCCGAGAAGCACTTGCGCGGCTGTCGGCGGTCCCCGCCAATACGCCGATCCTCTTGGATGGTTTAGCGGGCGGCACATTGCCTTTACAGGCGTCGATGGTCGCGGCGCCGATTGTTTATCTCTGCCACCACCCTTTGGCAGACGAAACGGGAGTGGATCCAGTCCTTGCGAGCACCCTGCAAGCAGGTGAACAAGCCGTCCTCGCGACATGTTCGAGGGTCATTACCACCAGCCACTCGACTGCGGTCACCCTGGCATCGCGATATGGCGTGCCTCACAGCAAGCTCTCAGTCGCACCGCCCGGAACAGAGCCCGCTGCGCGTGCGGTTGGATCTGGTGACCCATGGCCGACGATCCTCTCGATTGGATCCTTTTCGCAACGCAAAGGCCATCACTTGTTGATCGAGGCATTGGCAGGCCTCTCCGATCTGGACTGGCAACTGAGGATCGTTGGCGCGGTCGTCGATCACGCCTACCGCGACGAGATTGGGAAGATGGTTGAATCGCATGGATTGTCAGAACGCGTGGCCCTTCTCGATCCTTTGGAAACTGACGCCTTGGATCTCGCCTATCAGAGCGCGGACATTTTCGCCCTGGCCTCAGTTTATGAAGGCTTTGGTATGGTTTTTGCCGAGGCAGTCGCCCATGGCCTGCCGGTCCTTGGCCATCGTATTGGCGCCGTCGCCGAAGCAACGCTCGGAACTGCAGAGCTGGTGCCAATAGGCGAACTTCAAGCTCCGTTGAGGAAGGTAATTACCTCTTCAGCAGAACGCCAAGCATTGGCGGATCGAAGCTGGGCGGCCGCGCAAAACCTCACACGCTGGAGCGATACGGCCCGGATCATCGCCCGTACAGTCAAGGAATCCTGCCTATGAGCTTCTCTGCGGATTGGCTCGCGCTCCGGCGCCCAGCGGATGCTGCTGCGCGCAATCCAAAGGTTGCCGGAGCCTTGGCCACACATTTCAGCAAGGCCGCACGGGTCCGCGTTCTTGATCTAGGGGCTGGTACCGGGAGCAATATGCGCCTCACGAGTGCGCACTTGCCGCAAGATCAAAGCTGGACCCTGGTTGACTCAGACGCGGCGCTCTTGTCCCAAGTCGTTGACGATCGTTGTGTGGAGACCCGGATCGCGGATCTGGCTGTGGACCTTCCTTCGCTTGTTGGAGAGGAGACCGATCTTGTCACATGTTCAGCACTGCTCGATTTGTGTGGTTCTGCGTGGTTGGACCAGCTCTCCGATCTGCTCGCTCGGTATCGCCTGCCGATTTATGCGGTCCTCAGTTATGATGGCACCGAGAAGTGGGAGCCTCTTCATCCCGAGGATCGGGCGGTTCAAGATGCGTTTTTGGCTGATCAGGGCCTGGATAAGGGGCTCGGTCCGTCACTCGGGCCCAATGCGCATGCATATTTCGCCGAGCGTTTGCGTCAGTCAGGTTTCTCGGTCATCGAAGGTCGGAGTGATTGGGACCTGACCCCGACTGAAAGCGCTGAGTTAATCACTGCATTGGCGAAGGGAACCGGTGCTGTTGCTGATAGCCCGACTTGGACGGATGCGCGCAGATCAGCGACGCGGGCGTTGATCGGACATCTCGATCTTTTTGCCGTGCCGCCAACGCGTTGAGAGGGTCTAGCACGCCTCGACCGGCAGCATATCGCACATGCACAGCATATCGCCATCTTTGAACCGCATGGTTCTCACATCCGGGCGAAGCGCCTCACCGACTGTCTCGATCGGCAATAAGTTCAGCCCGGTCTTGCCCGAGCCAAGCACAATCGGAGCAACCATCAGATGCAGCTCATCGATGGCGCCGGCGTTTAGAAATCGCGCCAGCGTTTCTGCGCCACCTTCGACGAGAACCCGCCGAAGCCCGCGTTTTGCGAGGGTTTGGATGATCTCGTCAGGTGCGATGTGGCCGTCGGATGTGCAGGCGATAGGAAGTGCCTCAACCCCTCGCGGGACCGGGACCCCAGGGCATGTGATGGCGATGACAGGGGCTGCTTTGTCGTCGAGCATCACAAGATCATCAGGCAAGCGCCCCTTGGGATCGATCACAACGCGGGTTGGATTCGGACCTGCAACGTGGCGCGTGGTGAGTTGTGGGTCATCGGCGATCGCGGTTCCGACGCCAATCACGACCGCATCGACCATCGAGCGGATCAAGTGCAGGTGGCGCAGCGCCTCTTTGCCGTTGATGTATTTCGAGTGCCCGGTCGGGGTTGCGATCCTCCCATCAAGGGATTGGCCGAGTTGACCAATGACAAACGAACGATTGCCCATATGGCGCGAGAGGCGGATCATCGCCGTCTCGGCATCGTATTCCATCGCCCTGTGCTGAGGGCGCGAGGGGTCGGTCTTCAGAAACACCCGTTCTTCTCCTGCTCTCTTCGCCCGAGCCTCTAGGCCCTAAGCGGTTCTGCCTGGCCAGGCGACTGCCCGACCGGTGTCCCCGAGAGCGGCGTTCCCCCGACCGCCTGCGGGCTGCGTTTCTTATCCTCTCGCCAAGGCTGGCGTTTGAACCAGCTGACGAGGTAAGCCGTTGCGATCAGGACGCCGATCCCGGTGCCATTGACCAAAAGGCGCGTCCAAACATCACGGTCGATCACATCAAGCCACCAACCATTAAACCGCGACACAACAATCGAGACCATAAAGACAGCCAAGCTTTGTGTACCAACCTTGCGGATAACTGGAACGGTCGCAAGGAAGGCGTCGCGCACCAGCCAAGTGCGGGCGCGATCGCCAATCGTGTGCCAGACAAATGCGACCAAAGCGGCTAGGTGGAGCAGTTGGAAAATCCCGATCCAACGGGCCTCGATCAGCCAATAGCTATCAATGATCCAGGTGTTGAGCGCCGGCGACAGCGCGGCGATCTCCTCGACATAAGCATAAGGGGCTGTGAGCAGGAGAACCGGGGCAAGAGCCAAACGGATCATCCAACGCGTCTGAGGTTTGCGCACGCGCATATCCCAGCCCTCGGTCAAACGCCAGCCTCCGGAGCCGACCGCGGCCCAAGCCAAATAGGCCACCGCCAGGAAGTGCAGATAGCGCCAGCCTCCAATCCAAGTCTTCCAGCGCAGGGGCTCGATCGCCTCCCGCGCATCCCAAAAAAGCTTGCCGCCATAGGCTTCGGGGATCCAGCCGGTCAGGTACTGATAGAACTTGCCCCAGGCCAGTGGCAGAGTGATCAACACGACCGCGATGGCTAGCAGAACGAGCCAGCGTTTCACTGGGGGTGCGGGGATCCAGCCCATTCCAAAGGCGAAGCCGGTGAAGAAGACCAGTTGCCATGCGAAGGGATTGAAGAACCAGGTCGCCCGATCGCTCCACGGCAGGCCGCGCAGGTTCATCCAGCTGAGCGGCTCGCCCAGCGAGGCGATCGCCTTTTGGAGCATGGTCGCGTCTTCGACCCCTTCCATAATCCGGGCATAGCCTGCGAGATTGGCGGCGAGCCAGGTTAGCCCGATGAAGGCGAACACAGCCACGCGTCCGCCCGCCAGATAGACGCCCATCAAAAGAGGGATCATCGCCAGAATGACCAAATACATCGGCAGGATGTCGAACAGTCCTGGCACATAGGTCAGCGTGAAAAGGCCAAACAGCGCTTCATGGGTTCGGTTGAAGATGCCATTTACCGGGAACCAATCGGCATAGACTTTGCCCTCTATGCCCATCCCCGTTTGGTCCAGCGCCACCATCAACAAGGCTGTCGCCAAGACAACCCCGATATGCGCCCAATAGACCTGCCAACAGCGGAACAGGATCCGGGCTGAGCCGAGGAGCCAGCTTCTCTTTAGGTAGACTGTCCCAAAGGCCAAAGCCGAGGCCATGCCGGAGCAAAAGACAAAGATCTCGGTTGCATCTGAGAAGCCGAACCGTGCTGGAATCCAGAGTGTCCATGTGTTCCCGGGCGTATGCGCCAATAGGATTATGAACATCGCCATCCCGCGGAAGAAGTCGAGGCGCAAGTCGCGCTGGCGTTTGGCTGGCGCAGTTTGAGGGATGAATTCGGGTCTCGTCATGTCAACTTTAGTAGCCGATGACCGTGTCGCGGTGCAGTGAGCATTTCAGGTGCTGTGATGCCTCAAAGACAGATGCTGAGCACAAACGGGTCATCTGCGTGGCCATCCTTCCTGATCGGGTATCAAACGCTGGGGTCTCCTAGCGAAGCCACCGCGAAAATGCCACTTGGGCTGGGTCACGGCGACTGCCTCTCACCGGTTTGTGATCGTTCGGCATTACACCTTGTCCCGTTAGCCTCAAAACGGGAGTTTGTTTCAGCTCCGTCGGGGCATGTAGCGGGAAATTGGTCACATTCGAGGTGATACCATCCAACGCACCGGGCTGATTGTTGCAAGTATTGGGCTGCTTTTGGTGGCTGGATTTGCATTTGATGCCCGTGGCAGGTTGGACGGGCAGGGGCTCCGCTATGGCGCTGGCGCACTTTTGGGCGGCTTCGCGGGTTTTGCGCTCTACCACGCGTCCTTTGGGTTCACAGCAGCCTGGCGCCGCCTGGTGCGGGAGCGTCGGGGTGCAGGGATCCGGGCACAGGTGGTGCTGATCGGATTGACCTGTGCTGTGACCTATCCGCTTATTGGGTTTGAGGA
>JBCDAS010000173.1:0-9180 GCA_039185235.1 Pseudomonadota bacterium
GCTGTACCGGAGCTTTTCCTGTCGCTCGGCCAACATAAGGTCCACGGATTGACGGATCCGGTCGAAGTCTTCGGTCTGAGGCGATCTTAAATTCAGTCCGTTGGAGTACAGATTGCGCGGAGCGCGTTGAGATCCTTGACCACCATACGCCGCCCTTCTTTCTCCAAAAGCCCACCTTTCATCAACTCGCTGAGCTGGCGCGAGACCGCCTCGCGGTGCGAACTGATCCGGGCGGCAAGATCATGATGGGTTGGAAAGACGTCAAGTTCGACGCGCCCATCATCGACACCAGTATCTTCGGCGAGCCGAATGATCTCGAGCACCAGGCGTCTAGGGCCGTGGAGCGTGCTGTATTCTAAAACACGGGTCGTCAGGTTGCGCACCAGGCCCGAGAGATGGCGGAGCAAGGCCGCATTAAAGTCGGGCTCATCAACTAAAAGCTCCCAGAACTGATCCCGTGAAATCCGACCAACCTGACAGGTTTCGGTCGCGAAGACGCTGGCGGAGCGCGGTCCTCCGTCGATTACGCCAATTTCACCGAACATAGCCCCTTCAGACATGGTGCGGAAATCGACCATTTTGCCGTTCTCGGCATAGATTGTGACCCGCACTGTCCCTTGTTGGATGAAAAAGAGATCATGCTCGACGCTTTGGTAGGACACGATCTCTTCGCCAGCATCATACGTTCTGGATCGCATTAGAGCGGACAATCGCTCACGCGTCTCAGGTCCCAACTCCTCCAGGATCGGTGTCATTTTACCCCCCAAAGCCGGCGGCGAAGGCCCGTTCCCGCCTGCTCGCCACACTTGCAATCATAGTTGTTAACGGAATTGGGAGTTGCAAGCACCGAGACGAATTGCGGGCAAGAAAATCTGCGCCGAGTGCTGCAAACATTATCTCTCATACAGCGTTTTGATCATAAGCTGGAGCGCCAATGACCCACATGTCCCGTCACAAAACTGCGTGATCGTGGTTCTCAAGCCGAGGTGAACATGCGATGCATAGCGCCCGTTTCGCAGCCTGCGGTGAGGATCAAGATGCGAGGTCGATCGCTGTTATCGGTTTTGGCGGGTTTTATGCTGCTCTTTTCCGCGCAGGTGATCGGGGCTCAGACCCCTTTTTTGTCGGGCTCCCAGGAAAGTCCGGAACTCGCGCCGACTGAAATTCCCCAGGATCTGACCCAAGATCAGGTGGATGAATTGCTGGCCCGCCTGACAGACCGCGAAATCAGGCAACTCTTGGCGGATGAGCTTCGCCAGCGGGCCGAGGCCGAGACCATGGCCGATATGAGCACGCAGGAGGCGATCGACTACACCGCAATGCGGCTCGCGGAAATGCAGGCCGCAATTTCCCAACGAGTCCCCCGATGGATCAATGGCATCCTGAACATCAGCGATCGGAGCGATGAGATCGCCGAGCGGATCGCCAGCACATCGATGGGCATCGAAGGTTTGATCATCGCGGTTGCGGTGATTACCGGCGCGGGCGTTGGGACGGCGCTCTTGATCTCCTGGCTGACTGCCCCTTGGCGTGCTTGGCTCACGGCAGTGGCAAACCCCAGCTATTGGGACAAAGTGGTCCGATCGATCGCGCTGGGCTTGGTCGAGATCCTGCCGATCATCGCTTTTGTCCTGGCGACACAGTTTGTCGTGCCCTTCTTTGAGACGATGTTGGGTCGAGTGGGGGGCTATTTTGCTTGGATCTACACGGCTGGGATTTCCTATTGCTGGGGTGCCGTGATCATTGCCCGCCGGGCATTCTCACCAGATTGCCCCGGCCTGCGGATCGCGCCCTTGGATGACGAGATGAGCAGCTATGTCTACCGGGTCATCCGGAGTGCCGCGATTGTAGGCGCGGCGGGCTGGCTGATAGCTGGCTGTTTCCTGCATATTGGCCTTGGTTGGGGTCCTGCCCTGATGACAACAGCATCCGGCGGCACGGCGGTCGCTGGCATTTTGCTCTATGCGGTTCTAACCAGCGTGGATCGCATCAAGACCGCAACCGGTATGGTCTTTGGGCAAGAGAGAGAGAGCACCTTTAGCCGTATCGCCGTCGCGGTCGCACCCTGGGCATTGGCGAGCTATGTGGTCATCGCTTACCTGTTTTGGCTTGGTCATTTCCTCGAAACCGGCGCGCAGCATCTCTATGGTCCCGTCGGCACCTTGATCGTCTATATCAGCCTGCCAATCTTCGATCGATTGGGTCGCGAAATCGTCTATTCATCACTTCGTTTGCAGACACCGATGAGCGAGCGGTTCCGCGTGGTGCTTTGCGATGCCTGGCGGATGATCATAGGGGTTTGTGCCCTGGTCTTGGTTCTTGACCTCTGGGGTTTCAACCTGATCGCCGTTCTTGCCAGTCCCTCGACGCCGGGATGGGTAGGCACGGCCGTTGATGTGGTGGTCACACTCCTCATCACCTGGCTGATTTGGAAACTGATCAAAGCGGCGCTCCATCAGGACCGCAAATTCGTCGCCGCTGGCGAGGATGTGGACCCAGCCTCGGCACCTCAGGCGACCCGGTTAGACACGCTGACACCCTTGTTTCGTGGGATCCTCTTGGCCTTTGTCGCCTCGATCGGGCTGATGTTCATGCTCTCCTCGCTGGGCGTCGATATCGGGCCGCTCCTCGCCTCGGCCGGGATCATCGGCATTGCAGTTGGATTTGGCGCCCAGGCGCTGGTGCGCGACATCTTCTCGGGCATGTTCTTCCTCATTGATGATGCTTTCCGCGTTGGCGATTACATTGAATTAACCGAGGAGTTGCGCGGCGATGTGGAGAGCATTTCGATCCGCTCGCTGCAACTTCGCCACCACCGAGGACCGGTGATAACCATCCCCTTTGGCGAGATGAAGAACATCACCAATCACACGCGCGATTGGGTGCTCTACAAGATGCCCTTCCGTATGGAGCCCGATACCGATCCTCAAAAATTCAAGAAGATCGTCAAAAAGGTTGGGTTCGAGTTCCTTGAGCACCCTGAACACGGACACAAGTTCATCGAACCTTTGAAGAGCCAAGGCGTCTACTATGTCGATGACGACTCCGCTTTGGTTTTCCGGGTGAAGTTCAAGTGCAAACCGCGAACGCAGTTTGTGCTGCGCCGTGAGATCTATCACCGGCTGCGCCAAGTCTTTGATGAGAATGGGTTCAAACTCTCCCGCCGCAAAGTCGAGGTGGTTTCGAGCGGCAGCGAGAGCATCGCCGAAGAAAGCGCGCTGCCCGACGATGTGCTGATCGATGGAGCGGCATAACCGCCGCTAAGGCGTTCCCCAATTGCGTCGACCAGCGAGCTATGCGATGGCTCCGCTCCAACGTGGATTGAGGACCTATGACCACAGCCCTGATTATCGAGCAGATCCTAAATGGCGTTCAGTTCGGTGTGATGCTGTTTCTGATGGCCGCAGGCCTTACGTTGGTCTTTGGCGTGATGGGTCTGATCAACCTCGCTCATGGCTCGTTCTACATGGTCGGGGCTTTTGTGACCGCGAGTGTTGCAGGCGCGACCGGGTCCTTTTGGATCGGGCTCTTATCGGGTGCCCTGGCGGCGGCAGCGGTTGGAGCGATTGTCGAGATCGTGGTGATCCGCAGGCTTTATGCGCGGGATCATCTGGACCAAGTGCTGGCGACATTCGCGCTGATCCTAATCTTTTCCGAAGGGTCGCGGATCGTCTTTGGCGTGCAGCCCTATTACCTGGACGCGCCGGAGCTTCTCTCAGGCGCGATCACCCTGCCAGGTGGCGTGCCCTATCCAATCTATCGCCTCGCGATCATCGTCTTGGGCGTTCTGATTGCGGCGGGGCTGTTCTTTTTGATCCTCAGGACCCGGCTCGGCATGCGGATCCGGGCGGGTGAGAGCGATCGGGAGATGATTGGGGCTTTGGGGGTCGATATCGCAACGCTCTACACGATTGTCTTTGCTCTCGGTGCTGCCCTCGCGGGGCTCGCGGGTTCAGTGGTCGGCGCGCTGCAATCGGTTGAGGTCGGCATGGGGGAACCGGTTTTGATCCTGGCTTTCGTGGTCATCGTGATTGGTGGGATTGGCTCGATCAAAGGTGCGCTGATCGGTGCTGTATTGGTGGGGGTTGTCGACACTTTGGGGCGGATCTTCCTGCCTGTCGTCCTGGGGGCAGTGCTCGATAGCTCGTCTGCGACAACCATCGGCGCGGCAGTGGCTTCGATGCTGATCTACCTCGTGATGGCCATCGTGCTTGCCCTGCGACCCCAAGGGCTGTTCCCCGCCAATGCTTGAGCGCGAGACCCTCCTGAACGCCGCGATCCTCGGCGCGTTGATCCTAGGCGTCGCGTTCGCGCATTTCGCGGGAGAGATCTACTACGTCAACCTCGCGTCGCGGATTGCAATCATCGCGATGGCAGGCGTTGGACTGAACCTAGCACTCGGCTATGGCGGGATGGTGAGTTTCGGCCATGCGGCCTTCTTTGGCCTCGGCGGCTATGTCTGCGGGGTGGCGGCGTTCCATGCCTTTGAGGAGACGCTGTTTGCGGGGCTTTTGCCTGGGTCAAACCAGATGCTGGTGATCTGGCCGGTCGCGCTCTTGGTTTCAGGTTTTGCCGCGCTCCTGATCGGGGTGATTTCGCTCAGAACCCAAGGGGTCTACTTCATTATGATCACCTTGGCCTTCGCCCAGATGATCTACTACTTCGCGATCTCCTTCCCGACCTATGGCGGGGAGGACGGCTTGGCGATTTATCTGCGCAATGAGTTGCCTGGGGTCGACACCTCGGACGCGCTGGGCTTCTTCGCCATCGCGTTGACCCTGCTCGTTCTCTCGCTGGCCGTCAGTTGGCGGCTGATCGGCTCGCGCTTTGGCGCGGCACTGGTGATGGCGCGGATGAACGAGACACGGTTGGCCACGGCGGGGATCGAGCCTTTCCCGGTGAAGCTGACGGCCTTTGTCATCTCGGCCATGATCACCGGGCTCGCGGGTGCGCTTTATGCCGATTGGAACAACTCTGTCGGCACGAACATGTTAAGCTGGCAGCTCTCAGGCGAGATCATGGTGATCGTGATCCTGGGCGGCGTCGGACGGCTCTTTGGGCCTTTGGCCGGGGCGATCCTGTTTGTGGGTCTCGAGACCCAGATCGGCTCAGCCACCGAGCATTGGCAGCTCTTCCTCGGGCTGATCCTGCTGACGGTGGTGCTGTTCGCAAGGGGCGGGTTGATCGGCGCGCTGGCAGGCAGGGCACGCCATGTCTGAACCCGTGCTCCAAGTCGAAGGGTTGAGCAAATCCTTTGGTGCCCTCAAAGCGACCGATGCGGTCAGCCTCGATCTTCGCCCGGGAGAAATCCATGCCCTGATCGGGCCAAACGGTGCTGGCAAGACCACGTTGATCGGGCAAATCGCGGGTGGAATTGCGCCGGATGCGGGGCGGATCTTGCTTGCAGGCGAAGACATCACGGGCCTTTCGGTCGCGGCCCGGGCAAAGCGCGGCTTGGGACGGACTTTCCAGATCTCCTCGCTGGGGATGGATCTGACAGCTCGGCGCAATGTGATGATTGCGGCGCAGGGGTTGCAAGGCTTATCGTTCCGCTTCTGGCGCGCGGTGCGAGCAGACAATGCTCTGACCACAGCCGCCGATGAAGCACTTGCGGCGGCAGGTTTGCCCGAGCGCGCTGAGATCCCGGTCGCCGAGCTCAGCCATGGGGAGCGGCGGCAGGTTGAGCTCGCCTGCGCGCTCGCGCTCAAACCCCGCGTTCTGCTTTTGGATGAGCCGATGGCCGGGCTGGGTGCGGAAGGGACGCAAGCGATGACTGTCTTTCTCGATGGGCTGCGCGCCCAAGTCCCGATCCTGTTGATTGAGCATGATATGGACGCGGTCTTCCAACTGGCCGACCGGATCTCGGTCCTGGTCTATGGTCAGATCATCGCCTCAGGCACGGTCGAGGAGATCCGCGCCAACGCCCAAGTCCGCGACGCTTATCTGGGAGAGCCCGCCTGATGCTCGAGGTTCAAAGCATCTCGGTCTTCTACGGCGCCAGCCAAGCAGTGTTCGACGTCTCGCTGACCATCGCATCGGGCGAGGCGGTCGCGCTGATGGGTCGCAACGGAATGGGCAAGACGACAACGATCCGCGCGATCTGCGGTCTGACGCAAGCGGCCTCAGGCGAGATCCGGTTCGAGGGCGCCGAAATCGCCCGCCTGGCCGCCCATCGTATCGCGCAACGCGGCGTTGGTCTGGTGCCCGAGGGGCGGCGCTGTTTCCCGAACCTGACTGTGTCCGAAAATCTGATCGCCACGGCCCGGCCCGGCCCTTGGACGGTCGAGCGGGTCACGGCCCTGTTTCCTCGTCTCGGCGAACGGGCCTCGCAGATGGCGTCAACCCTCTCAGGCGGGGAACAGCAAATGCTCGCGATTGGACGCGCGTTGATGACCAACCCAAAGCTCTTGATTCTGGATGAAGCGACAGAGGGGCTGGCGCCCGTGATCCGGCAGGAGATCTGGGCGGCGATCCGGGCGCTTAAGGCGGAGGGACTGGCGCTGCTCATCGTCGACAAGTCCCGCGCCGAATTGGCAGACATCGCCGATCACTGTACGGTGCTCGAGAAGGGCCGGAGCGTTTGGACCGGCACACCCAGCGCGCTGACAGCGGATCTGAGAACCCGCTATCTTGGGGTTGGATGATGGCCTTCATCCAACTTACCGATTTGCATTTCGTCCCACCCGGCGAGGAGCTCTTTGATCTCTCCCCGGCAGACCGCTTGGCCCCTGCGATCGAGATCATCAATCGCGATCACCGTGACGCCGCGTTCCTCCTAATCACTGGCGATTTGGTGCATAGGGGCGAGGAGGAGGCCTATCGGCTTCTGTCCACACATCTCGCAACCTGCCACATCCCCGTGCGATTGATGCTGGGCAACCATGACAGCCGAGCCGCGTTCCGCGCGGTCTTCAATGCGCCAGCCGACCCTGAAAACTTTGTGCAGTTTGTAGCTTGGGATGGCGGAACAGCGGTCATTTGCCTCGATAGCTTGATCGATATGCCAGACCGCTCTGACGGTTTTCTCTGTGCCGCGCGGCTGAACTGGCTGTCTCAGCGGCTTGCAGAATTGCCGGGTGGGTGTCCTTGGATCTTAGCGCTGCATCATCCACCAATGATGGTTGGTTTGCCGAACATGGACCGGATCGGCTTGGGCAACGGTGACGCCCTCTACGAGGTTCTCGCACCCAATCCACCTAAAATGATGCTTCTCGGGCACGTGCATCGCCCAATCCACGGGGTGTGGCGCGGCATTCCGTTCCATGTACAGCGCGGAGCGAACCACCAGGTCGCCTACCAACCTCAGCCAGGTCGGGGTTTGATGTTCCAGCAAGAGCCTCCAGAGTTCTCGATCATATCAATCACGCCAGACGGCCCCCTGATCCACACCAGGGCCTATCTGTCCGAGGGCTCCCCATTCCTGAAGTTCTGAGACAGCCAGCGCTGAAACCCAAGGTGGAAACGCCAGTACCCCCGCTCGGTTACCCGCAAATGCGGTTGGGTAAGCCGGTGCAACATGGGCAGTTTGTGGAACGGCACATTGGGGTAAGCGTGATGCTCGGCATGGTAGGGCATGTTCCATGCGAGCCACCGGACCAACCTGGCGGTGTAGGTTGTCCTCGTGTTCTCAAACATGTTCGCCACATGCGGGCAGCGACCGTGCTCGGCCATCAGGTAAAGGCGCAGGAATGGCTGACCGAGGAGCATGGGGAGCAGCCAGCACCAAAACAGCCAAGTTGCGCCAGCCGCAAAGCCCGTCATCGCAATGGAGGCATAGACTGCCAGCATCCACTGCGCCTCGTTGCGCACACGGGCATGGGCAGAGACTGGCAACCACGGCGCCTTCGCGCGACCAAGCGCGTTTTCAATCACTGTTCGCAGATGGAACCGCCAGACCGGTAGACCAGATAGATTGCGAATATAGCCGTCCCAATCCCCTGGCGGATCTCCTTCCAACTCGGGATCGCGATCTGGGTCATGCGTGTGTTTGTGATGGGCGAGATGGAAATAGCGGAACCATTCTGGCGGCAGGCAGATCACGAGGCCGACCAGGCGCCCGGACCAAATGTTCAACGCATCGCTGGCAAATGGCGTCCGATGCACCGTCTCGTGCAGCAAGGTGAAAAGGAAGACCAGAAGGACCCCTTGGAGCACCAGGATGACAGGCCAGCCCGGAACACCTGCCATGATCGCAACACCGCCCGCGACGATAAGGCCGAGATGGAGAGCGAGGTGGATGAGCCCGGGCAGATCCCGCCGCTCCGTCAGTGAAAGGCGCTGCTCGCTCGTCAGGCCGGCGACGAAGGACTTGTGGTCCATCTCGCTCATGCTTGGCCCCGAAACTTGGCTAAAAGCTGCTCAACGGCGGTATCGGGTGAGAGCTCGCCCGCATCGACCGCCTGTTCCAGCGTGGGAAGGGTGGCGGCGACGGTGGGATCAGTCACCACCATCTCCACGGCGGCCCGCTCGAGCGCGCGCCCGAGCCAGAGGCGGGCTTGCTCAGCCCGCCGGGTTTGATGCCAATCCTCGGACTTGCGCCAATCCGCCAACTCCTGGATCGAAGCCCAGATGTCGGACAAGCCCGCGCCTGTTAGTGCCGAAGCGGTGAGGACCTTGGGGTATCCATCCGGATCCCAATCGCGCCTGCGCATCAGTTGCAGCGCACCCGCATAATCGCTTTGCGTCGCCCGGGCGATGGCGGCCAGATCGCCATCGGCTTTATTCACGACGATCAAATCAGCGATCTCCATGATGCCGCGTTTGACACCTTGCAACTCGTCGCCACCGGCGGGGGCGAGGAGGAGTGTGAAGATATCCGTCATCTCGGCGACCATCGTCTCGGACTGGCCGACACCGACGGTTTCGACCAGGACCACGTCGAAACCTGCCGCCTCGACCAGCCGGATCGTCTCCCGCGTGCGCCGCGCCACACCCCCCAACTCAGAGCGGCTGGGGGAGGGGCGGATATAGGCATGCGGATGGCGTGACAGAAGCTCCATCCGCGTCTTATCGCCAAGGATCGAACCACCAGAGAGCGTTGAGGACGGATCAACAGCCAGCACAGCCACGTGCAGCCCCTGATTGACGAGTTGCATCCCGAGAGCCTCGATAAAGGTCGACTTGCCAACCCCAGGCGTGCCCGAGAGCCCAACCCTCAGCGCCGCTCTTGGCCCGACGGCA
>JBCDAS010000174.1:0-9118 GCA_039185235.1 Pseudomonadota bacterium
GAAAACATCCGCCGCTGGAACACCCGCTATCAGATCCTGGCCAAAGGCTTCGCCGCGATCGACGGGATCCACGTGCCCGCGCGCGCGCAGCACGAAGCCTATGTGGGCTCGTCCTTCCAGTTCCAGACCCATGCGCTTGGACCTGAGCGAACACCCGATTTTGTGCGCGCCTGCGCAGATCGCGGCGTCGATGTGAAATGGTTCGGGACCGAGCAGCCCCAAGCCTTCACCAGCCGCTATGACAGTTGGAAATATCTCGGCGATCAACCGGATCTGCCACAGACCAAATCGGTGCTCTCAACCACCTGCGATATCCGGGTGCCCCTGACTTTTGAGCCCGAGGATTGCGCCACAATCGCCACCATCGCAGCCGAGGCGCATAGCGAAGTGCTGAGTTAGACCAAAATCGTTTCAACCAGCGTCAGGTTGAAAGAGAGTTTTGGTCCAGATGCAAGTGCTAGAGAAAGATCCTAGGATCGGACTGCGTCAGTCAGATCCGGCTTTGCTCTCGGCTACGCTTCTGGCTGCCAACCAGTCGCCCGCGCCTCGGTTTGCGAGAACGCGGCCGCCTGGAACGGCGCCAGATCCTCGCAAAACCGCCGATGCGCCTCGAGCCGCGGGTGATCTTCGGCCCGGTAAAGCGCTGGCAGTTTCTCCGCCAGATATGTCACAGCGATCGCCGCAGCGAGATCGGCGCGGGTCAGCTGATCCTCGCGCAGGTAGCCATCGCCCGCGCGCTGCTCGAGCCAAAGCAGCGCCGCGCTGATCTGCACCTCCAACCGCGCGATCCAGGCGGGATCCTGGCATCCCTGCGCCCGGCGAGAGACCTCGATCCCCCGCTCATAGGTCTTCTCGGCCAGGCCGATCCCAACCGCCTCGATCTGCAGCATCAGAGGCATATCCTCCGCCGCCAGGCGCGGTCCGCGCGCCTCGAGATGCTCGATGATCGCCCGGCTATCGGGCAGGGCCGTGCCATCCTCCATGATCAAAACCGGCACCTTGCCCAACGGGCTCAGCGCTTGCACATCCTCGAAATGCGCAAATGTCGAGAGGATCTGACGTTCAATCGCGATCTCATGGATATGGAGCGCCACGCCAGCGCGGCGCACAAACGGGCTGTCATATTGCCCGACCAGGATCACCCGGCCAGCACCCGCCAAACCAGCCCCGCGCCCGAGGCAAGCAACAGGCCTGTCACCACTTTCCGGAAGGTCGCTGGATTCGCCAGACCAAACGCCTTGTTCCCCAGGATCGCGCCCAGGATGGAGGCCGGGATCACCACCGCCAGCGCGCGCAACACATCCGCCGTCATCAGCCCGCCGATCCACATGACGATGCCCGCTAAGCCCAGCATCAAGAGGTTATAGGTCTGCAGCGTCGCCCGGCTCTCCTGCGGCGAGGCATCGGCCAATTGCAGCCAAACCATGGGCAAAACGCCGGAGAGACCGGCCAGCCCGCCCAAAACACCGCCAATCCCGCCAATCCCGGCATCCCGCCACCGAGAGCGCAGCGCCAGGCCCAAGGGCCGCAAGATCCCGGTGAAACTCGCCAACCCATAGGCCACCAGGATCACGCCCACCACGATCCTCAAGCCATCCGGCGGCAGAACAGCCAACAGCGCGACACCCAAAGGCACCCCCATCGCACCCGTCACCAGGAAAGGCACCGCCGGGCGCCACGCGCTCCAGGTCCGCGAGACCGCAATGGTCGCAAGATGCGCGACGACCGAGCCCGTGACGATCAACGGCGGCACCATGATCGGCGGCAGCACATGGAAATAGAGGCCCGAGGCCATCAAAGCCGTCCCAAACCCGGCAAAACCGGCCACAAAGGCCGCCAAGCCGCCCCCGGTCACCAGAAACGCCAAAGTCGTCAGATCAAAGCTCACAGGCTCTTCCCCAAAGCGACCTCAAAGGGCGTATAACCCAGCGATTGGTAGAGCCCGATCGCCCGCGCATTGCTGGCGATCGCCGTGATATGCAGGCGCTTGATCCCCGCCGCGCGGAACCGCCGCTCGGCCTCCTGAACCAGCGCCGAGGCAACCCCGGCCCCCCGAAACTCAGGCTCAACCCATAAATCCGAGAGCTGGCCGATCAGCCGATACGCCTCCGGCACCATGAACCCATGCACCTGAGCCACCGCGAACAGCGCCCAACCCGCGGGCCGCCCATCGATCTCGGCGATGACATTGCCCCCGGCATAGTGCTGGCCAACCCAGTCCTCCAGCGCTTCGAGATGGAGAACCGCCATATCCGGGCCCGGGATCCGGTTCGGGTCGCTTTCACGCTCGAATTCCTGCAAGGCGGCGAGGAACCGCCACAGCGTCTCGCGATCCTCGGGCGTTGCATCGCGCAGGCGGATCTCAGTCATCGAGCGCCTGCATCAGATGCGCTAAGGCTGCGGTCTCCATCCCCGGCGTGCCGCCCGCGGCCAGAGCCGCTGCCGCCCCGCGCCGCGCCGCCTCAGAGCGATTCTGGTTCAGCTTGAAGGTGCTCTCAACAGCCTGGATCGTCATGGTCACGGGCAGGATCTGGCGCATCATCTTCTCCATTACGCCCTCCGACATCTTGTGATGCGTCCAGATCGGCTTGGGCAGTTCCGCCTCAAACCGCTCCGACAGACGCTCAAGATGGCCGATCAGGCGCTCCGGCGCGACCAGGCGCAGAACCCCGGTGATATGCACCCCGACATAATTCCAGGTCGGGACTTTGTCCGCCTCGCCATACCAATCGGGCGAGATATACCCATCCGGGCCCGAGACGATCAGCTTGGCCTCCAGCGCCGTGTCGCGAAGCGCCCGGGCCAAAGGGTTCGAGCGCACCAGATGCGCCTCGATCCCCTGCGCGCCAAAGACAAACGGGACATGCGCTGCCAAAACCTCAGCGCCCTTTGCAGCCGTCAAGACACCAAATCCGCGGCCCTCGGCAAAGCTCAGGGCCGTGTCGAGATCTGTGTCGCGAAACGCGGGATTGGGATGCATCGCTGCCTCACATGGGTTGCCCTCCCACCTGCGCCACCCGGCACAGGCCCGTCAAGCGCAAAGCTCGATCCCAGCCCGCGCGCGCCCCGCGCATGCGTTCGAGCGGGGCGCCAACCGGTCCTCCGGACAGCTTGCTGGACGGCCGGAGGGCTTGCCCTCCGATCGGTCCTTGGGCTCTGCCCAAGGACAGGACCGGCTGCGAGCAGGTTCTGCGGTGCCAGTTCCATCGGCTGCGCGATAGGCGCGAGACCAAAGCAACCCGGCCCGCCAGGCTCAGCGGGGCTTTGCGCATCCCTCAGAGCATGCGCTGTCTGATCCTGTGGCCGCGCCTCTCGCCAAAGCACCCTGCGCCGTCCGAACCTGCCTTCAAACCCTCCACCAAAGCACTGCCTCAGGCCTCAGGGTCCGAGACAATGGCAATCGGAGGGCCCAGTACATCGCGCTTGAGCGCCAAGCCAAGACCCGGCGCCGAGGAGGCCTGGATCTCTCCACCATGCCTCTGAGGATATCCAGACGCTGTCGACACGCTGTTATAAGCGGTCAGATCCGTGTAGCAGAGCAGATATCTCGGATCCGTGCTGGCGGCGAAATGCAGCAGGGCGGAGGAGACGATCTCACTGCCCCAGGTATCATCCGGCACGACCGAGATCCCCAGGCTCAGCGCGAGATCCCGCATCTGCCTTGCCTTGGTCAATCCACCCACCCGGGCGGTCTTGATCGCGACAATGTCCATCGCGCCTTGATCAAATCCGCGGATGATGTCTTGCGGGGTCTCAATCAACTCGTCGAGCTTCACAGGCAGCGTGCATTGCCGGCCAAAGACAATGCATTCTTCCCATGTCGCGCAAGGTTGCTCGATGATCACCTGAGTATCGCGCAGCGCATGCGCCGCCCGGATCGCTTCGGTCAGCGTCCAATTCCCATTGGCATCCGCCACGACGATCTCACCGGGCGCACGCAGATCCGCAGCCGCTTGGATCTGATCAATCTCCTCATCGATATGCCGATCGGCGTTCTTGCCGGGCTTCAACTGAAACGCCTTGAACCCCTGCTGGCGCGCGGCGAGACAGCCTTCGATCACATCGTCTCGGCCAACGCGAGTATCAAGCGGTTGGTAGATCGATCGATACAGCGGTGCCTGTCCTTCATAGCGCCCGCCCAAAAGGTCACAGACCGACCGACCGGACGCCTGGCCCATAATATCCCAAAGTGCCATATCGATCGGCGCTTTGACATAAAGGTCGTCTTTGAACGCGCGATCCCAGGCACGATTGAGCCTGACCGTGTGAAACGGATCCTCTCCAATCACCGCTTTCGCCAAGATCGGAACCCCCGCCGCCGCGCCTTCGGCAAAGCCGCGCATATACCCCGTCCCAATCGTGCAAACCTCGCCGAGCCCGGTGATCCCCGCATCGGTTTCAACCTCGACAATCACAGACTGGTAGGCGTCCTTTTTCCGAAACCGGTCCTCTTCGCTTGGGGTGATCCCAGTCGATGGCAACTCGACGAGGTAGACGCAAACCCGGGTGATCTTCATTCGGCTCCCTCTCCTCGGCGAACGGTCAACGGCTGAGACCGCGCGCCAGCAGGCTAACCACGCAAGCCCGAGAGGTCTCAAGCACAAAGATCTCGCCGCGCGACCGCCCATCGACGCCGCGCCGCGCATCAGCGCGCGTGACAAAGCAGCCTTTAGACCGCAAAAGGAGTGCTACGCCCGATCCAATCTACCAAAGAGTGTTCGATGCCCCAGCCCTATGACCCTGCCATTGCCCAGGCAATGATGACGCTGGCCTCCATCGCCTATACCGAAGGCCGAGACGATCCGACAAAGCCAGGCGCCCGGGATATCGCCCATAACCTCTCCAACCCGGCCTATTCCACGCATGGCGAGTGGCAACTCGCCTGGGGTCCCGGCTATTCCAGCTATGACGACAACATGATGTATGTGGTCCAACGGCAATCAGATCCGGTCTATGCGGTTGTCATCCGCGGCACCGAGCCCTCTTCGATCAAAAGCTGGCTCGAGGATGTGCCCACCGGCATGACCGATTATGCGCGCTATACCGGCGATCTCACCCGCGTCTCGGACAAGTTTGCCGAGGCGATCGAGAAGCTCGAGCAAACCGCCAGGGACCCAAGCGGGCTGGGCTTTGAAGCCTTCTTCGACCGGATCTGCGCGGGGCCGGAAAGCATCACCCTCTATGTCACCGGCCACAGCCAAGGCGCCGGTCTCGCACCGATCATGGGCGCTTGGCTGCATGCGAAATCCGGCAAATGGGCCGCCGATCTGACCGTGATCTCCTACGGGTTCGCCCCACCGACCTCGGGCGACAAGCTGTTCGCCGAATGGGTGGACCGGAGCTTCGCCTGCTTCTACGTCGCCAACCCCAACGACATCGTGCCCTTTGCCTATAACCGCCTCGGCAAGATCATCCCCGAGCATGTGCCAACCACCGTGCCGCAATGGATCAGCGTCGATGGGTTCGAGATCGACCTGCACGCCATCATCGATGCCTCGGACGTGGCGATGAAGGCCATCGCCGATCTGCACTTCACCTCGTGGCAGCAAGCGGGCACCCAGCATGGCGTCACAGGTCACCCGGCACCGGCCAAAGACAAATCCTACCAATCGCAGGTCGGCTATCAGCACGACCACAACACCTATCTCAGCCTGATCGGCGCCCATCAACCGGTCTCGCTGAAACCGGCGCCAACCGCTTAAGGATCGCGGAAATCGCGCAGCCGTTTGGTCTCGTCAAACGGATAGGCATGGAGGTGACTGCCCATCACTTTCGCGCCTTTGATCTGGCCATACCAGGCGGCGACATGAGGGGTTTTCAAATGCGCCCGCAACGCCGCATCGCTCGCCCAAAGCTCGAACACGATCACCGTGTCAGGCTCCTCGGGGCGGGCTGCGTGGGAGTAGAGCAGACAGCCCGGCTCCTCCCGGGTCGCCATGATCAGATCGTTCAAATGCGGGCGCAGCCGCTCGACCTCGCCCGGGGCGAACGTGACCGAGCCGCCAACGATCACTCCGCTCAATGCATGCGCTCCACCGCAATCGCGATGCCCTGACCGCCGCCAATGCACATGGTGATGAGCCCTTTGGACCCCTCAATCCGGTCCAGCTCGGCCAGGCATTTCAGCGTGATGATCGCCCCTGTCGCCCCAACCGGATGGCCCAAAGCGATCGCGCCGCCATTCGGGTTCACCTTCTCAGGGTCGAAACCCAGCGCCTTGGTCACGGCACAGGCCTGGGCGGCGAACGCTTCATTCGACTCGATCACGTCGAAATCGCTGGCCGAAAGCCCGGTTTTCTCCATCAGCTTGGTCACTGCCGGGATCGGGCCAATTCCCATCACCTCGGGCCGGACACCGGCATGGGCATAGCCGAGAATCCGCGCCCGTGGCTTCAGCCCGGCGCTCTCGGCCGCATCGGCGCTCGCCAGCACCAAAGCGGCAGCCCCATCATTGATGCCCGAGGCATTGCCCGCGGTCACCGTGCCATCCTTTTGAAACACCGCGCGCAGGCCCGCCAGATCTTCTGCCGTCGTGCTCGCCTTCACATGCTCATCCGTGTCCACCACGATATCGCCCTTGCGGGTTTGGATCGTGTAGGGCGCGATCTGGCTTGTGAACCGGCCTTCCTCGATCGCTCGGCCTGCGCGCTGCTGGCTCTGCAACGCAAAGGCATCCTGGGCCTCGCGTGAGATATCGTGCTCGGCGGCGACATTCTCCGCCGTCACGCCCATATGCCCGGTGCCAAAGGGGCAGTTGAGCGCGCCGATCATGAAATCCAGCATCTTCACATCGCCCATCTTATGGCCAAAGCGGGCGTTCTGCATGCCATGGGGCGCGCGGGTCATATGCTCGGCCCCGCCTGCGAGCGCGAAATCCGCATCTCCCAGAGTGACCGATTGAAAGGCCGAAACCACGGCCTGTGCGCCCGATCCACAGAGCCGGTTGACATTCATCGCGGGCGTCGTGTCCGGGATACCCGCATCGATCGCAGCAACCCGCGAGAGATACGCATCCCTGGGCTCGGTATTGATCACATGGCCAAAGACGACATGGCCGATCTGCCCGCCCTCGACGCCAGATCGCGCCAGTGCCGCTTTCGCAACATGAGCGGCGGTTTGGCTGGGCGGTACGGCGGCAAAGGCGCCGCCGAACGTGCCAATGGCCGTCCGTGCGCCATCCAGAATGACGACATCCTTGGTCATGAGAGGGGCTCCTCGAGAAAACAAAAGCGGCCGGGATCATTCCCAGCCGCTCGTTTGTGTCAAATCGCTCTGGCCCGCGCAAGGCGGACGCTGGGTCATTGCAGATCGCGCACCCAGACCTCGACCCGGCGGTTGTTCTGGCGCCCTGCAAACGAGGTGTTGCAGCCAACCGGCGCAATCTCACCAAAGCCAAGGGTTGTGATCGGAAGAACCGAGATCGCGGTCTGCCCCATGATCCGGCCCAGTTGAGCCAGCACTTCGTTCGCCCGGCGCAGCGACAGACCCCGGTTCAGATCCGCCTGACCGATCGAGTCGGTGAAGCCAACCAACAGCAGTTCCTTATCCGCATAGCTGCCTTCCGACAGCCCATCGGCCAGACGCACAGCATCGCGCGCCGATCTCGCATCCAGCGTCGAGGAGCCTTGGTTGAAACGGAACGTGATCGAAAGGCGCTCGGCCTCACGCAGTTCAGTCAGCATCTCGCGCATCGCGGGCAGCGAAACTTCGTCCTCACCCACGATTGCATGCACCAGGCGCCCCCCTTGGCCCGCCATCGAGACCCGCTCCTCGGCCAAGGAAACGAAACCCGCCTCCTCAACGATGCCCTGAGCTTCTTCCGAGAGCGCGAAATCCATTAACTGGCGCGAATGCGCCGGCGCGTCTTGCGGCAGATCATAGAGATAGAGCCGGCGCGACAGCGGATACTCCTCGGTCTTCATCGCGAAGGTCGAAGGAGTGGAGACCAGGCCGCATTCCTGGCGCAGACCAAGCACCTTGGCCGAGCGCGCGAAAGCTGCTCCGGTGAACCCGATTGCGCCAGGGGTCCGGGCAACCGTGTCAGACAGCTCGGCATTCGATTCAAAGCGCAGGGCCGCCGGGCCGACCACTTCGCCAACCGGGTCCATCACAAGGCTCTCAAAGGTCTCATAGGTGCCCGATTCCGGATCGAGCGCATGGACCACGATCTCTTGGTTGGGGCCACCCAGCTGTGACCAATTGGTGATCTCGCCCGAGAAGATATAGGGCAGCTCCTCGAAATCGACCGAGCTCATCGGGCTGTCCGGATGCGCCAGGATGATCAGACCATCGAGCGCCAGGATATGCTCGTAATCCGTGCCCCTCAGATCACCGCCAGCTATCGAGGCCAGCAACGCCGCCTCATTATCCTTCATCTGGCGCGACGACATGCCAATCGTCGCCTGACCGGCCTCGAGCGCCACATAAGACATGCCCGAGCCATGGGCGCGCAGATCGATCGCCGCCATCTCCTCGCCGGTCTCGTGGATGATCCGCATCACCCGCTCATTCTCAACCGCCGAGAGCTCCTGCACCAGATCGGCCTCAAGCTCATCGGCATAACCTTGGATCAAGGCTGGCATCAGCGAGGCGCCAATCGTGTTCGACCCATAGATGCCAAACTCGGCTCCAAAGAGCAGATCCTGCGGGCAGCCCGCGCCCTCACACTCGACTTGCATCGCATCGACCTGGATCAAGCCCAGACCGGTGCGGATCGCGAAAGTCTTGCCATCGAAACTCACGATTTCGCCCTTCAACTGCGTGAAGCCGTCAAAGGACTTTAGGATTACGGTTTCACCCGTTTGCGCAGACAGCGTGGTCGAGCCCAACAGCGCTGCGAGCAGTCCGATTGCAATAGGTCGTTTCAACATATTGGGGCCCCCTTATGATCCCAACTCTTCGCTCACGCTCACGGCGCGATCACGATTGTACCGATCAAGTTCTTGGCCATCGCAGCACCCGAGGTGTCCACATTCTCACACGCAACGCTCCCCAGGCTGGCCGCCAGGGGACGATCGACCGAACCACGGTCGGACTTCAACAACTTAAAACTCGGCTTGGCGAGCGAACCGGCACCGCACGCCTCCGCCACATTCTCCCGATCACGAGAGACGAAATC
>JBCDAS010000175.1:0-9095 GCA_039185235.1 Pseudomonadota bacterium
ATCCTGAACTGGATGCGGAAATGCAGGCAAAACTGAATGCGACGGTGATTGCGCTCGGAGCGATCAAGACAGCCGCTGAAGCGGGCTTCAAGTACGATCAGATGCTTGAGCGCGGCAATGACGCGGGTGAGGCTTTGGTGATGGGCGGTGTCAACGCGCTGATCGACCAAACCCGGTCGATCGAGCGGGTCGTCTCGGCATTGGATCTCGAACAGATTGCTTTCGAGGGCTCTGATAGCCTCGATAACCCATCAGCCGTCTTCCAGTGATCGGGGCGGCGTGGTGATCATCTGTTCCAGCACGCAGATCTCATCGACCGACATCGCCCGGGCGGTCGATTGGATGCGTGCGGCGGATCCACACGTGGTCATCACAGCGGGCAAGGTCTACCATTCCTTTGGGAAACGACCGGTCTGCGGCGGCTGTGCTCAGCTCTTTGTCGCCGCAGCCCACGAGTTGGCAGAGACCGACCGCCCCATGGAACTGCGCAACTTGCGCGCTGCGACACAGGGACGACGAGCCGATGTTGAAGAAAGGCGCGAAGGCATCATTTAAGCCAATAGGCCGGTGCTGGAGGGAAGCTCTGACCGCGCTGAAATCAAAACTTGGCCTTGTCGCGATTGGGCTGGCGCTTTTATCGCTTCCCGCTCTCTCTTTGACGGCGTTAGGAGGTGTAGATGATGACGTTCATCTGCCCTTGATCCCGCGAACGGCGGACGAGACGGCTCGGATTACCACGGTTGTTGCTCCGACCAAGGATTTCTCCGCACCTGAACGGTTCGAAGGGTTGCCCGCGGGCGCCGCCACGGTGCGCGCGCGGAACATACGCGATGCGTTCTCGCAGGCCTCCGGTAACATCTCGTTCGAAGGAGAGTTGAATTTCAAGGTGGGCAACGGGCTCTTCAAGAAGGTCTGGGTCTCTGCCCCGTCATCCACCCGTGCGTCCGACGGCCTTGGCCCTCTCTACAACGCACGATCCTGCCAGCGCTGCCATTTGAAAGACGGGCGTGGCCATCCGCCCGAGGGGCCAGATGACACCGCAATCTCGATGTTTCTACGTGTCTCGATCCCGGGTGGACCCGAGGACGTGATTGCAGGGATCGAGGACTACATCGCAACACGTCCCGAGCCCACCTACGGCACGCAACTCCAGGACTTCGCGCTTCCTGGGCATAAGGCCGAGTATCGGTTCGACGTCCAATACGAAGAGATTGAAGTGCCCCTTTCTGATGGCGAGACGGCCTCGCTGCGCAAACCGACCTATCAAGCACTTGATCTCGGCTATGGTCCGCTCCACCCCGACGCTATGCTGTCGCCCCGCGTCGCTCCGCAAATGATCGGACTCGGTCTGCTAGAGGCGATCCCTGCAGCCGATATCCTTGCCAATGCCGATCCAGAGGACGCCAATGGAGATGGGATCTCTGGCAGGCCGAACATCGTTTGGTCGACGGAATACCAGCAGCCGATGTTGGGTCGCTTCGGCTTGAAAGCCGGACTTCCAACGGTCAGGCATCAATCGGCGAGTGCATTTGCGGGGGATATTGGAATCTCCAACCCGCTCTTCCCTGCGGGCGCCGGTGAATGCACAGCCGAACAGACGGCCTGTCTTGCTGCACGCGACGGAGCCCATGAAGCCGAAGATGGGTTTGAAGTGAGCAATGAGGGCCTCGAGTTGGTCACCTTTTACAGCCGCAACCTCGCCGTACCCGCGCGCCGGGATATCGATGATCCAGAGGTCCTCCACGGCAAACGGGTCTTCTACGAGACAGGCTGTATCACGTGCCACACGCCAAAGTTCGTGACCCACCGGCTGAGCGGGCGCGACGAGCAAAGCTTTCAGCTGATCTGGCCCTACACGGATATGTTGCTCCACGACATGGGCGACGGTCTCGCGGATAATCGGCCCGAAGCGCGTGCGACCGGGCGTGAGTGGCGCACCCCGCCGCTCTGGGGCATTGGACTGACCGAGACGGTCAGCGGGCACACTTACTTCTTGCATGACGGGCGGGCGAGAAACCTGTTGGAGGCCATCTTGTGGCATGGGGGCGAGGCTCAAGCACAGCGGAACGCAGTGGTCTCGATGCCAAAAACAGACCGTGATGCCCTGATCCGCTTCCTAGAGAGCCTTTGATGCGCCTACTCACAGCCTTCGCTCTGGTCGTCTCACTCGCAGCCCCTGTGGCCGCAGACCCAGCCCGATTGGTTGATCAGGCGCTGAGCCGCCATGTCCTCCCGGGCTTTGCGATCCTGACGCAAAAAGCGAATGAATTGGCGGCTGCGGCCGAGACTGATTGCAAGCCAGAAGCCGCCAGCCTGCGAGAGGCTTATGGCAACGCCTTTGACGCTTGGCTCGGCGTCAGTCATCTCCGATTTGGGCCAACCGAGGTTGATAGCCGGGGTTTCGCGCTCGCCTTCTGGCCGGACCCGCGGAGCAAGGCCTCAAAAGCGCTGCGCCAATTGATCTTGGCCGAGGACCCGATTGTCACATCGCCCGATGACTTTATGAACCTCTCAGTCGCGGCAAGGGGTTTCTACGCACTGGAACGGATGCTCTATGATCCTGGGGTCCAATCGCTCGGCACGGACGGATATCGCTGCCAGCTAACGATTGCGATTGCTCGGGATATCGCGCTGACCAGCGCGTTGATCGAGGCAGAGTGGATCGAGAGCTACGCCCCCCTAATGCGCGCGGCTGGCCCCGGCAATGCGACCTACGCGACGCCGCGCGAAGCGGTCAAAGAGCTGTTCAAATCCGTGTCGAGCGGTTTGCAGTTCACCTCCGAACTCCGCCTTGGTCGGCCGCTCGGCACGTTTGATCGGCCACGACCGAAAAGGGCGGAGGCCCGGTTGTCGGAGCGATCGCTGAAGAATGCAGTCCTGTCCGTCGAGGCGAATGGCGCGCTCGCGGACATACTATCCCAGGACTATCCTCAGATCGACATCATGCTGGCCGAGGCTGTCGAGTTGATCAAAGCGCAAGCAGGCGATCTCGACCCGGTTTTTGCAATGGTATCGGCGCCGAGCGATCGCATCAAAGTGGAGATCTTCCAGCAATCCATTAACGAGATGCGCGTGATCCTGGGCGGAGAGCTTGGTCCCGCTTTGGGGGTCTCTCAGGGTTTCAACGCGCTCGACGGGGACTGAGTTGGCAAACCGCCGGCAATTCCTCGGCAGCCTCTTTGCTGCCGGTCTCGCGCCAAGCCTGACTTGGGCCGATGCGAAGTCACCCCGCTTTCTTGCAGCGGCCAGACTGCCCAATGGCAACTACCGTCTCTTTGGCCTGGACGTGGTAGGACGAGATCTCTTCTCCCTTCCCATCCCAGGCCGTGGTCATGCGGCCTGCGCCCATCCCGTGCGCCCGGAAGCGGTGGCATTCGCCCGCCGACCGGGTACTTTTGCAATCGTCCTAGACTGCGCGCGAGGCGAGGCAAAAGCTGTTCTTGGAGCACCACCAGATCGCCACTTCTACGGCCATGGAGCGTTCTCCCAAGACGGTCATCTCCTCTACACAACCGAAAATGCCTACGAAATAGGAGAGGGGCGGATCGGTATCTGGGATGCTGCGGGTCACTACCGCCGAATTGGCGAATTTTCCTCAGGCGGGATAGGCCCACATGAGATCCGCCGCTTACCGGGAACGGATGTACTGGTTGTCGCCAATGGCGGCATCGATACCCATCCAGAGACCGGTCGCGAGAAGTTAAATCTGCCCACAATGCGCTCCAATCTGACCTACCTTGATAATCAAGGAGCGATTCTGGAGCAGGTGACCCTTCCGAAGGCGGATCAATTGAACTCCATCCGCCATCTAGCCGTTTCCGATGACGGTCTGGTTGCCTTTGCTTGCCAATGGCAGGGCGCGCTCAGCGACAGCCCCGCGCTTCAGGGGGTTCATCGGTTGGGCTTCAAGCTCCGTTTGCTGCAGGTGCCGCCGGAAACGGGGCCTCTGCAAGGCTATGCGGGGAGCGTCGCGGTCGCACACCAAAGCGGAGCAATTGGCGTCACCTATCCGAGAGCAAATAAATACGCGATTTGGCGGCAAGCTGAAACACTCTCGGGGGAGCTGCATGAGATGGAGGACGCATGTGGAATCGCGCCGTCCGAAGGCGGCTTTACGATAACCTCAGGCACAGGGGCGATTGTGCGTGTTGAGATCCGTAAGCAGACGTTCGCCCCAAAGCTAAACGTCTCTTGGGACAATCATCTCGTTGCGATTTGACCTCGTTTGAAGAGCGACCGTTCTGGCCCGCATGGGAAAACATGTTTGTTAGGAAGGGACAGTCTGGTTTGGGACCAAATCCCTTCTATGCGCAGCAACCGCGCGCAACCAATCTGCTAACCAACGATCAGTTGCTTGAGTTGAACCCTCTCATGCTCAAGCTCAGTCAGTCTGAAATTGACAACATCCCCGATGGTCACCATCCCGATCAGCTTTTCTCCGTCTACGACCGGCACGTGACGAAACCGCCCATCGGTCATTTGCTTGAGAACCGAGATCAGCGTGTCGCTCCGCGAACAGGTCTGGACATTGGAGGTCATCACATCTTTGACCAATTGCGGAAGCGTTTGACCCGGGGTGTCCGCTAGCTTTCGGACGATATCGCGCTCGGACAGGATGCCAACCAAAGCGCCCGCTTCGTCGGTTACGAGCAGAGCGCCAATCCGCCTGTCCCGCAACACTTCTACAGCACGCCCGAGCGTCTCGTCGGGGCCTATTGAGAAGACGTTTTCACCCTTCTGGCCTAGGATCTTGTCAACAGTCGCCCGGTCCGCTGAAACATTTGTCTGTGAGCTTTGGCTGAACGTCCGGTCTTTCTGCTTATCTTTGCGGATTGGCGGTCGGTAGGACTCTGGCATTGCGTTTCCTCCGGTGGCTTTCTTTATTGCTTCCCCGTCACCATATCTGATTCGCGCATACCGGGAGAAACTTTTGCCCGACATGATCCTAACCCCGCTTCTGGCAACGGCGATTTTCGTTGTCGCTTGCTGTGCTGGCTACGCCTATCGCCGGGTCTGGAAGGCGGAAGGGCCGGTTTGGAAGCTTTGGGTCTATGGTCTTGTTGCAGGTCTCTGCTTGCTCACGGTCGGTTTTGTGCCCGTATCACCTGCAGGCTAGCACAGCCACTGAACTTACGTCTTCCAAAGGCAACTTAGCTGCGGCTCTCCGCAGGTTCGGTGAGGCCTTGGCGCTCCAACATTTTCCTCGCGCGAGGGCATTGCAGCCGATCGCGCAGAGGGCTGTTCGGATCGATTTCCTTGTTACAGACAAGGCATTGATCAGCATCTGCGATCGCATTCAGGCCGCCACAACTGCCCTTGATTGTCCGACCCATCAAAAGCACACCGGTTGCCATGCCCAGCACGATCAACATCAAAAGCCCGAATGTGAAAAGAAACGTGGCCATAGCTGCGCCTTTTTTGGATCTTTAGGCTGTCAGGAGCTTGAACTTGCTGCTAGCCGTCGTCTTGAACCGGGGCCCTTCAGCGTCCGGCATCCGCTCGGCGAACTGGACCGCGATCCCTCTCTCTTCAGCCAGCGCGAGGCCCTCCTCCTGACCGAGCGTATGGAGTGCGGTGGCCCAAGCATCAGCCAACATTGCATTCTCCGCCAGAACCGTTGCTGAGGCGGTCTTATGGGTCACCGGTCGGCCGGTATGCGGGTCGACGATATGAGAAAAACGCTGGCCATTCCTCTGGAAGTAGTTCCGATAATCACCCGAAGAGGCCATCCCGAGATCCGATACGCCAATGACCTCAAGCAGATCGCGCCGGTTGGCAGCAGGGGTTTCGATCCCAATTTGCCAAGGCAGACCTTCTGGGTTGCGCCCAGTGGCATATAGATCGCCACCAATCTCGACCATGAAGTCTTGGATGCCCAGCGATCTGAGCGCCCGGCCCACATGGTCTGCACCATAGCCTTTGCCAATCGCTGCGAGATAAACTTGGGCGTCGGGCTGGTTCTTTTTCAGCGTCCTCTCTCCGACCCGCAGGGTGTTTGCGTGACCGGAGCGGGATCGGGCAGTCTCGATCGCTGCCTCTTCGGGCATCACCGTCGTTCCTGCAGCCCCAAAGCCCCAGAGCTCGATCAGCGGGCCAATCGTTGTATCGAACCGGTGCTGGCTGGCGACATGGACCGTTTCGGCAGCATTCATAACTTCAGCGAGCGCCGGAGAGACCTCCACCGGTGCTGTTCCAGACTGTGCGTTGAAGCGGGAAATCTCAGACCGGGGATCCCAGTTCGACATCTGACCATTCACTTCGGCCAACGCGGTTTCGACCACTGCGCGGATTTCGCGCTCATCAATGCGCCGCGAAGGATCTACGGCCACGACGTTGAAGCTGGTCCCCATCGTGGGGCCACTCACCCGCAGGATGTCGGATCCATACTTGCATGCCGCTAACGCAAGCGGCATCACCAAAAAAGAGCGGCGGGAGAACCGGGTCAGATCGGTCATCAGTGGGCCTCGTCCAGGGGCAGCGTTTCACGCATCCTATACCTTCCTTGATGTTCCGCAATCTTAACGAGTGCAAGAATCCTGACTTGATGGTTGTTTTAGTTTCTTTTTGGCATGTATTGAAGCAGTGTGCGCTGCGACAAAGAGGGGTCTGTCCTCTTGAGTCGCTTACCGTCTTAGTTGAGGACAGGTTCATACACCTGTTCTAAACCTGATGTGTGGGATCGAGCCGATGAAAGAGTATGTCAGCTATCAGCATCAGCCAGCCCGATTGAGAGACCTCGGGAGATTCCGACCGACATGAAGCACTTCACCCTCCGCAAAGGCTTGAATGTACCGATCCTGGGAGCCCCAGCTCCTGCGATCGAGCCAAGTGCACCGGTGAGGACGATTGGGATCATTGGCGAGGATTACCTGGGGCTGAAACCTCGCCTCTCGGTCGCCGAAGGTGATCCCGTCTCTCCGGGCAGCCCGGTTATGAACGACAAAGACATGCCGAGCGTCCAGATCGTCTCGCCAGTCTCGGGACGGATCAAGGCGATCAATCGCGGTGCACGGCGCAAATTGGTGAGCATAGAGATCGAAGTCGATGACGCCAGCGGGGAGCCGGTCGACTTCTCTGAGACTGGTGATGTATCGACCCCAGAAGGTGTCGCAGAACGCCTCTGCGCCGCGGGGCTTTGGACATCTTTTCGGACCAGACCCTATTCGCGAGTTCCAGACCCAGAGACACGGCCCGCGGCGATCTATGTCACGGCCATGGACACAGAGCCCCTTGCTGGTGATCCCGAGGCGATCATTCGTGAGGAGACAGACGCCTTCGCATCAGGATTGCGCGTGATTGCCACTCTTTCAGATGGCAAGACCTATCTGTGCCATGGCGGGGCGGAGAACTATCCGGGCAGCGATGTGCCAGGGATTGAGGCCGTGAGCTTCTCCGGGCCACATCCAGCCGGGCTTGCGGGCACCCACATGCATTTCCTCGAACCGCCGCGAGCCGACAAGACCGTTTGGACCATCAGCTATCAAGACGTGCTTGTGATCGGACGGCTTCTATTGACGGGGCATTACGATGCCTCCTGCGTGGTGGCTCTGACAGGTCCGGTCTGCGCAAATCCTCGCCATGTCAGGACCGTTGCGGGGGCCTCGATGGTCGACCTCTCCGCAGAAGATCTGCCAACGGATATGCCGGTTCGGATGATCTCCGGATCGGTCCTATCTGGACGCATGGGCGAAGGCCCAAGCGCCTATCTTGGGCGTTACGCCCGTCAGATCACGCTGATTGAGGAAGATCACAAACAGATCCCTTTGGGTTGGATCCGGCCAATGCCCAGCAAATATGCCTTTCAGCCTGTTTTGGGCTCGGCCTGGGTCAAACGTCTGTTTCCACTGACCTCTAACCTGAATGGCGGTCGCCGGGCCATGGTGCCTCTGGGCACTTTTGAGCAGCTCATGCCACAAGACTTCCTGCCGACACAGTTGCTGCGCGCCCTGTTGGTTATGGACACCGATCAGGCCCAGGCGCTTGGTGCCTTGGAGTTGGATGAGGAGGATCTTGGTTTGGTTGGCTTTGCCTGTCCCGCAAAGTACGAGTACGGAGTTGCTTTGAGGGATTGCCTGAACCGGATCGAAAAGGAGGGGTGATCGATGGCCCTGCGCGAATTCTTTGACCGGATCGAGCCGAATTTCGAAAAAGGCGGCAAGTGGGAGCGGTACTTCCCGATCTATGAGATGGTCGAGAGTTTCCTCTACACACCAAAGACGGTGACGACGGTCGCGCCTCATGCGCGATCCTATATCGATATGAAGCGGATCATGACCTATGTGGTCATCTCGACGATCCCTTGTATCCTGATGGGCCTCTATAATGTCGGTTATCAGGCCAATCTGGCCCTTGCGGATTTCGAGGCGACCGGTTGGCGGGCCTGGATCTTATCAGCCACTGGCATCGGTTTTGACCCCAATAATCCGATCGCCTGCTTCATTCACGGTGCGCTTTACTTCCTGCCGATCTACATCACGACGCTGGTCGCAGGCGGGATCTTCGAGGTCATCTTTGCCACTGTCCGAAAACACGAGGTGAATGAGGGTTTTCTCGTTACTTCAATGCTTTACGCGTTGATACTGCCAGCAACCACCCCTCTTTGGCAGGTGGCGCTTGGGATCATATTCGGCGTCGTGATTGGCAAGGAGGTCTTTGGTGGCACTGGCAAGAACTTCCTAAACCCGGCCCTGACCGGGCGCGCTTTCCTCTACTTCGCCTACCCGGCGCAATTGTCGGGTGAGGCCGTGTGGGTTCCCGTTGACGGCTTCACTGGGGCGACGGCACTTGCGGTGTCTGCGGCGGACGGATTTCAAGAGCTCAGCGCGCGCGGCATGACCTGGTGGGACAGCTTTATCGGCTTCATTCCAGGCTCGATCGGAGAGACTTCGACCCTGGCTTGTCTGATCGGGCTCGCCTTCCTTCTGGCAACGAGGATCGCCAATTACCGGATGGTATTAGGCTGCCTCGGCGGGATGATCGGGTTTTCGCTGCTGCTGAATTGGGTCGGTTCGGACAGCAACCCGATGTTTGCTATGCCGTGGTATTGGCACCTTGTGACCGGAGGGTTCGCATTCGGGCTGGTCTTTATGGTCACC
>JBCDAS010000176.1:0-9023 GCA_039185235.1 Pseudomonadota bacterium
CGCACATCGCCGCCTGCCTCCTGACCAAAGAGCACCATGTCCTGGAACCCGCCGGGCATCGCCGCGTAATAGGCGGTCGCGTGGTCGAACCCGATGACCCGACGAAAGAACGGATAGCCGATCAGCCCGATCAAGAGCACAAAGGGCGGGATCAGCGCCGCCGAAAGTGCCATGTCGGGCAGCCGCTCGAGCAGGGCGGGTGTGATCGAGGCGCCGACCGCAACGCCGAGGACGGTGCGCATCGCGGCGCTGATCGGGCCAGCCTCGCGCATCGGGATCTGGGCCAGGGCCGCGACCAGGCAGGCGGCCAGCGGGCCAAGCAGGAAGGGCAGCGGCAGGCCGAGAAGCTCGAACACCGCAACTCCAGCAGCCGAGATTGCAAAAGTGAGCGCGATCCGCCTCATGCCACCCATTCGGAGACCGGAGCCGCGGCCTCTTGCAGGGGTTGGGCGATGATGTCGACCAGAGTTGGGCCGTCATGGGCAACTGCGCTTTTAAGGACGCCCTCTAGCCTGCTGGGATCACTTACCGTCCAGGATTTGAGACCATAGGCGGCTGCGACCGCTGCATGATCCGTTCGGCTGAAATCGACCGAGAAGTACCGCTCCCCAAAACCTGACTTCTGCCCAGCCTTGATCCAGCCGAAGACGCTGTTGGAGAAGACAAGGATGGTGATTGGAAGGCCAAGGCGCGTGATGGTCTCCAACTCGCCGACCGACATGCCAAAGCTGCCATCGCCGGTCGCGCAGATCACTTTCGCCTCCGGCCGACCAATCTGCGCGCCAATCGCAGCCCCGAGCGCATAGCCCAAAGCCCCATGGGCGCGATTGGTGATAAAATGCCGCCCGGCTTTGGGCCATGCATACCAGGCGGAGAAATAGGGGCAGGGGGTGCCCGGATCGGCGCAGATTACCGCATTCTCGGGCAGGGTGCGGGCCAGGGTGGCGATGACGCGCTCAGGCAGAATCGGCTCATCATTCCGCACGGCAAGTCCCTGAAAACGTTTCCATTTTTGGCCGATCGCATGCTCTACGGTCGCTTTGCCGCCGAAGCTGGTTGGTGGGATGTCCTCGATCAGGTGGTTCAGCGCTTCGAGTGCCAACCGCGCATCCGCGACCACCCCGGACCTCGTGTCATAGCATGCGCCGATCACCCGTGGATCGCTGTCGATATGCAGGATCGGCGTGGAGGGCGGCGGGCTCCGCCAACGCTCGGTCGTCACCGAACCGGCGCGGCAACCGATGAAGAGCACCAGATCCGCCGCATCCACCACCTCTCGCGTGGCGGGCTGACCGCCATTCGAGCCAACGACGCCGAGGCAGTTGGGATGGCTCTCAGCCAAGGCGCCTTGGCCACTGACGGTCGTAGCGACGGGCAGATCCAGCGCCGTTGCGAAACGGGCGAGCGCGTCCATCCCGTCCGCCAGAACCACTCCGCCGCCGCAGATCACCACGGGGCGTTTCGCGGCCAGCAGGGCATCGAGCAGGGCTGAGATCTGCGTTGCATCCGGCGCCGCAGGCAAAGCCGGGAACTGGCCGAATTGCGGATCGGCCCAAATCTCCTCCTCCGCTACGGGCGCTTTCTGGACATCGAAGGGCAGACCGAGATGGGCGGAGCCGGGCTTCCCGGTGGTCATCTCACGAAAGGCTTTGCGGACCATGCGGGGCAGGAGCCCGGCAGAGGGGATCACCCCGTTCATCTTAGTAAGCGGGCGAAACAATGCCTCCTGATCCAGCTCGGTTAGCGGAAACCGCCCCGCAGAGGTCGTCGCCACATCGGTGGTGATCGCGAGGATCGGCACTGAGCTCTCATTCGCCTCGACCAGGCCCGGCAGGATATAGGTCGCGCCCCCTCCAGAGGGCCCTTCGCAGATCCCGACCTTGCCGGTCACTCTGGCATAGGCATCTGCCATATAGGCTGCGTGGCGTTCATCGCGGGTCAGGATATGGGTCATTGGATGGTCGAGGCGGGCGAGTGCGTCATAGAACGGCAGCGAAGTATCGCCGCAAAGCCCGAAGATGTGACGCACGTCATGCGCCGCCAGCATCCTGACCATCGCCTCCGCACCGGTGGAAAGATTGCCCGCCATGCGCCTTCTCCCTTTGTTTCGCACAGGCTCGGCGGAAAATGTGAGGTGTGTCAATCGTTAGGGGCGATGATCATAGTCACAAGGTTCAGGCTGTCCGCGATGGAAGGGCCGACAGCACTGGGACGGTTGCAGTAGTAAATACCAGCTCGAGCGACGACCACACCCACAGTCTTAAGAAGATACGGATGCACTGCTTTAGCTCTGGTCCTGGCCCTCGGCCAATTGGACTTGGATGTTGTAGCTGATCGATATTCGCTCGCCCGTCCCGCGATAGGGGTGCACATGGTGCTTCAGCCAGCTGGGGAAGAAGACCATGAGGCCGGGGAGCGGGTCGATGACCATCCGCCCCTCCATCACCGAGCCGCGTAGCCTGCGCATGTTGACGCCTGTACGCGGGTCGAGCAGCTCTAGCTGGGCGTTGCTAGTGATCTCGGGATCGCGACCGGTGCAGCTCACGTAATAGACGCCGGACCAATGGGCCTCGGGGTGGTCATGGACTGTGTTGTAGTTCCCATCGCGGGAGACATTGGCCCAAGCCGTCATGGCGAGGCCGAGTTGCACGCTCTCATCCTCGCCGCCTGCCAGTGCGACGGCGGTCAGGTCTTTGGCAAAATGAGCGATACGCTCGCCGAAAGTCTTAGCCGCTGGGTGGTCCCATTTCAGAAGATCAAGATCCGAGTGCCAGCCGCCGACATTTGAGCGGGCAATCCCTTCGGAGGCCGCTTCCTTCTCGAGGATCAGCGCGCGCAGATCCGCGTTCAGCGCCTCGCTGTCCGGCCATTCATAGGTGGCGATCGGCGTGCCGAACACCATGGCGGTGCGGCCTTGGGCCATGTTGTCGGTCACTACGTGCTCCGCCGGATCAATCCCGACGGCGGCGCAGGAGAGAGACGCCCGCAAGCCCCGCGATCCCGGTCAACAGCCCGATCGCTGCCCCAGGAAGCGGGACCTCGGCTGTGACGAAAGTGACCGATATGCCCGGGCCTCCCGATGTAGAGACGCTATCCCCGTCTACCAAGGTCGCGTCGATCTGAACGGTAAAAGCTTCCGAGAAGTCGAATCCTTCGAACGTGGACAGCAGGTCGACTTGGAATGGGTCATTCTCGCCGCTGCCTGGACTAAGGTTTGCAAATTGACCTTCCGAGTTCCCGTTGATCGTGAAAATCAAACTGGCTGAGCCGTTGTTGTTCGCGGTGAACGACTTGTCGTGATCAAAGAGCACATTTGTGAGAGGCCCCACCCCTGAGAAACCGGTGAAATTGACCACAGCAGAGTCCTGATCACTTTCTCCGCCTTCGTTAAATACGTCGATGCTGTAGTCGAACGGTCCCTGCGTGATGCTTGCCGCGGAAACCTCGCTGCTGGTGCCAGCGGCGATCATGGTGACGCCGGCTAAAACGCCCGCGGCGACATTGTTGTCAATTGGAGGTGCCATCTTTTCCCTGCTCCCAAAACGCAATCCCTAATATACGTTAATGTAATGCACGCGGAAAAACCATATGCACAGCGTCCCAATCTGAGAGCGAGAGACAATGAAGACCGGTTAGCTGCCCTGCCAATTGGGAGGGCGTTTGGCGAGGAAGGCCTCCATGCCTTCTTTGAAATCGGCACTCATGTAGCAGAGCGTTACCAGATCGGCGTCTTCTGCCTGAGGCCCGTCATTTCGCAACCGGCGCAGTGCTTCCTTGGTGGCGCGCAGGGTGAGGGGCGCGTGGGTCTTCATCAGGGTGGCAAGCGCGGCCGCGCGGGTATACACGGCATCGGCATCCGCCAGAACCTCGGCCATCAATCCGATCTTCGCCGCCTCCTCTGCCTCGATCAGACGGGCAGTGAACAGGATCTCGCGTAGACGGCCCGCGCCCAGCAGGGCCGAGAGGCGAGAGAGATTGCCGATCGAGAGGCAATTTCCCAGGGTCCGCGCGATCGGGAAGCCGAATTTGAGCCGCTGATCACAAATCCTGAGATCGCAAGCAGCAGCGATTGCCGCGCCTCCGCCGGTGCAGGCGCCGGTAATGGCAGCAATGGTTGGTACGGGGCAGCGTTCGACATCGCCGAGCACCTGATCCATCCGCGCCTCATAGTCGAGCGCATCCTGATCGGTCGAGAACCCTCGGAACTGGGTCATATCCGTGCCTGCGGCAAAGGCGCGATCGCCCGCTCCCCTGACGATGATCGCTTTGACCATGCCGTCGCGGGGCACCTCCCGGCAGATCCGGGCAAGCTCTGCATACATCTCGAATGTCAGGGCATTCCGGCGCTCTGGCCGGTTGAAGGTGATGGTGCCGACTTCATCGGTAAGGTCGTAGAGTAGATCCATTGGGCCCTCCTGCTCGGCCCGTGATATGGGGCGCGGACGCTGCTGTCTATGTTGACCCGCGCGCACGGGCGGCGCAGGGTCGGGCGCATGACATCCCGCTTAATCGAAACCCCGGCTGATATCGACGAAGGCTGTGCTTGGCTCTGTGCCCATGAGCCACGCTTTGCCGCGGCCCTCGCTGAAACGGGCCAACCGCCTTTGCGCCGGCGCGAGGCCGGGTTCTCCTCGATGCTGAATGCGATTTGCGGGCAACAACTCTCGGTCGCAGCGGCGGCTTCGGTTTGGAAGAAGCTGTGCGACGAGGAAGCGCAGGATCCAGGCAAGCTTTTGGCGATGGATGAGGCGGCTTTGCGTGCCTGTGGCCTGTCGCGCCCAAAGATCCGCTACGCACGAGCGCTGGCCGAGGCGGATCTGGATTACGCGGCCCTCGCGACCCTGCCGGAGGAGGAGGCGATTGCAACTCTGACGGCGGTCAAAGGGATCGGGTTGTGGACGGCTGAGATCTATCTGATGTTCTCGGTCGGACGCGCGGATGTCTTTGCCCATGGCGATCTGGCGCTGCAGGAGGCCAGTAAGATCCTGTTCGAGCTGCCCGAGCGGCCCAGCGAGAAGCCGATGCGCCAGATCGCCGAGGCCTGGTCACCCTGGCGCGGCGTTGCGGCGCGGCTGCTTTGGGCCTACTACCGGGTGGCGAAGAACCGAGACGGCATCACGGAGTAAGCCCAATGCCCCAATTGACCGGCCCGCGGGCAGAGGCCCGTTCGGGCGAGACGAAATCGCTGGTGATCTTGCTGCATGGATTTGGCGCCGATGGGAATGATCTATTTGGTCTGCACCAGCCGCTCTCAGATTACATGCCCGACACGGTGTTTCGAGCTCCGAATGCGCCTGAGAAATGCTCAGTCAACCCTATGGGATATCAGTGGTTTCCGATCCCATGGCTTGACGGATCCAGCGAAGAGGCGATGCGGGAGGGGTATTTGCGCGCGTCGAACACGCTCGAGGCGTATCTCGCGGAGGCGATGGAAGAAGAAGGCGTGACCACAGCGGAGACCGTGCTGGTCGGTTTCAGCCAGGGCACGATGATGAGCCTCGCGGTTGGTCCGAGGCAGCCGGATCCTTTTGCCGGCATCGTTGGGTTTTCCGGGCGTTTGATGGAAGAAGGTCTTTCGGGCGCAAAAAGCCGCCCGCCGATCCTGCTGATCCATGGCGATATGGACGAAGTGATTCCGATTGCAGCCCTGCCCGCCGCCCAAGAGGGCCTTGAAGCGGCGGGGTTCGACGTGGTCACCCATGTCTCCAAGGGAATGGGTCATGGGATTGGTCCGGACGGGTTGGGACTTGCCCTTGGCTTTATGTGCGAAAAGCTCGGCATCGCGCTGAAAAGCTGAGCCCCGGGGGGCAACTGCGCGCCCGCTTCGCGGACGCGACACCCGCCCACCCGGGCCTTTCCAAAGGGGCGAAAGGTTGGGCGTCTGGGTGAGCTGATCCAATTGAGCGCCGTGCTGCGTTAGCAGCACTCAAGAATAAGCGTATGCGGGCTTTGCCCGCATTCCGTTTGGTTCGCCTCCGTCGCGAGGTATAACCCTGTTCACAGGTTGTGAATCGTCTGTGGAGATCCTGTTGGCAAACGAATCGTCATGAAGCCGTCATCTCGATCAGGTAGACCTTCCGCAGACCAAAAAACGCCGGATTTAGAGGCTTGTCAGCGAAGGGCCGCGAGATATAGTGGTCCCACAGGTGAGAGCGGCAGAGGCCGCCTGGGCAGGAGATCATGGACGCGACTTTCGCCAGCAGTTATGTGCGACATCCCGCTGGGCTGAGGGATCATCCCGCTCTGGTGTTGAATGCCGACTACCGTCCTTTGTCCTATTTTCCCCTCTCGCTTTGGCCCTGGCAAGAAGCGGTCAAGGCCACTTTCCTGGACCGGGTCGCGATCGTGGCTGAGTATGATCAAGTGGTGCATTCGCCCTCGATCGTGATGAAGCTGCCGTCGGTTGTCGTGCTGCGTGATTATGTGCGGCCGGCGCGCTATCCTGCCTTCACGCGGTTTAACCTGTTTCTGCGCGATGAGTTCCAGTGCCAGTATTGCGGTGCCAAGGGCGAGATGACCTTTGACCATGTGATTCCGCGCTCTCGCGGCGGGCGTACCACTTGGGAGAACGTTGTCGCTGCTTGCGGCAAGTGCAACCTGAAAAAGGGCAATCTGACCCTTCGCCAGGCTGGTATGCGGCTTGCGCGTCCGCCGCGAAGGCCCGATGCGGCGGAACTGCAAAATAAAGGCCGGAAGTTCCCGCCCAACCATCTGCATGAGAGCTGGTTGGATTTCCTCTATTGGGATGCGGAACTCGAAGACTGACGGCTTTAGCCTGCACGTTCAGCACCCACGGGTATAGGCATGGGTGAAACGCAGCCGCTTTTGATCATCGTAGAGGCTTGAGAGGGGCAGGGTGACCGGCGTGAAGGGCTCGATCGGCGGAGCTTCTCCCAGGTCGCACCACATATCCGCTTCTTGCATGGGCCGGATCTCAGCGTAGTCCTTGGCCACTTCCAAGATCATATGCACGTCATTTGTCGCTTTCATCCGTATGAGATCGCCAGCAGCGAAAGCGACGATTGAGGGGTCTTCGAGTTCGATCCATCCTGTCGGACGCGCAGAGTTTGGAACGGTCACCTGATACCAAGCCCCAGATTGCCCATGTAGAGTCTGATGGAAATGCGGGCCATATCCCCAATCCTCATCGTAGATATCCGGCTCGAAGGGCTGCAGAGATAGCCCTCCGTCGACGAGCGACAGATATGCGGCATGCGCGCCAATCCCAGGGCTGTAGGTCACTAGGAAATAGCCAAAGGGGGCGGTGCCGTCCGGCTCCTCATAGATCGCATTGATCTGGGTTCTGGGCGCAAGTGCCTCGCCGATGCAGGTGGCATTTTCCGGCGGCGATCCACAGAGCTGGTGTAGCCGGTTGAGATTCTCCAGCCTTGCCACATGCTCTTTTTGCAAAAGACTAACGGCTTTCAGCGGGCTCTCTGGCTCGACTGCAAGAGGGCTAGCACGTGGGACAAGCCCCGTGACGGCGAGGATTATGAGGGAAATCCAGATCTTCGCACCGAACAGCACAGGCCTCATCCTCTCCCCCTGGCTAATCGGACGATTGTGGCTGCGGCAGGCTAAAGGGCTGGTAGACCGTCCAGAACCAAAGCCCCGCCAGCCCGAGCGAGATCACGCCGTTCCAGCCAGCCAGGCTCAGGCCGAACTGCCAGAGGATCTCGTCACAGCGCACCAGCGGGGTTTGCAGCATCTGTGCGAAGGCTTCCTCAGTGCTCATCTGGCTGACATCACCTGCGGAGCAAGTGCTCGGCCCCTCCCACCAGCCTTGCTCGACCCCAGCATGGAAAAACCCGATCGCGGCCGTTGCAGATGCCGCAATCCCACCAAAGATCGCGAGCACACCCCGAAAACGCCATCCGATCGTGATCGCGACCAGGCCAATCACAATCGCCGCCAGATGCGGCCAGCGCTGCCAAATGCACATCTGGCAGGGGGGCAGACCCCCAACGAATTGGGAGAACAGCGCGCCGCCGAGCAGTAGAAATGAGCCAAGGCTCGCCAGAAGAATCCGTCCATAGTCGGTCATAGGATGAATTTTATCGCCAAAAATCCGCCAATCAGCACCACAAAAAAGAGAGTGGCAAAAAACGCCAACCGTTGCTCGACGAATTCCCGGATCGGGGGGCCGAATTTCCAGAGGAGCCCGGCGACAAGGAAGAACTGAGCGCCGCGCCCGATCAGCGAGGCAAGGATCAGCGTGCCAAGCGACAGACCGGTCGCGCCGGAGACGATGGTCACCACTTTATAGGGGAATGGGGTGAAGGCCGCGGTCAGCACCGCTAGAAACCCGTTTTCATTGAACATGCGCGACGCCTCAGCAATCGCATCCTCCTTGCCGTAGAAGGCGATGACAGGCTCGCCGACCGTGTCATAGAGGAAGGCGCCGATGGCATAGCCCGCAACACCGCCCGCGACAGATGCGAGTGTGCAGATACCGGCGATCAGCCAAGCCCGGTCTGGGCGGGCCAACACCATCGGGATGACCATAACCAAGGGTGTGATCGGAAAGATCGAGCTTTCGACAAAGCTGACCAGGGCCATCCAATACATGGCATCAGGCCTCTCGGCGAGAGCCAAGATCCAATCGTAGAGTTTGCGGATCATCTCATCCTCTCGTCCAGCAGCAGCGCCCGCCTAGCAAGCCCTGGGCCGGGATGTAAAGGTACTTGCATGCACCACGATCGGGGTTTATCTGGGCCAGACTTGTTACGGGTGGTGGAATTGGTAGAGACAGAGGGTTCAAAATCCCGTCAAGGTGGCCTGCCCCGGTCGTTTTGTCCGGTTTAAGTGTCAGTGCATTTTGGGCCTCTGGTCTATTGGCAGGACGCTTTCCGGCGCGGGGGACGGTGTCCTAATTCGCTGTGTGGTCTGACCGTGTTGTAGTGGACGCGCCATTGTTCGATCAGAATTTGAGCCTCTCGTAGAGTGTAGAACAACTCGCCATTTTGGAGCTCATCGCGGAACCGGGCGTTGAAGCTTTCGCGGTATCCGTTCTCCCAGGGTGA
>JBCDAS010000177.1:0-8980 GCA_039185235.1 Pseudomonadota bacterium
AAGAGCCGATGCCGATCAATCAGGTCCACCGGTTGGGTATGGGTGATGCGATCACCAAGTCCTACAAAATGGTCTGCAAGGGCCCGTTCAACCCGGCTGACCACCTGCTGATGCTGAAACTTCGAAACCGCGTGCTTCGTGGGATCGTAAGCAACAAGGCAGATATCAACTTCATCAAGTCTCACAACATCAAAAACCAGGCTTTCGGGCACACGCTGATCCCGACCGAGTTCTCTCGCGCGGCTGTCTATATCATCCGCGATCCGCGCGACATGGTTATCTCGTATGCGAAACACTATGGTCAGACGATCGACAAAGCGATCGACTCGGTCAGCAATGGTGACAATACGACGGCCGCAAACGACGATTCGGTGAAGCAGTATCTTGGGACCTGGTCACAGCATGTGGAGGCATGGACCAAGGCAAAGGATGTCCCTCTCGTGGTGCAACGGTACGAGGACATGATCGACAAGCCGAAGGAGACGTTCAGCGAATTGCTCAAGTTTCTGGGCATTCCTTATGACGATGCGCAACTAGAGAAGGCGATCTCATTCTCCTCCATCGGAGAGATGAAAAAGCAGGAGAAAGTCGAGCCCTTTATCGAACGCTCCTCGAACTCCCAAACCTTCTTTGGCAGGGGCACCAGCGGACACTGGCGCGAGGTTCTGACCGCGGAACAGGCTGCGAAGATCGAGAAGCTCCACGGCAAAGTGATGCGTAAGTTTGGATATCTCTGATGTCGATGAACAAGATCATCTGGCTCGCCTCGTATCCAAAATCCGGAAACACCTGGACCCGGATCCTGCTTGGCAATTATCTGTTGAGCGACAAACAGGCGATCTCGATCAACGAGCTCTCGAAAGTCACCAAGACCGATGTGCGCCAGGACCTCTACGACAAGGCCGCGGGCCGGCCGTTTGTTGCCAATGACTTTGATGACGCGATCGCTCTGCGCCCAAAGGTTCAGCGGATCATCGCGGCAGAATCTCAAGGCCATCAGTTTGTGAAGACACATTCGAAGATCGAACGGATTGGCAATGTTGACTTAATCCTGCCCGAGGTGACGGCGGCAGCTGTCTACATCATGCGCAATCCCTTTGATGTCGCGCCGTCATTTGCTCATCATACCGGCCAGTCGATTGATGAGATCATCGATAATATGACGAACCCACGGATGATTTTCTCCTCCCAGACGCAGATCATGGAAGTTCTGGGGAGCTGGGATGCCCATGTGGCGAGCTGGCTCAACGCGCCTGGTCTGCCGCGCCATGTCATGCGCTATGAAGATATGATCGGCGATACCGAGAAGACGATCCGCGGGCTGCTGCAATTCCTGCAAGTGCCGGTGCGCGATGGCCCGTTGCGCCGAGCGATCCGAATGTCCAGTTTCAAGGAGTTGCAAAAGCAAGAGGCGACGCGGGGCTTTCGAGAACGCCCGCAACAGGTCGACAAGTTTTTCCGGAAAGGCAGGTCGGGCTCGTGGCGCGATGAACTCACGCCGGCTCAAGTCGGTCGGATCAGGGAGGCGTTTCTCCCGACCCTTGAGGCCCACTATCCGGAAATGCTGGGCGAGACCGATGCATTTGCGAGCTCTGGATGAGCCTGTCCGAGGTCCAAGCACGGGTTGCGAAAGCGGCTGAGAAAGCCGGGCGTGCGGCAGGTCACGTCGCGCTGGTTGCGGTCTCAAAAGTGCAGCCCATTGAACGGGTCGAGGCGGTGCTTGGCCAAGGGCATAGGATCTTTGGCGAGAACCGGGTCCAGGAAGCGCAAGGCAAGTGGCCTGCATTGAAGGAACGATTTCCCGGCGTGGAACTGCACCTAATTGGACCGCTTCAGACCAACAAAGCCCGGGCGGCGGCAGAGCTCTTCGATGTGATCCAATCGGTCGACCGTCCGAAACTGGCGCGCAAGCTTGCGGATGTATTTGCCGAGACCGGCCAAGCTTTGCCTTGTTACCTGCAAGTCAACACCGGTGAGGAGCCTCAGAAAGCGGGCGTGCTGCCAGCTGATGCGGACAGTTTCATCGATGAGTGTCGCGACATGGAGATACCCATCGCTGGCCTGATGTGTATCCCTCCCGCCGAGGAAACACCCTCACTGCATTTCGCGCTGCTCGCAAAAATTGCCGAGAGGAACGGCCTTGCGGGCCTGTCGATGGGCATGAGTGGCGATTTTGAGCAGGCGATTGCGCTGGGGGCAACCGCTGTGCGCGTTGGCTCAGCGCTCTTTGGTGCGCGCGACTACGGTTGATCAGCTCGCCAGTTTAAACGCTGCAGGTTCAGACAGCGTCGGTCGCAGCATCTCGACCGCGCAGCCCCTTTGCACCAATCCGTGATGCAGTGCGGCCAGTTCGGCGTCAGATGTCGAAAGCGCCACGAAAGTGCCACCCGCCTTGGTCGTCTCGACGGCGCCCGCTAGCGAAGCCGTTGACAGAACACTGCGCTCAGCATCTCGCCGTGCCAACTCAAGCGTCTCAAATGGCAAGTTGGGCTCTACGGCGAGATGGTCTGCGGTTTGCAGCCTCGCCACCGCGCGCAGCGAGATCAGATCAGGCGCGCGTGCCGGGATCTCGATGAGCGTGACGACCCCGCCCGAGCGCTGCTTCGGAACCTGTCCAAGCGCAAGAACTTCATCAACCTCGCGTTCGGTCTGTTGCAGGCCGGTTTGGCGAACTTGTCGACGCATTGCGCCGAAGAACCAATCCCAGAACGCCCGCCGATCGCGTGGTGCGATCCGATGGGCGACTTTTGGCCGGAGGCGGCCTGCGAGGCTGGCCAGTTGACCGAGGCCGGGTTCCAGCATGGTTTCGATCGCCGATTTAATCCGCCGGGCGAGAACGGGCGCTGTGCCTTCGGTTCCGATAGCAATCACCACCGGATCTCGATCGACAATGGCGGGCATGTTCACGTCGCACAGATGCGGCCGGTCGACCACGTTCACAAGCGCCCCAGCTTGACGGGCGAGATCGGCTGCAGCGGCGTCGAACCCGGCACACTCGGTCGCAACTACCACGAGGCGGGCGTTGAGATCCTCGAGGGCAAGGTCGCGCGCCACATGCTCGGCGCGCCCGGACTGCACCAATGCGCTGAGCTCTTCCGTTAGATCCTTGGCCATGATGATCAGCCGAGCTTCGGTCCTTGCCAATAGACGGCTCTTTTGCGCAGCCGTCTCACCACCGCCGATGATCACAATGGTCTCGTTTTTGGTGTTCAGGAAGAGAGGGAAGTTTCGCATCTCGCGCTGATCCATCTAATGTGTTCTACAGAAAATAGCGCATCGCCCAATAATTTACAAGAAGTAGAAGCAACACACTAATTCCACAAAAAAGGCCCGGACAATGCCCGGGCCCAGGTGCGGAGGCCATATGCCTCCGCAGGGGGGATCAACCCGTCAGATGAACTGGGAGCCTTTGCCGAACTCCGGATAGGCTTCCATACCCAGTTCCGAGGCGTCGAGGCCTGCCAGCTGATCTTCATCAGATGCCCGGATCCCGATCGTTGCGTTCAGCAGGAACCAAACGATCAGCGAGGCGAAGAAGACGAAGACGCCAACCACGGCAATCGAGAACAACTGGACCCCGATATTCGCGTCGCTATTGGTCAGAACAACAGCGATGGTGCCCCAGATCCCTGCAAAGAGGTGGACCGGGATCGCGCCGACGACGTCATCGATTTTCAGCTTGTCGAGCAGAGGAACCGTGAACACCACGATTGCGCCACCGACAGCACCGATCACCGTTGACATAAACAGGCTTGGTGTCAGCGGCTCTGCCGTGATCGAGACGAGACCAGCCAATGCGCCATTCAGCACCATGGTCAGATCGACCTTGCCATAGACGACTTGCGTCAGGATCAACGCGGCAACAGCACCAGCAGCAGCTGCGCCATTGGTGTTGGCGAAGATCCGGCTGACATCGGCAACATCACCGATCGAGCCCATTGCGAGCTGCGAGCCGCCATTGAAGCCAAACCAGCCGAGCCACAAGATGAACACCCCGAGGGTTGCCAGCGGCAACGAAGAACCTGGCATCGGATTAACCGAGCCGTCTTCTTTGTACTTGCCAACCCGCGAGCCGAGGACGATCGCACCAGCAAGTGCAGCCCAGCCGCCGACCGAGTGCACAACGGTCGATCCTGCGAAGTCGAGGAAGCCCATGCCATCGAGCCAGCCGCCACCCCACTTCCAGGATGCTTGGACCGGATAGATGATCGCGGTCAGGATGAAGGTGAAGATCAGGAACGGCCAGAGCTTGATCCGCTCCGCCAGAGCGCCTGAAACGATCGACGCCGTTGCCGCACAGAACATCAACTGGAAGAAGTAGTCCGACCCGGTTGATGCATAGTCGAGCGCATCCGCATCCTCTGCCGAGACACCGACAGGCTCAAGAACAGCAGATCCAATCGCGCCGAGATAGCCCTCCATGATCCACGCATCGCCCGGATACATCAGCAGATAGCCAATGATCCAATAGCCAATCGCAGCGATCGAGAAGAGAGCCACGTTCTTGGTACATTGCATGGCGACATTCTTCGAACGCACCAATCCAGCCTCGAGCATGGCAAAACCGCAAGCCATGAACATGACCAGGAAGCCGCCGATCAGGAACAGCAAGGTATTGAAAACAAATACAGAATGCGCTGGTACATCAACCGGTGCCTCCTGTGCGAAAGCGGGGGTCGCCACCACCGCAGCGAGGGCAGCGAGGCCCCCAAGCTTCATCATCTTTTTCATGGATGTATCCCTCATGGCGATTAAAGCGCGTCTTCGTCGCGCTCGTCGGTCCGGACCCGAACAGCTTGTTCGACATCCTGGACGAAAATCTTGCCGTCCCCGATCTTACCGGTGCGCGCGGCGCCCGAGATCGTTTCGATCACTTTCTCGACCAGATCATCGGCGATGACCGTCTCGAGTTTGATTTTTGGTACGAAGTTCACGATGTACTCAGCACCCCGATAGATCTCGGTGTGCCCGGCCTGGCGGCCGTAACCCTTCACCTCAGAGACCATAACGCCTTGCACACCGATTTCGGTGAGCGCCTCGCGGACCTCCTCGAGCTTGAAAGGTTTGATGATAGCGATGATCAGTTTCATGCCTCTCCCCGTCATCAGGTTTTTCTGGCCTAAGGCCATTACGGGCGGAGGGTTTCAAGATGCGTGCCAACTCTGACCCAATTTGGCAACTCCCTGAATCTGCGAGAGGAATCCCAGATGCTCCTGGGACGATGTCATGCAGTTGACAAAAAGGAGATCAAAATTTGCGCGAAATCTAATCACTGCCTAATTTTTAGACTCTGCTGCTAGAGCTCGCGTTTACGTGTTTCAAAGCTTATCTGCCGCGCGTGGGGCTGTTCCCTGCAGATCTGCGTGGTAGAGTCCATCCAACTGAACCGGGACAGGTCAGAGCAGTGGCAAAGAAGAAGAAAACATCAGAGAAACCCGAGGAGCCGGGCCTGATCGGTCGCGCGGTGCGTTTTGTTGTGCTTGGAGGCTTGAGGCTCGTTTGGCGCATCCTGTGGCCTTTGACGCTGGCGGGTTCGATGGTCCTGTTGGTAGCAACGCTGATCTACTATTCTGGCCTTCCGGAACCGGAGGATCTGTTTGACGGGCGCGGCACGGGTTCGGTCACGCTTTTGGATCGTGACGGTAACGTGTTTGCCTGGCGCGGTGAGCAATATGGCGGAGAGCTGGGGGTCGACGATGTCTCGCCCCACTTGGTTCACGCGGTGATTGCGGCCGAGGACAAGCGATATTGGCGGCATTTCGGGATTGATCCGCGTGGGATCGCCCGGGCGCTCTATCAGAACTATCGCGCGGGGCGCCTGGTGCAGGGCGGCTCGACGCTGACCCAGCAGGTCGCGAAGAATGTCTTTCTGTCGGCTGAGCGCTCGCTGGAGCGCAAGATCAAAGAGCTGCCGATGGCGCTGGCCCTGGAGATGAAGTACTCGAAGAAGGAGATCCTGGCGATTTACCTGAACCGGGTCTATCTGGGCGCGGGTACATATGGGTTTGAAGCGGCCGCCAGGCGCTATTTCGGGCATTCGGCGCGGACGGTGAACCCGGCAGAGGCGGCGATGCTGGCAGGGCTTCTACGCGCACCGTCACGCTATGCGCCGACCGCTGGGCTGGAACGGAGCCAAGGCCGGGCCAGCGTGATCATCCGGTTGATGGAAGAGCAGGGCTACTTGACCGAGAAGCAGACCCTAGATGCGCTTGCCAATCCCGCCCGGCTCTCGATCGCTGCTGAGGCGCGGGCAGGCGGTGCCTTTGCCGATTGGATGATGGAGAGCGCGCCGTCCTACCTGACCGACGACACGACCGAAGATGTGACGATCAAGACCACCTTTGACCCTGCTGCGCAATCCGCTGCTGAACAGGCGGTGGCGGCGGTCTTTGCCGATAAAGTCAAAGAGGGCTCGAAGGCGCAAGCGGCTGTGGTGGTGCTCGACCACGACGGGGCGATCCGCGCCATGGTGGGAGGTCACGGCGATGGCACTGGCCGATTCAATCGGGCGACCCAGGCAAAGCGACAGTCAGGATCAGCGTTCAAGCCCATTGTCTATGCGGCGGGCCTAGAAGCTGGGATGCACCCCGATGACATCATCTTGGACGAGCCGTTGACCATCAAAAACTGGTCGCCCCGCAACTATACGGGCACCTATCAGGGCCCCGTCACAATGACCGAGGCATTGGCGAAGTCGATCAACACCGTCGCCGTTCGTGTCTCAGAACGGGCAGGCCGCAAGCAGGTCCGCGCCTTGGCTCAAGAGATGGGCGTGACCACCGAGCTAGCACTTGGACCAGCAGTGGCGCTTGGCACTTCGGAGACGACATTGCTCGATATGACTGGGGTCTATGCAACCATCGCCAATCGGGGTCAACGCGCCACGCCCTATGGGTTGTTGGAGATGCGATTGCGTGGTGATGATCAAGCTTTGTTGGCGCATAATATTGGTACGCCCTACCAAGTGATTGCCTCTGACACGGCTGGGCAATTGGCGCTCATGATGACTTCTGTGGTCGAAGACGGCACTGGCCGGCGGGCACGCATGCCGGGCTGGCAGATCGCGGGCAAGACCGGCACGACTCAGGCGGCGCGGGATGCGTGGTTTATCGGGTACAACGCCGATTATGTGGTTGGTGTCTGGATGGGCAATGACGACAACTCGCCACTGACAGGCGTGACGGGTGGCGGCCTGCCTGCGGAGATCTGGCGCGAAGTGATGACCCGCTTGGTGCAAGGCCACACGCCGCGCCCGATCTACACAGTTACACCGCCACAACGCGTTGCTCGAGCGACTTCGGAGACCAGCGGCAGCGGCCTCATTGAGGGGATCTTCCGCGATGTGCTGAGGACCCTGTCCCGCGATGATGAGACTCGAGCGGAGCGGGATTTCACGCCGAGTTCGTCGAATGACCGGTAGGCTCCATCCGTTGCTCGATCTTTAGCAAGCATACGACGATACAAACAGTGTTCTTGGCCGAGAGCTGGCGTTGCATCCCACAGAGGTGGCTGGATGGTTTGAACAGTTTCAAGCCGTTTCGTAAGTGGCTTTCTCGCTCGGTTGTGCTGCCGCGGGTGTTTGTGGAGATGGGTTCAGATATGCCTGATCATGCGTCTGCCCATCCAGAGATGAATGGGTTCTCTGCCGTGCTAGAACTTGAGATATCGGTCCAGACTTTCCTGGGCCGTCGAGACGCTGTCATAGGCGTGGAGATAGACCTCCTCGGATTTGCTCGTTCGCCACAGCCGCTCGACAAAGACGTTGTCGCGCAACGCGCCCTTTTCGTCCAGGCTGATCTGGATGCCAGCATCGTCAGCGTCTTTACAAAGTTGATCGACGTGGGCTGGCGCCCTAGTCTGTGTTCATGATTTAGGGTTTGCTAGAGCGGCGTAAGGCAGCTTCCAAAGCCTCAATGCGCGGCTCGGTTTCCGACGTGGTGTATCGCTGTCAGGTGAGGGTGTTCCGGATGAACCTGTCCTGCACGGCGGCAAGATACAAATCCGCGAGCCATGGGGATTTAGGTAATGTCTATGACCCAGACACGGTTCAGCCCTGTCACCGCCAGCTTTCTCAACAGATAGGGGAAGATCTTGTGGCGAGTGCCCTGAACCCTGTTTCCTCCTCTATTTGAGGTAGGATCCGTCGCAATGAAGGAGACGGGGAGGGTGAAGCGGTCACGGTTCAGCGAAGAGCAGATCATTGGCATCTTAAAGCACTAGGAGAGCGGCGTTTCGACGGCAGACATATGCCGCTAGCATGGGATCAGGTCGGCGACGTTCTCCAAATGGAAGGCGAAGTTCGGCGGGCCGGAAGTGTCAGGCGCGCGGATATTGAAGGCGCTCAAAGACGAGAATGCGAAGCTGAAGAAGCTGTTGGCCGATCAGATGCTGGGCAATGCGATGTTGAAGGGTCCGTCATGGATAGCCGCTATCGGTCCGAGGCCCATGGCGGACGCCTCGCGAAAGTGGTAGCGCCCGGCGCGAAGCGGGACGCTGTGCGCATCTGTGCAAAGAGTAAAAGGTGAGCCAGCGGCGGGCGAGTTCTGTTCTAGGCGTTGACTGGTCGAGCGCCCGGTATCGCAGCGTGCGCCCGGACGGGTGCTGGTTCCGCGTGCGTTCGCCGCGGCGCTCGAAACGATGGCGCGCTGCGCGGCTCACCGCGGATGGCTTCAGCCGGGAGTGCCTGGCGCTGGTTGCGGACACGTCGCTCTAGGGGCTGCACATCAGGCGGGACCTCACGGCGATCATGGCTCGGCGTGGGAGGCCTAGGTCACCGGCTCATAATTCCGCAACCAGATGCGGATTGAAGCGAGTTGAACGGATGCGAGGAAGTTATCGCCTCGTTTGTCGTATCGGGTTGCGATGGCGCGGAAGTGTTTGAGTTTATTGAAGAACCGCTCGACGGCGTTTCGCTGGCGATAGACCCAGCCGCTGAAAGACGGGACGTTCACCCGGTTTGGCATTGGTTTGATGCAGGCCC
>JBCDAS010000178.1:0-8929 GCA_039185235.1 Pseudomonadota bacterium
CCTTGCAACACCTCAACCTGCCGAAGCTCCGATACAATCTCTTCCGGTTTTTCTCGTTTCCCAGCCATCGCTGATCCTCCAATTTACGGGACAATCTATCCCAGTTGGTGGACCAGGTTCAGCGGGCTATTCCACTGCGATTGGCATCTAAGTACTTATCTATCGCGTCGCCGAGGCTTGCAGCCCTAAGAGCTCTTCCAACTGGTTTCCTAACGCGCTCAATGTCGGCGTCGAGTCCGCTTCACGCGCCCGTAACCAACGCTCTGCCTTGTTCCGCGTGTCAAATGAGCGAGCTTCACTGTAGCCAGACTTGCGCCGGACGATCTGAGCGGTGTAAGAGATTTGTCCACTCTTCAGCGTCTTTTCTCGTATCTTACCCAAGTATGACCCCGAGAAGACTCCGTATAACTCGAGTCATACCAGATGAGAAAATGGGCCGAAATAAGTCTAAATCAGTATGATTCAGGCGCGCATCTCAAAGTGGCGGATCGAGAAAATGCTCTTAAAAACAATAAGATACCAAGACTACCGCTTGAGTGTGGCGCCCATGATGGAGTGGACGGATCGGCATTGTCGTGTCTTCCACCGCCAGTTCAGCAAGCGTGCATTGCTTTACACGGAGATGGTGACAGCCTCGGGCGTCGTGAAGGGCGATGCTGACTGGCTCTACGAGCACGATCCGGTTGAGCATCCGCTTGCCTTGCAACTGGGCGGTTCAGATCCAGAGCTTTTGTTCGAAGCTGTCCGCCGTGCGCTCCCGTTTGGTTTCGCCGAGATCAATCTCAACGTCGGCTGCCCGTCAGATCGGGTCCAATCCGGGGCGTTTGGCGCTTGCCTGATGCGCATACCCGATCTGGTCGCAGATTGCATCTCCTCGATGATCGAGGCCACAGGCGAGGGGCCAGAGATCACTGTGAAGTGCCGGATCGGCGTTGATGAGCAAGATCCTGAGATCGTTCTCCCCGAGTTTATCGACCAGATCGCAGCGCGTGGGGTCAGGCATTTTACAATCCATGCCCGCAAAGCCTGGTTGGACGGGTTGAGCCCAAAGGAGAACCGAACCATCCCTCCCTTGGATTACGATTTGGTCCGGCGGGTGAAGGCCGCTCGCCCGGACTTGAACATCTCGCTGAATGGCGGGATTGAGAGTCTTGATCAAGCACGGGAGCATCTGTTGGACTTTGATGGCGTCATGATCGGGCGGGCCGCCTATCACGACCCCGCAGGGATCCTCGGCGGTGCGGATGCATTGATCACGGGAGAGCCGATCCCGCCAGTCTCGCCCGAAGTCGCTGTGCGAGCGATGTATGCCTATATAGAGGCGCAATTGAGCTCTGGCACCCGGCTCCACCAGATCACACGTCACATGCTTGGGGCCTTCAACAGCCGCCCCGGTGCCCGGAAATGGCGGCGGGTTCTTTCCGAGGAAGCGCATCAAAAAGGTGCGGGGCTCGAAGTGATCGAGCGCGCCTTGGGCGAGGTGACGCAGCCGAGACAGGCCGCTGAATGACACCGCTCGAAACTCTGGCAGATCGTGGCTGGGTTCAGCTGCCATCGGATCCCGGCTTGCGCGATTGGGTTGCAGCCGCAAGTCCCTTGGCTGAGGAGATCGCAGCCGACCCGGTCCATCAAGCGCAATGGTTGCGTTGTGGTGGGACTTGGTTTGCTGGGGTCAACATCTTCCCCAATGATCAATCGGGCGCAGTGCCTGGGCGCGTGCCCGCGTTGCGAGGTGCCACCCTGGACACCGCGCTTGCCTCGATTGGGGCGGAGACGATTGCCCTCGACCAGGCGCAGATCTCGGTCTGCTATCCTGGCTATCCTCAGCCTTGGGAGCAGGAGTCAGAGGCGAACTTTCGGTTTCGGCGCGATCGGGACGCAGCCCATGTTGACGGGTTGTTACGCGATCAGAACCGGCGCCGGTCGCTTGGCGAGGTGCATGGGTTCATTCTTGGTATCCCGTTGACGGACTCTCCGCCAGAGGCAGCCCCGCTGGTCGTCTGGGAAGGGTCGCACCACGTTATGCGCGGGGCTTTGGCGGAACGATTGTCAGGCATCGCGCCGGAGCAATGGTCGGATGAAGACTTGACCGATACCTACGTGACGACCCGTAAGAGTATCTTCGAAACCTGCCAACGGGTTCCGGTCCACACCAAACCTGGGGAAGCTTACCTGATCCACCGCTTGGCCCTTCATGGAGTAGCGCCTTGGGGAGACGAGGGCGGAGACGCTCCTCGCTTCATCGCCTATTTCCGGCCCGACCCGTTTCCTGGTGCATCGCCAGAGTGGTGGCTGACCCGCAGCTAGAACCGGGGAGCCGATTTGAAGACGCTGGCCTGCGCGCGTTGACGCAAGATCAGTCTGTCGCGGCGAAACGAGGTCTCGTCGAGTTGCTCTAGAAAGCTCATACCCAAGAGCCCCGATTTCAGACTGCCGGGATGTGCAACAGCAGCCGCGACATCATGCGCCCGGATAGGTCCGATCTCGACTGTTTCGAGCATCACGGGGGCAACTGTCGACCGACCATTTGCGGTCGTCACCGGCATCGAGTAATCGAGCGCGTCCAAGTCGATCCCGAGACTAGCAGCCTCTTCATGGGGAATCAGCACCATCGATGCCCCAGTATCGACCAGAAGCCGGATACTCTGACCGTTCACCAAAGTGTCGGCGCGATAGTGACCATCCCAGGTCCTTCGCAGCTCGACTTCTCCCGAGCTGTTCGAAACTGCAACGGAGGGAGTGAACTCTCCGTGCAGCCGATTGAACGCGTATTGGATTGAGGTCGTATGTTGCGCGATCAGACCAATGCCACCGATCGCAAGGATCCAAGCGGCCATATTGGTCCATGTCCACCGGCCACCGAATATCAAAATCCGTAATGCGCCGCCAACGACGATCCCAGTGACAAACACAGTTAGATACACAAGACGCGCCGGATGATCGGGCTGCAGCATGGCCCATTCGGGAGGGCCACCAAGTGTGATTGCGAGCGCGAGTAAGCCGACCAGCAAAATAGGCCAGAAAAACATTAAGACTGCTTCGCTCCTCTCCCCTTTATGCTCTCCACCCCCACGGTGCTAGGTGACCTTGTCAAACCCGTAAGCATCATCAACCATAGCATACCCGCAAGGCAAGACTCCAAAGACGGAATTCAGGCCTAGATTGAATTTACGAAGAAAGTCTTTGCCTTCTGGCAGTTCTACCCCCACGACGTTGTGCCAATTTGGGGGCTCGATCAGGTAATTCTGCCATAATTGCGGCGCGCTGTTCTGCCGAGTATCGACTCCATTGAGCGATCTCTTCGCTCGTCCGGTAACAACCGACACAGAGTTTCGCGTCCGGATGCAGCACGCAAATCTTGACACATGGGCTCTCAATCTCGCTGCGTTTCCAAACGTCGTCGGTCATCGCTCGCCCGTTGCTTCCGCTGCTATCTGACCCAATCGGTCTAAAGCTCCTTGCAAGATAAAGGCTGCCGCCACGGTATCAATGACCTCGGCGCGACGTTTTCGCGATGAATCCGCCTCCAGCAGCGCGCGTTCGGCGGCGACGGTGGAAAGCCGCTCATCCCAGAAGCAGATCGGCATCTCTCGGAGTGCCTCGAAATTCCGGGCGAATGCGCGGGTTGCCTGGCAGCGCGGACCTTCCGAGCCATCCATGTTGCGCGGCAAGCCCAGAACCAAGCCGGAAATCGCCCGGTGGTCGATCATTGCGATGAGCTTTTCCGCATCCAGGGTGAACTTCTTGCGCCGGATCGTCTCCAACCCGGTGGCCGTCAGCCGCAACCCGTCTGACACCGCAACCCCGATGGTTTTGGTTCCAAGATCCAGGCCCATAAGGGGCCCAGTAAACTGATGAAACGCAGCAATGTCATCGGTGATCATTGGGTGATGACGCCCATGACCAGCGCTTGTTCCTTTAGGAAACCGGCATCTTGCCCGGTCAGCGCTTCTTGGCTGAGCGCATAGACCCGGGCGGCATCCTCCATCTCGCCCAGTTGTACATAAGAGTTCATCAGCCGGAACCATTCATCCGACGTCCCGCCATCGGTGGTCAGCCGGTCCTCTAGACGCGAGACCATTGTCAAAATCATCTCGCTGCGGTCCTCGACGGTCATCTGGGACGCAGCTTCGATATCCTCCTGCGTCGGGCCGGGAAGGGTGGCTTGTTGCGCGGGTTCAGGGTCGGGCAGGGCGAAAGGCGTGTCGCTTCCAACCCCCAGTTCCGCCGCACGGCGTTCCACGGCCATAAGATCATCACCGTTCAGATTGGCGCGTGCAAGCTCCAGTGCCTCCTCAGCCCGGTCCATCTCCTCAAGTACAGTGCGCGAGGCGATCAGTTGGGCATATTCCTGGGCTGAGCCACCTTCCGAGCGCAGCCGGTCCTCCAGGCGCTGAACCATGTCGTTGACCATCATGTTGCGCTCTTCTTCTGAGAGCGCCTCCGCCGCCGCTATCTCGTCTTGGCTGGGACCACCCACCCCGGCCATACCGCGGTTCTGGAACTCGAGCGCCCGGTTGAGCATATCTTCGAGCCAGGGCAGCCAAGGGGCATCCGCTGGCGCCTCGGCACGCAAATCCTGCCAGACCCGGATCGCTTGTGGCATCATCCCATTCTGGCTGAGCGACAGACCCGCATAGTAGCGCGCGACGAAGTTCTTTGAATCCCGCTCAAGGGCAGCCCCCAACATTGTCTCCGCCTCGGGCGAGACATAGCCACCGGCGGCCAGGATCATTCCCTCTGCCATCTGCGCAAAGAGATCTGGCTCCGCATGTTCGATCCCAATCACTCCGATCAACTGATCGAACGTCCGCCAAGCTTCGCCATAGCGCTCCAACTGCATATAGCTGGTGGCAAGCAACCTGAGGCCCCGCGCGTCATTGGGGGTGCTGGAGATACGCTGCTCCAACCGTTGGACTAGGGCTGCATATTCCTGTTGTTCAGGGCGCACCGTGTTCTCGCGCGGCGGCGCGAGCTGCTCGGCCTGTTCCTGCGATGGGCGGCCGTCATGCAACGCCTCCTGCGCCTGTGCCACCTGAGCTCGACCGTCCAACGGCATATCGGGCTGCCCGGGCACCCCGTTGGCGAGATAGAAGACCACTGCGAGCAGGGGCACCGCCATGACCGAGATCCCTGCAACCATGCCAGAACTCATCCGTGGCGCAGCGCCAATTCCCGATGAAAGCTTCGCCTCTCGGGCGGCGGCGAGCAAGCGGCGGGAGATTTCGGCCTTGGCCCCTTCGGCTTCGTCTTTCGACACGGTGCCGCGCTCAAGGTCCCGGTCGATCTCCGCCAACTGATCCTTGTAGAGCGCCGTATCGAACTCCGCGCGGGCGCGGCCCTCTCCGTGGCTGCGCAGCATGGGCCAGACGACGATTAGGCCGGTGACAAGGGCTCCAATGGCTGCAATCGCTATGAAGATACTCATGAGACCTCCCATCTCTCAGCCCGTGAAGTAAACCTCCTATCGAGCCGCCGCAACGTTCCTATTGTCTCATGAAAACCAGGATCTTGAATAGGATTCCCTTGTTTGCGGTTTGTCCGGTCTTGCTGGGTATTTTGCCGAAAAAGCCGTGGATCAAAGAGAACGTGATAAGGAGATGAAAGTGCGCGGCACAAAGGCTTCACATGGAAGCCGCCCGCCTGATAAACTTCGATGGCCGTGACCTGGGCATTGAGCAAAATGGCTATTGCTGCATAAGTGGCGCTCACCCCGGCGGTGCCCGACAGCACTGACCGCGTGGAAACCCATGTCGCGCCTTGACATAGATGCGGCGTAAACCCGGGCGCAGAGTTGCGCCGCGGCGGCTAACCGGGCACCTTAGACACTCGTGAACTCGAGGAGAGGCGCCATGAAACGCTATTCGGAATTTGCCGTTGCCCGTGAGGCTCTGCGCTATCACCAGGGATGGGAGCGCGCTTGGGGCAATCCAGAGCCGAAAGGCAAGTATGACGTGGTGATCGTCGGTGGCGGTGGTCATGGTTTGGCGACGGCGTACTATTTGGCCAAGAACCACGGCATCACAAACGTCGCGGTGATCGAAAAAGGCTGGCTGGGCGGCGGGAACACGGGGCGCAACACGACGATCATTCGGTCAAACTACCTGCAACCTGCGTCGGCGGCAGTCTATGAGCTCAGCCGCAGCTTGTATGAAGACCTCTCGCAACAGTTGAACTTCAACATCATGTTCAGCCCGCGCGGCGTCATGATGCTGTGCCAAACCGAGCATGAGTTGCGGGCGATGAAGCGCACCGCCCATGCAAACCGGCTCGCTGGGATCGATACCGATTTGGTCGGACCCGAGAAGGTCAAAGAGGTCTGCCCGATCATCAATATCGATGGTCCGCGCTATCCGGTCCTAGGTGGCCTCTGGCAGCCCCGTGGTGGAACGGCGCGGCATGATGCGGTGGCCTGGGGCTATGCCCGGGCGGCCTCTGCTCTGGGCGTCGATATCATCCAGCAATGCGAGGTCACCGGTGTCGACAGCTCCAATGGCAAAGTCATGGGGGTCCAGACATCCAAAGGCCCGATCAAATGCGAGAAGCTCGGCATCGTTGTTGCGGGCCATACCGGTGTATTGGCCGAGATGGCGGGCTTCCGGATGCCGGTCGAAAGCGTAGCGCTCCAGGCGCTGGTCTCCGAGCCGATCAAACCCTGCATGGACATCGTGGTCATGGCCAATACGGTCCATGGTTATATGAGCCAATCGGATAAAGGTGAGATGGTGATCGGCGGTGGCGCAGATGGGTTCAACAACTACACCCAGCGCGGCTCCTTCCAGCATATCGAGGAGACCGTGCGCGCTTTGACAGAGACTTTTCCGATGATCAGCCGTCTCAAAATGCTGCGCCAATGGGGTGGTATCGTTGATATGACCGGTGACCGCTCACCAATTATTGGCAAAACCCCGGTCGAGGGCATTTTCATCAACTGTGGCTGGGGCACCGGCGGGTTCAAGGCGATCCCAGGCTCTGGCTGGGCAACGGCTGGTTTGATCGCTAAGGGCGAAGATCCCGTCGCGGGACCGTTCGGTCTTGATCGCTTTACGGAAGGTCGGATGATCGACGAGAGCGTGGCGGCGGCGGTTGCGCACTGATCATGAAGTCTGCCGGTTAGAGCGGTCCCTGACCTACTCGCGGTCTCTAGACCTTTCGCCCCAATGGCTGGAGAAGCCCAATTCGCTTGGCTGATGCCTGGCTGGACTTTTGCGCCTGCTGGCGACGAGCTGATAGACCAGTCCGAAAATAAGCCGCGCGACAAAGAGCAGTAGAAGCGACATCGCGACCTGGTGTGTGATGGGCGCTTCGTTCCAAAAAGCGAGCCAATCCGGCTCGCTCATCACGGCAGCGGTCGTTTCTGTTTCGGGTGCTTTTAGAAACTTGGCTATGACAAGCTCCCGGAAGCAAGGTTACGAGAAAGCACGAAGTTTTCTCGCTAACGCGCATTCTTACCGAACACAAAGCCGATCGCCGCAACGACGAGCAACGTAACCAGCGCATATGTGAACGTTGAGATCGTGTCGCCATCTGTGATCCGTGACACGTGTAGAAACTCAATTGGAGTTTCGCCGACCTGAGAATTCTTTACAAACTTCGCCATGGAACCTCACGCAACCAAGAAACGTTCTATGACCCTCACTACCCAATATGCGTAAATTTAACTTAAATTGCATTGGAAGACCAGACTGAAGCGATCCCAACACTACTAGAAGAAACTCCTGACCAGCTATTCGCCTCGATGCTTTGGGTGAAATCCCTCGATATCTTTCGATTTCGGATCGCGTTCCCACATACCGAACACAAATAGCAGAAAAGCGAGGACCCCAACCCCCAGCAAAATCAGCCAAACCGGAACTGTGGTTCCCATCAATTCCACGGATGTTGTCCAAAGAGGCGACGGAGCAACTGATTCGCCTTCACCAGCGCCTGGGACTTTTTTGAACTGAGCCATAAGACCCTCCTATCACGGTCACTCGCGTTAAAGTGGCGCAAAGGTCCAGCCTTCGCAAGTAGATACGGGGTCGCGGACCGGCGATCAGGTGACGGGTCCAGACAGCCTGTTGCATTGCGGTCATGCGATCTGCGACCAGAACATGCGAGGAGGCCTGCGAGGAGACAGCAATGCTGGTTCTGATCTGCCCCTATTGTGGGGTCGAATGCGAAGAAACCGAGCTTACACCGGGGGGTGAGGCGCATCTCACGCGCTATGGTCCCGGCTCGAGCGATCAGGACTTTGAGAGCTATCTCTTCTATCGCAAGAACCCGAAAGGCGTGCATTTCGAGCGTTGGCGCCACACATACGGCTGCGGCAAGTGGTTCCATGCCGCGCGTTGCACAGTGACGCTCGAGGTGTTCGGAACCTACAGCGCACAGTTGATCAGGCCACCGGCGGAGTTGGTCGCAAGAATCCAAGAGAAACGACCGGGTTGGGAGTGCTGGTGATGGGGCGTCTGAGCGAAGGCGGTCGGCTGATCGACCGGACACAGAAAATCTCGTTTGAGTTCAACGGCCAGACGCTGTCGGGTTTTCAGGGCGACACGCTCGCCTCGGCTCTGCTTGCGAATGGCAAAAAGATGGTGGGCCGGAGCTTTAAGTACCACCGACCTCGCGGCATTGTTGCATCAGGCGCGGAAGAGCCAAATGCGTTGATGGGCGTCGGTCGCGGCCCGAAATTCGAGCCAAACCAGCGTGCGACCACCACAGAGCTTTATGACGGGCTGGCGGCGGAGAGCCAAAACCACTGGCCTTCGCTGGAGTATGATATCGGCGCGGTGAATGCGGCGGTGGCGAGCGTGGCGCCGGTCTTCTCGGCGGGGTTCTACTACAAGACCTTCATGTATCCACGCGCTGCATGGAAGCACGTCTATGAGCCCTTCATCCGGCAAGCGGCTGGCCTCGGCAAGGCGCCCAAGGAAGCGGATGAGGACAC
>JBCDAS010000179.1:0-8913 GCA_039185235.1 Pseudomonadota bacterium
AGTGCCCTGTTCGATCATCGGGGCAAATCCGCCACGCTCAGCGACCATCTCGGAAACCGCGCTCTCCGGGTCTCCCAGATCGCCGAAATGCCGGGCGCCAGCGGGGCAGGAGCGGACACAGGCCGGGACACGGTCCTCCTCGGGCAGGTTCTCATTATAGATCCGATCAACGCAGAGGGTGCATTTCTTCATAACCCCCGCCTGGGCATCCATCTCCCGCGCGCCATAGGGACAGGCCCAAGCGCAGAGGCCGCAGCCCATGCAGGCGTCTTCATTGACCAGCACGATGCCATCCGCCTCGCGCTTATAAGAAGCCCCCGTGGGACAGACCGTCACACAGGGCGCATCCTCGCAATGGAGGCAGGATTTCGGGAAATGGATGATCTGGGCAGGCCCCTGGTCGGGCGTCACCTCATAGGAGTGGATCCGGTTGAGCCAGGTCCCCGTCGCCTCCGCCCCATAGGCGTCCTGGTCCGATAGCGCAGCGCCATACCCGCCCGTGTTCCATTCCTTGCAGTTCACGGCACAGGCATGACACCCAACACAAATGTCGAGATCGATCACCAGGCCGAGCTTTTTCTCGGTGCTATCCGGGAGCGTGGTCACAATGCGTTCCCCTTGGCTTTGTCTTCATCCGGGCTTGCGCGGCCGATCCGCCGCCCGCCGGGGGGTGGGTGGGGCGGGCGGCGGATCGGCCGCGCAAGCCCGGAAAGCATAGTCTGTTGGTCATCTCGCCCGCGTCCATTCCTGGCCGCTACAGATCAGACCGCCCGCGACGCAGCCTTCGACTTCGAGCGTGTCGGCATCGACCAGCCGGATGTTCGAGTGGTACTCATCACCGCTTTTCGGGCTGATGATCTTTCCATCGGTCCAGCCGTCTTCCTCGTTGCGCATCAGGCCCCGCAGGATGGGCTCGCCGATCAGGTCCGGGCGAGCTCCACCATGGGCACCGACAACTTTGCCACAACGCTGCTCGGGATTGATTTGGCAAGGGAAGATCTGCACCGAGATATAGGCACCATTGCTCCGTGGTTCCGTAAGCCAGACACCCGAAACCTCATTGGCAGTGGCCGCCGCCCCAAAGGCCGACGCGAAAGCCACACCGGAGAAGGTGGTGATCTGGTGCATCACCAGTCTTCCCCATAGGCGATGTCTTCGGGGCCTTTGCCCACGGGGGACTTTTGGGCGCCGAGGCGGGGTTCGGAGGCCTCAAGTTCCTCGGCCGGCTCGATCTTGACCCGGAGGTCGTACCAGGCCGCCTGGCCGGTGATCGGGTCGGAGTTTGACCATCGCAACCCGTCGCCTTTGGGCGGCAGCAGCTCGTGGATCAGGTGATTAAGCAGAAAGCCTCGTGTTGTCTCGGGCGCGCCTTCGCCGAGCGCCCAGGCGCCCTCGCGCTTGCCGATCGCGTTCCAGGTCCACATGGTCTTCGCATTCACCGCCTCCATGCGGCGGATGGGCACGACGATGGACCCGTGATGCGAGGTGACACGGGCCCAGCCGCCATCCTCGAGCCCGTGTTCGTCCATGATCGGACCCGGCACATACATCGGGTTCTCGCCATGGATCTGGCGGAGCCAGGCGTTTTGCGAGCCCCAGGCATGGTACATCGCCGCCGGGCGTTGGGTCACCGCGTGGTAGGGAAATTCCGAGTTATCGACCTGCATCCCCTCGAACGGCTCCCACCAAACGGGCAGCGGGTCCATCACCGTTTGCAGCCGCTCACGCAGGTGTTCCGGCGGCACGATGTCGCCATAGCCTTCGGCGGCGAGCTGGAACTTGCGCACGGGCTCGGAATAGAGCTGGAAGACGTATGGGAAGGGTTTGTCGAAGAGCCCGCGCTCCACCGCCCACTCCTGGTAAGCCATGTTGAAGGGCTTCATGAAACGGGCATTGTCGGGGATGTGGCACTCCCAGAACCCGCCATTGTCGATATAGCGTTGGAGCTGATCGGGATTGGGCTCTCCCCGGCCCTCACCATCGCCATTGCCGCGCCATCCGGCCAGCGGTCCAACGCCCGGGCGGCGCTGATGGTTGACCATGTAATCGGCATAGTCTTCGTATTTCGCGTTGCCGTCGTCATCTACAAAGCCCGGCAGGCCAAGCTTCGCTCCAAGTTGGAGGAGCGCTGTTTGGAAGCCGCGCACATCCCGGTCCGGCTCCACCACTGGCCAGCGGATCGCATCGCAGGCGGCATCGATCTCGCCAATCGGACGGTCGAGCAGGCTGATGCAGTCATGGCGCTCCAGATAGGTCGTGTCGGGCAGGATCAGGTCGGAATAGGCAACCATCTCGGAGCTATAGGCATCCGAATAGATAATCTTGGGGATCTTGTACTCGCCATCGTCGCCCTTGGCCGTCAGCATCTCGATCACGCCCTTGGTGTTCATCGACGAGTTCCAGGACATGTTGGCCATGTACATGAACATGACCTCTATCGGGTACGGGTCACCTGCATAGGCGTTGGAGATCACCATATGCATCATGCCATGGGCAGAGAGCGGGTTTTCCCAAGTGAAGGCCTTGTCGATTCGCTTGGCGGTGCCGTCTTCCTCGATCGCGAGATCGGCGGGCGAGCGCGGGAAGCCCAGATGCGGGCCGTTCAGAGGTGAGCCGGGAACCGAGCCCGCATGGGGTGCGGGATGCGCCTCGACCGGTTTGGGGTAAGGCGGCTTGAAACGGAAGCTGCCGGGGGCTTCGACCGCGCCCAAAAGCAGTTGGAGGATATGCAGCGCCCGGCAGGTCTGGAACCCGTTCGAATGCGCCGAGATCCCGCGCATGGCGTGGAAACTGACTGGACGGCCGATGAACTTGTCATGTTTTTCGCCCCGAAAATCCGTCCATTCGCAAGGGATCTCAAAGGCCTGATTGAAGGCGGTGTCTGCGATCTCGGCAGCCAGGCGTTTGATCGTCGCAACGGAGATGCCGCATTTCTCTGCCACGGCTTCCGGCGCGTATTCCGGCTCGAGATACTTGCGCGCCATCAGTTCGAAGACCGGCACGCAACGCCCGCCTTCGAACGAGGGAAACTCCCCCTTCAGCGCCGGTTTCACCCCTGGCGTATCAAAGGGCACCGCCTGGCCGGAGTTCAGATCCCAGACCATCGGCTTGTCATTGCTGTCGCGGCTGAAGAGGCCAAAGCGCTCGCCCGGCGTGCGCTCCACCAGATAGGGCGCATTGGTCCAACGGGAGAGATACTCGACATCCACATGACCAGTGCGGAGCAGCTCATGCACCATTGCGAGGATGAAGAGCCCGTCGGTGCCCGGGGTGATCCCGACCCATTCGTCCGCAACCGCGTTGTAGCCGGTGCGTACCGGGTTTACGCCGATCACCTTGCCACCTGCCGTCTTGAGCTTGCCGATTCCAGCTTTGATCGGGTTGGAGTCGTGGTCCTCGGCGACGCCAAACACCATGAAGAGCTTGGTTCGATCCCAATCGGGGCTGCCAAACTCCCAGAACGCGCCGCCCAGCGTGTAGATCCCACCGGCCGCCATATTCACCGAGCAGAACCCGCCATGGGCGGCATAGTTCGGCGTGCCGAATTGCTGTGCCCACCAGGAGGTGAAAGACTGGCTCTGATCACGCCCGGTGAAAAAGGCCAGCTTCTTCGGGTCGTCATGGCGGACTTTGTGCAGCCAGCCGGTCGCGATCTCCAGCGCCTCGTCCCACTCGATCTCCTGGAACTCACCCGAGCCGCGCTCTCCGACGCGCTTGAGCGGTTTGCGCAGCCGCGCGGGCGAGTAGTGCTGCATGATCCCGGCAGACCCTTTGGCGCAGAGCACACCTTTGTTCACCGGGTGGCGGCGATTGCCCTCGATGTAACGGACTTTGCCGTCGCGCAGATGGACGTTGATCCCACAACGGCAAGCGCACATGTAGCATGTGGTGCAGCGGACTTCGTCTGAGACCTTTGGGCTCGTGTCCAGTTTCGGTTCGGTGCCATCCGCCATGATGCTCCCCTACTCTGTGCCTTGCCTACCTCGCGCGAGAGAGAGCATCTGGCACCAATCTGCCGGAACCCTGCGGGCCAGGCCATCGGTTCGGCGAATTCTCCAGATGTTTTTCGGAAAATACAACCGCTGCGTCGCCTTGCACCTAGCCCGATTTTGACCGATATCCCGGGGCAGAGCGGCAGAGCGCCGCAGCGAGATGAGGAACGCCGATGTCAGAGACGGCCGAGCCCACATGGCGCCAGAAGCTCGAAGCCTGGCTTGAGACCCCGAAAGTTCGTTACACGATCCTGGGTATCATCATCTTCAACGCCGTAATTTTGGGGTTGGAGACCTCGAAGACCGTCATGGCGAGCTATGGCGATCTCTTGATCGCGCTGGATAACGCCTGTCTTTCGATCTTCGTTGTGGAGCTCACTCTGAAGCTGGTTGCCCAAGGGAAACGGTTCTTCTTCAAGGCCTGGAACATCTTCGACCTCTTTGTGGTTGGGATTGCGCTGGCGCCGACGACGGGCAGCCTCGCGGTCCTGCGGGCACTGAGGGTGCTAAGGGTCCTGCGGGCGCTTTCGGTCGCGCCAAGCCTGCGCCGGGTGGTGCAGGGTTTCGTGACCGCGCTGCCGGGCATGGGCTCGGTCTTTCTCTTGATGATGATGATCTTCTATATCGGCGCGGTGATGGCGACAAAGCTCTTTGGCGCCACGTTTGACGAGTGGTTCGGGACGATCGGGCGATCGGCCTATTCGCTTTTCCAAATCATGACGCTGGAAAGCTGGTCCATGGGGATCGTGCGCCCGGTGATGGAGATCTACCCCTATGCCTGGGCCTTCTTCGTGCCCTTCATCATGATGACAACATTTGCGGTGGTGAACCTCTTGGTCGGTCTGATCGTGAACTCGATGCAGGATGCCCACCATGAGGAAGATGTCGCCGCAACCGATGACTATCGCGCTCAGGTCCTTGAGCGCTTGGGCGCCATGGAGGCGGAATTGAAGAAATTGCGGGAGGAACGCAAATGAGCTGGAATGTCTATCTCTCGGGAGAGATCCACACCGATTGGCGCGATGTGATTGAGGCAGGCACGAAGGAGAAAGGCCTGCCGGTGGTGTTCTCCGCGCCGGTGACCGATCACCCAGCCTCAGACGATTGCGGCGTGGCGATCCTTGGGGCCGAGCAAAACAAGGTCTGGCACGACCGCAAGGGTGCGGGCGTTAACGCGATCCGCACGCGCACCTTGATCGAGAAGGCCGATCTGGTGGTCGTGCGGTTTGGCGAGAAGTACAAGCAGTGGAACGCGGCCTTTGATGCGGGATATGCGTCAGCCTTGGGAAAATCGCTGATCATTCTGCACGGACCGGACCATGCCCATGCTTTGAAAGAAGTGGATGAAGCAGCCTCCGCCGTTGCCGAGCACCCGGAACAAGTCGTTCAGATCCTGGATTACGTGATCAACGGCACCCTCCCCGTCTGACGCAAAGCTCAACCACCGCGCAAGCGTCCCTGATCCCTTACGGGATTACGGCGGGCAAAGCCCGCCACCCATGCAAGCATGGGCAGGGACGCAAGGCGCTTAGCTCAGAGTAATGCGAGAGCAGTCCGACTGGGGCCAATGCGCCCGGGAGGGCGCCAAACATAGGTGTATGCGCGGGCTTGCCCGCGCATTCCGTTTGGTAGCTCGATCAGGCTTCTAACTCAGAGCATCGGCGCACGATAACGGCGAAAACCCTTCCGATGCCTCATAGACTTCGTACTCTGGGCCCGGTCAGTATTCCCCAGCATCTCAGCGTTAAGCAGAACCACGCCACTTAAAAAATCGTCAGCTGTCGCGGTGTGGCCGGTTTCCGTGCCGGGTTTTGGTGCGCCTTCGAGTATGCTTGGGGGGTGCATGACGCCCAATAGGGTCCTGTCGCCTAGGGGAACCCGCTCGGCCGACAGATCTGTGACCGAGATCTATTCAGTCTCCCACTCTGTAGTCTCCGATCGCTCACATCACGACATTCGATGGGAGCGGACTGCCTCCGAACCGAGGGCTCCGCATCGGCCTCAGAGATCGAGGTGGATCTTAAAGCGCCGCCGGATCTCGGCGTCGATCTCCGGGCTGATATGCGAGGGAAAATGCTCCGCCAGGATCTTGTTCTTGCGCGCGATCGTCTTCTCGATCAGATCCGGGCGGCCGAGCTCGTTCCACTCCTTGGGTGAGGTACGGTCGGCGAGCTCTGGATAGATATACTCGGTCTGCATCAGTCCTAGCGTCTGATCATGGCCGAGATAATGCCCCGGGCCTTCTAGGCAGACAGATTTCATTACATCGATATTGACCGTGTCCTCGGTCACTTCGATCCCGCGCACACAGCGCTGGCATTGGCCGAGCATGTCATCGCCGAGGATCAGGCTCTCGAAGCAGAAACCCAGGAGCGAGGCATGCATGCCTGCCGCTTCATAGATCATATTGGCGCCTGAGAGGCCGACCATGACGTTGGAGATCGCCTGCTCCCAGCCCGCCTGCATGTCGGGCAGCTTCGCATCGGCGATCCCGGCGGAGGTGCCGCCGGGCAGACCGTAGAAGCGGTGCATTTGGGCGCAACCCGCGCTTAGCAATGCCTGCTCGCCCGATCCGCCGGACATCGCGCCTGTGCGCAGATCCGACACGAAAGGCCAGGTGCCGAAGATCGCCGGGTGGCCAGGCTTGACGCTGTTGACATAAACGACGCCGGAGAGGCACTCCGCCACCGCCTGCACGATGGCGCCTGCGATGGGGGCTGGCGCGGTCGCCCCCGCCTGGCCGGCGCTGAGGAGCAGAACCGGCATGCCACCACGGATACAAGCCTCCATCACCTCACAAGCCTCGGTCGCAAACTTCATCGGCGGCACGACGAAGCAGTTGGAGTTCGACAGGATCGGACGGGCGCGGTACTTGTCCTCACCGCCCGCCATCAGATAGGTCACCTCGAGACAGCCCGGCATATGCGAGGGTTCGACAAAGCTGGTGCCTACATGTTTTTGCGTGCCCTTCAGGCAAGCATAGACCGTGTTGATGTCGAGCTCGTAGTTGTCCAGCACGTCGCGGCAGACCATGGGCCGCTGCAAGAAGTGGACATTGTCGAGCGTGTCGACGATCCGCGCGGCATCGTAGAGATCCCTCAGGGTCGAGTCGCGATAGACCCGGTTCTCCACATCGACCATATGCACAGCGGCACCCGCCGTGCCGTAATGCGTCTTGGTGCCCGAGAGATGCAGATCATATTTCGGATCCCGGCCACATAAGGTGATGTCGCGGGCAGCAACAGCGAGCATATCCTCGACCAGCGCGCGGGGAAAACGGACGCGGCCATCATCGCCCAGGATGGCGCCTGCGGCCGTCATCGCATCAATGCCGGATTGGGGCGCCAGGCTGATCCCGATCTGCTCCAGCGCGTCGAGGGCAGCTTGGTGGATCCGCTCGATCCCGCCACTGTCGATTGGGTTGTAAGTGCCTCCGGGCAGGCCCGCGCGGACGGGGCGGATATCTTCGGCCAGCGGGGCCGCGCGCAGCGCCTGGCGGGCGGAGCGTCCTCCGGCGCGGCGGCCACGTCTGGTATCGGTATCGGTCATCTCTCAGTCTCCATCGGGGTCAGGGGGCAGGCAAGGGCATCACACCCGCGAAGGCGAGCCCCTTGCAGCCCGTCCCCGGGTCGCTCCGATGGTTAGTGCCTGGCGCCGATGCGCGCTGTCCTCCATGGGCGATCGCCTCATGTCCCTCGATACCGCTTGGGCAGAGACTTTGCGGCGAGAGGTCGCATGGGTCAAGGCGCTGGGGCGACCGGATGCGTCGCTATTCGCTCAACGCAAACCGGAGCAAGAGGGTCCGTTGACCGGCGCTGAAATTGTTATCCGAGAGGATCCAGAGATAGCCATCGGCAATCGCGATGCCCTCCATGTTGTCGATACCACTGAGGTTCTCGAACGCCGCCAGCGTCTCGATACTGCCCGGCAGAGGGCGCCCATCAGCAAGGGTCATGCGCTGGATCCGAATGCTGACCCCAGTGGCAACAGTGAAGTCGCGAAGGACCATGTACAGGCCACCATCCGGGCCCAGCGTGGCGCCTGTGATCCGATGCGAGGAGGTCAGGACGAGCCCGCCTCGATCAATCCCACCAGCCCCATCGAGCAGCCACCAAAGTGTCTGGCCCTCAACCGGGCGCTCGGCGAATGCCAGTACGCGGCCGTCGCGCAGACCCGCAAGCGCCTCGATCCCGCCATTCGCTTGCAGGGCATCAGTCCCCACAGGCCGCGCCCAATCACGCAGGCGCGCGTCGCCATCCATGCGTTGAATTCGATGGTCTCGCTCAAACGAGATCAAGAGATGCCCATCCGCGCGGGCCAAACTCTCCGCATCACCTTGCCAATCACCCAACAAGTGATCCCTTTGGTCGCGGAGATGCCAGAGCGTTGCGCCCTCAATGCGCAGCGCTTCCCCGTCGACAGCAAATCGGGCACGCAGGAGATGCGCCCTGTCGCTAGCGGCGATCAAGCGATCCCCCTCGATCAGAAGGCCCGAGAGCCCACCAAACCAGATGTTATCCGCCCGTAGATCCCAAGCGCCGGCCTCTCTCAGACCGGTTAGCTGCGTTGGCGGAACTCGAATCGGAGTGGCGATGATGGAGACAGGTTTCTCCGCAGCCCGCGTGCCCGCCTTGGCCGCAGGCCCGCCGAAGAACTGATCGCCAAAGACGCCGATCGGCGGACCAACCGCCAATAGCGAGAAAGTCAAAGCCACAAGCACGCCAAGGACGGCGAGCGCCCTCACTCTCCCGCCACCACACGGCAAGCAAGCGGCAGATCAGAGAGCCGCAGGGGTGCCTTCGGTTTCGCAGGCGTCTTTGGCGGCACTTTTCCAAGACCCTCATCGGTGAACCACCAGGCGAGCGTCACATCACAGCCATCGCCGGGTGGCGGCGGATCTTGCGCGACACATTCCGAAGCA
>JBCDAS010000180.1:0-8902 GCA_039185235.1 Pseudomonadota bacterium
CTACAATCCCTCGACCTATCTCGATGTGGATATCCCGGGTTTTGGCGTCATCGTCTTTTTGGTCTTCACCACGCTTGTGGGCACGCTGGCACGGCGCGTTTTTGGCCGCCAACTGATCCGGTTCGGCGAGGATCTGATCGATCGCACGCCGATCATCCGGTCGATCTACAACGCCATCAAACAAATCGCCGAGACGGTTTTCAGCCAGTCCAAGAGCTCGTTCAAACACGCCTGTCTTGTGGAGTATCCGCGCAAAGGGATCTGGGCGATTGCTTTCGTCTCGACGGACACGAAAGGCGAGGTGAAGGAGAAGGCTGGCGGGCAGGAGATGATGTCGGTCTTTCTCCCCACCACCCCGAACCCAACCTCGGGCTTCCTGCTCTTCGTGCCGAGCGAGGATGTCCATCTTCTCGATATGACCGTGGAGGATGCAGCAAAGCTGGTGATCTCGGCTGGTCTGGTCGTGCCACCAACCAAAGCAGAGCGCGCGGAGGAGAAGGCCAAACTCGAGGCGCGCAAAAAGGAACTTGCAGCCCGCGCTTTGTCGGAGAATGGCCAGAATCCTAGATAGAGCGAAACGGTGTCGACCCTCTCAGATGCGGCTCCATAGACGAACCAAACGGAACGCGGCTTGCGCCGCATACACCTATACTTAGCGCCCTGCCGGGCGCGTTGGCCCCAGTCGGATTGCTCTCGCATGACTCCGAGCTAAGCGCCTTGCGTCCCTGCCCATGCTCGCATGGGTGGCGGGCTATGCCCGCCGTAGGCCCGTCAGGGCCCAGGGACGCTTTCGAGGCTTACGTGCTAGGGTGCGACCCACCAGCGTGCGGGCCCCGCGGCCCAACCCCACCAGCCATAGGCGGTTTGGCTGTCTGGCCGTTTGAGCCGATCGTCGTGGAGGATCCGATCCGTGGGCAGGGCGCCAAAGGGCACCACATAGACCCCAGCATTGACCATCCGGTCGAGCGCTCTGACGGCGTCGCGGAAGGCCTCAGGGCTCTCGGCGGCCAGTAGCGCGTCGATCGCCGCATCGATGGCTGGGTCCTCCGCGCCCATGTAATTCCGCGTGCCCTCCTCCTTGCGGCCTTGCGAGGCGAAGTAGAGCCGCTGCTCCGTGCCCGGGCTGAGCGACATCGCCCAGCGATTGACGATCATGTCATAGTCATAGCTGGTTCGGCGGGCCTCGAACTGGGCATCATCCACACGGCGTACGGTCATCTCCACGCCGAGGCGCTGGAGCTGACCGGACCAGAGGCTTGCCAAGGTCTCTTGCTCGGTTGAATTGACGATCACTTCGAAGCGCAGCGTCTCGCCTTCCTTCTGTCGCTCACCATCGACCAAGCGCCACCCTGCCTGATCGAGCAGCTTCGCCGCACGGCGCCGCAGTTTTCGGTCCCGCCCGCTGCCATCGCTTTGGAGCGGCCGCCAGCCCTGCTCGAGCGTGCCCTCCGGCATATCGAAGCCCGAGAGGATCGCGCGTTCTCCTGGGCTCGCCGGGCCAGAAAAGCCCAGATCCGAGTTGCCAAAGGCGCTTTCGATCCGGGTGAACTGGCTGCGATAGAGGCGCTTGTTGACCCATTCCCAGTCAAACGTCATTGCCAGCGCCTCGCGGACCTGACGATCGGCAAAGACTGCGCGGCGCGTGTTGAAGACGAAACCATAGAGCCCCGTGGGCCTTCGATGGGTGAGCTCATCGCGGATTAAGCGGCCCTCCTCGACCGCAGGCAAAACCGCGCTCTCGGCCCAGCGCACCGGGTCATATTCGGCATGGAGCGAAATCAGACCCGCATTCAGGGTCTCGCGAAACGCATCTTCATTGCGGAAGAACTCGATCTTGACCTCGTCGAAGTTGTAGAGCCCGCGATTGATCGGCAGATCCTTGCCCCACCAATCGCGATTCCGCTCGAAGCTGAGCGCGCGGCCTGCCTCCGCCTCTGCCACCACATAAGGGCCGGAGCCGATCACGGGGGTCATTCCGCCCTTTTGAAAGTCCTGCCCCTCCCATTGCGCCTTCTGCAGGATCGGCCGCAGGCCCATGATCATTGGCAGCTCGCGATTGGCCTCGGCAAAGGTGATCTTCAGGCTGCGCGGCCCCGTCTGCTCAACGCGTTCAACAGCTTTCCAACTGTTGCGATAGCGGGGGTGGCCTTTGGTGCCCAAGGTCTCTAGCGACCAGATTACATCCTCAACCGTGATCGGGCTGCCATCGGAGAACCGGGCAGCCTCGCGCAGAGTGAAGGCGACCCAGGAGCGATCGGGCGCGGTTTCAACCGTCTCGGCAATCAGACCATAGAGGGTGAATGGCTCGTCCCAGCTTCGCGCCATGAGCGATTCGACCGTCAGCGCCCGGATCTGCCAAGGCGCCCGTCCGCGCAGGACATATGGGTTGAGGCTATCATAGCTTCCAATCGCACCCATCACGATGCGCCCACCCTTTGGCGCCTTGTCGTTAACGTAAGGGAGATGCGGAAAATCCGCCGCGAGCGCCGGCATCCCATGCGCGGCAATCCCATGTTGCGGCTCTGCCTGGGCGGTTTTTGAAACAAACAGCATCAATCCCAGCAAACAGATGGCAAATATGTCCCACCTGCGCCATCGAACGCCCTGCATTGCCTCCAAGCGCAGATTGCTCTTGTCGAAACGGGCTCTTCGGCGTAGTCTTTGGTCACTGCTCGATAGGTTTCTTCCCTGTATGAAACCTGCCTCAACACCTAAAGCGTCTCCTTCGGGAGACGCCTTTTTTTTGGCCTGACTGAATTTACGGGCCTGTCGGGCGGTTGAGAGCCGCGTCTCCAAGGGTTTGCCTGTCGCGCCGGGTGTCATTCGCCCCTCGTTTTTGTTGCGCTGCGTCATTATACTGCTCACCAGAAGTGTCGCCCAACCCGCCCCGGAAAGAAAGAGAGAGCCCATGTCCCTGACCGGAAAAACCGCTGTTGTCACTGGATCCACCTCGGGGATCGGCCTGGGCATCGCCAAATCGCTCGCGGCAAAAGGGGCGAATGTGGTGCTGAACTCGTTCACTGACAGCCCAGAGGATCACACCTTGGCCGCCGATCTCGCAGCCTCCTGCAACACAGGCGCTGCCTATGTCCAGGCCGATATGTCGAGCCCGGAGGCGACGCGTGCATTGATCACCAAGTCAGCGGAGCAATTCGGCTCGGTCGATATTTTGGTCAACAATGCAGGCATCCAATATGTCGCCGGGATCGATGAGTTCCCGGTGGAGAAATGGGATCAGATCATCGCGATCAATATGAACTCGACCTTCCACACTACGGCGGCTGCGCTGCCAGTTATGCGCGAGGCGGGTTGGGGCCGGATTGTTAATATCGCCTCAGCCCATGGTCTGACCGCCTCGCCCTTCAAGTCGGCCTATGTGACGGCCAAGCATGGGGTGGTTGGGCTGACCAAGGTCACAGCGCTCGAGACCGCCGAGGAGCCGATCACCTGCAACGCGATCTGCCCCGGTTATGTGCTGACACCGTTGGTCGAGGCACAGATCCCCGACACCATGGCAAAATACAACATGACCCGCGAAGAAGTGGAGCGGGATGTGCTGTTGCAGCGTCAACCCTCCAAAGAGTTCGCAACCATCGAACAACTGGGGGGGACGACCTGTTTCCTCTGCTCTGACGATGCAGCGCAGATCACCGGCACCACGATCAGCGTCGATGGCGGCTGGACGGCGCTTTGAAGTCAGAGCTGTCTTGAAAGCGTGATCGCCCAAGGCTATGCGGCTAGAAGCTTTGGGGAGCGCAAGCCGTGTTCACTCTGTTGACCGTTTGCACCGGGAATTCGACCCGTTCGATCATCGCGGAGGCGATTTTGCGCCGCGAGGCAGAGGGCCGCTTTGCCGTTGCGTCTGCGGGCAGCAACCCAGTCGGGCGCGTGCACCCGGCAACCTATCGCTTGCTGGATCGCAAGGGTTTACCATCACGCGGCTTCCGCTCGAAATCCTGGCGCGAATTTGCGCCGCCCGAAGGCGACCGCCCGGATCTGATCCTGTTCCTCTGCCCTGCAGCCGAGGCAGAGCTCTCGGTTGCCTGGCCGCGTGGCCCGATGTCGACCCTCTGGGAGATCGAGGAACCGGCCGCGGCCCAAAACGATCTGGCTTTTGACTTGGCCTATATCCGCCTTGCCCGTCGGATCGAGGCGCTTTTGTCGGATCCAATCGAAGACATGACCCGGGATAACCGGCGTTGGCGCCTCGACCGGATCGCGGAAACTGGGGGAGAGTTATGAGCGCAACCGCTCGCGCTTACCTGGCCGAGGGGCTCGGCACAGTTTTTCTCCTGATGACCATCGTGGGATCTGGGATCATGGGAGAGGCCCTGGCGGGTGGCCAAGCTGGTGCGGCGCTCCTGCCCCATGCGCTAGCGATCGGGGCGATGCTGTTTGTCCTAATTACGCTTTTTGGCCCGGTCTCGGGCGCGCATTTCAATCCGGCGGTGACGCTGGTCTTTCTTCTTCGGGGCGAGATCCCCTTGCCCCGGGCCCTGGCCTATATCGCAATCCAGATCGCAGCCGCTCTTGTGGGCATGCTGCTCGCGCATGTGATGTTTGATCTCGAGATCTTCCAAGTCTCCGACAAAGCCCGCACGGGTGTCGGTCAGTGGAGCGCTGAGGTCATTGCTACTTTCGGCCTGGTAATGGTGATCCTCGGCGGCCTGCGCACTGCGCCGCATCTGATCCCGGTTATGGTCGGCGCCTATATCTGCGCGGCGCTGTGGTTCACGGCCTCGACCAGCTTCGCCAACCCCGCGGTCACGATTGCCCGGGCGTTGACCGATACGTTCACAGGCATCGATCCGAACCACGCCGTGGCCTTTCTGATCGCGCAAATCGTCGGCGCACTCGCGGCGATCCCCACTGCGAATGCAGTTTGGGGCAAGGAGTGACTGCGGAGACGGTTCGCGCGGGCTATGACAAAGTCGCCTCCGCCTACGCTGAGGCGAGAGACCAAATGGCGAGCCTGCCCCATCTTGAGCGCCTCGATGCCGCACTTGGGAGGAGGAGCGCAATCCTCGATATCGGCTGCGGCGCCGGGCTGCCCGTAGATCGGTGGTTGATCGAGGCAGGCCACCGGGTGGTTGGCCTCGACATCTCACCTGCCATGTTGGCCTTGGCGCGCGAGAATGTGCCCGAAGCCGAGTATCGCCTGGGCGACATGTCGGCGCTTGCGGAAGAAAGCTTCGAGGTTGACGCGATTGTTTGCATCTATGCGCTGTTTCACACTGAAAGGCGCCTTCACCGCGAGATCCTGGCCAAGATGCGCTCCTTCCTCCGACCATCAGGGCTGCTGCTGATCTCGACCGGGTTGCGGGACTGGACGGGGACCGAGATGTTCTTCGGCGCGCCCATGTGGTGGAGCCACTATGACGGCCCGACATATCGTGGGATAATCAGGGAAAGTGGGTTTGAGATTCTGTCCGAAGATCGCCACGCGAGCGATCTGCCCAAAACGGAATGGCACCCGATCTATCTGGCCCGCGCGCTTTGACCATGAGCTCAAACGCCGCTCAAGCGTCCCTGATCCCTCACGGGATTACGGCGGGCGAGGCCCGCCACCCATGCAAGCATGGGCAGGGACGCAAGGCGCCTAGCTCAGAGTTACGCGAAGGGTTTCGAGAAGCGTCAAGGCGCCCGTGAGGGCGCTAAGCATAGGTGTATGCGGCGCAAGCCGCATTCCGTTGGGTTCGATGGCTAAAGCAAAAACGGATCTAATTGGATCAATCAGGTTTGAGGATTTTGCTCTCGGAGCTCGATCAGCTCGATGCGTCCATCGCGGGTCTGGCTCTATTCGGCGCTCAGGGGGCGCGTTCTTTGGGGGGCTTTGTCGGGCTAAGGCGTCACTTCCTCTGGCGCCATGCCAAGGTGCAACTCATCGCCAGCCCAGGGATGCGCGCGCGCCAGCTCTTCGTTGAACTCGATGCCCAGCCCCGGCTCTCGCGAGGGGATGATATAGCCATCCTGCCAGGTCACCCCGGTGATGATCTCGCCATGGAACCCATCAAAGCGCTCGATGCTCTCGAGGATAAGGAAGTTCGGGATGCAAGCGGCCAGTTGGATATTCGCCGCCCCCTCCACTGGGCCGCAATAGAGGTGAGGGGCCATCTGGGCATAGTACGGCTCGGCCATGGCGGCGATCTTCTTGGCCTCGAGAATCCCGCCGACACGGCCCAGGGCGGGCTGCAGGATCGAGGCGGCGGAGCAGGCGAGCACGCGGGAGAACTCGTATTTGGTCGAGAGCCGCTCGCCAGTTGCCACGGGGATCGAGGTGGCACGTGCGACTTCCGCCATCATCTCGGGCGTCTCGGGCGGGCATGGTTCTTCGAACCAGAGCGGCTCGTAGGGCTCCAGCCGCCGGGCCATGCGTTTTGCGCCTGAGACGGTGAATTGGCCATGGGTGCCAAAGAGGAGATCGGCGCGGGTGCCTGCGGCCTCCCGCAGTTTGCGGCAGAAAAGCTCCGAGCGCTCAAGGTCCTCCATCAGCGGCTGGTGGCCGTCATAGACCGTGTAGGGCCCGGCCGGGTCGAATTTGACCGCGGTGAAGCCCATGTCGAGGTAATGGCTCACCCGCTCCGCCGCCATATCGGGGTCGGTATAGATCGAGCGTTCCGGCGTCGCGTGGGCGTCGCCTTCGGGGTACATATAAGTATAGGTCCGGATCGTCTCGCGGCAGCGCCCGCCGAGCAGGTCATAGACCGGCTTGCCCGCCGATTTGCCGATGATGTCCAAGCAGGCGATCTCGAGCCCAGAGAAGACACCCATCAGGGTGGGGTCAGGGCGCAGGCTGTAGCCCGAGCCATAGGTCAACCGGTAGAGATGCTCGATCCGGTGCGGGTCGGCGCCCTCGAAATGCCGCGCGAAGAGATCCTTGACCAGTTCAGCCACCACATGCGGCCCAAAGGTCGCGCAATAGACCTCGCCAATGCCGGTGATCCCGCAGGCGGTCGTGAGCTTGACGAAGATGAAGTACCGCCCGCCCTTCCTCGGCGGCGGGTTGCCAACGACGAAAACCTCGCAATCGGTGAGTTTCATGGAGTGTCTCGCTTTCTAGTGGGCCTGTCTGACAGGACGGAGAGCGCAGCCCGACGGGCATCGCCTATGATCCCGGGCCAGAGAGATGACCTTGTCCTCGCGGCGATAGAGGAGAGGTTCGCGTCTGGAACAGTCTGCTGCGAACATAGCTACCCTTGAGGTCTCGATTCTGCGCAGGAACCGTGACAGATCGCGCGCGGCTGACAAGCGGGAATACGGTGGACTGGGTCAAAAACACTGCCTTTCACCGATTTTCAGATATCAGCCTTTTGCTCTGAGACATCGTCGGCACTGATCGACCAGATGGTTTCTCTGTTAAGTTCTCAACGAGGGGATGTGATGGCCATAAAGAACCGAACAAAACTTCTTGCAGCTGCGGCAATTGCTTGTGGCCTGTCCGTGCCATCTAACGCCGCTGTCGTGGAACTTGGCTTTGACGCGTTCACCGCGAATGTGGGTTTTACCACGGGACAGGAGGACGGCTTTACCATAGGCGGAACAAATACGAATCTGACGTCTCTTGCCTCTCTGGTCTCTGGGTTCTCGAACAACAATTATGTCGACGCCAGCTCCGGTTCGAGTTGGACGCTCGACATTGTTGAAACTGACGGATCGGCTTTTGAGTTTGTGTCGCTCGCGTCGGTTGGCGGTGCTGGAGATGGAACACCGGAACTGACGGTCAGTGGCTTTGTCGGAAGCGATCTAGTTGGAACAGATACGTTTTTTCCTACACCTGGTTCGACTGACGCAACAGTGCCTTTCACCGCCGGCAACCTCGCTGGCCTTGGCCTGACTCGGCTGCAGATTACTGGGCAATTTACTGCGATCACGGGCTCCGTTCCGTTTATCGATAACATCGCCCTTCAAAACGATGCGACCGCAGTTCCTCTTCCAGCTGCGGCTTGGCTTTTGTTCGGTGGCCTTGGTGTGCTTGGCGCAATTTCCAGATCTCGCAAAAGCTGAATATCCCCTTCGGCGCCTGACAAGCTTTCTTCCCACAGCTTTTGGCAGTTTCCCCAATGCGGCAGATGGTGGACAATCTGCTTCAGCAGAAACCTGACGCTATTGAAATCGACAGGGGCTTTCGGCTTGATCAGATGGGTTCGCTGAGGAGATCCCCATGAAGCCCGTCGATGTTGTCTGCCTCTGCCAGCTTTACGATGTGCATGGCATGTTCGGCCCGCATTTTGCGGAGGACAACCCTTGGGTGCGGCTGGTGAAGCCGGAGGATGTGGCCGATCCGCGTGCGATCCGCCATGCGCTGGCTTTCAGCCCAGGGCCCGAGGATTTCGCGCCCTATCCCAATCTCCAGATGGTCTCCTCCGTCGGGGCCGGGGTGGATGCGCTTTTGGATCATCCGGGGCTGGATCATGAGATCCGGATCTCGCGTTCGATCATCGAGGACCAGGCCAAGATGATCGCCTGTTTCGCGCTTTACTATATCGCGGGCTGGCAGCGGCGGATGTGGGGATATCCCGAGCAGCAGGCGCGTGAGGGATGGGCGATCCTCAACCTGACCCCGCCCAATCATTTCAAGGTCGGCGTGCTGGGCACTGGCAAGATTGGCGGCGAGCTGGCCCGGGCGCTGGTGGGCCTCGGCTATCAGGTGACGGGCTATGGCAGCCGGGCGCGCGAGGAGGACGGGTACCGCGTCCTCAGCGGGCCAGACGGGCTGAACGCAATCGCCGCCGAGAGCCATGCCGTGGTCAATCTGCTGCCGCTGACCGATGAGACGCGCGGGGTGCTGAATGCCGGGTTCTTTGCCCAGATGCGCGCCGATGCGATCCTGGTCCAGCTCGGTCGGGGCGGGCATCTGGTGGAGGCGGATCTGCTGGCCGCGCTTGAGGCCGGGCGCCCTGCC
>JBCDAS010000181.1:0-8898 GCA_039185235.1 Pseudomonadota bacterium
GTGAACCGGAACAAACGGGGGATGGCGCTGGATCTGCGCCAGCAGGCCGGGCGAGAGGTGCTGTTTCGGCTTCTCGAAAGGGCCGATGTTCTGATCGAGAACTTCAAGGCGGGCTCGATGGAGAAGTGGGGCATCGGCTATGACGTCCTGAAAGAGCGCTTCCCGACGCTGATCCACGCGTCGATCACTGGGTTTGGCAAGGAGGGCCCGATGGGGGGCCTGCCGGGCTATGACGCTGTGGTCCAGGCGCAGGCTGGATTGATGAGCATCAATGGCCAAGCGGGCGGGACGCCGACGCGGATCGGGATCTCACTGGTGGATATCGCGACCGGAATGGCAGCGGCCTTTGCGATCGCGATGGCGCTCCATGATCGGCACAAAACGGGTCTGGGCCAGCATATCGACACCTCGCTCTATGATAGCGCGCTCTCGATCCTTTATCCCCACTATGCAAACTACCTCTTGTCGGGGAAGATCCCGACAATTTATGGGAACCAGCACCCCAATCTGGCACCCTACGACACCTATCCAACCAAGACCTGCGATATCTATGTGGCGGGCGGCAATGACAGCCAGTTTCGTAAGATTTGCGCGGTTTTGGGCGTGCCGGAGGCCGCTGATGATCCAAGGTTCAAGACCAATTCAGACCGGATCCAACATCAGCCAGAGTTGCGCGGGTTGCTGGCGCCGCTGATGGTGGAATGGGAGGGCGAGAAGCTCGCCTATGAATTGATGCATGCGGGCGCGCCTGCGGGGCCGGTTTTGAACACGGCTCAGGTGCTGGCCGCCGAGCAAACCCTCGCGCGCGATATGCTGGTTGAGATCGATGGGTTCAAATCCGTGGCCAACCCGATCAAAATGAGCCGGACGCCGCCAGATTCCCAGCGCCGCAAACCACCACGTTTCGGTCAAGAGACCCGAACCATTTTGGCTGAGCACGGCTATGACGCGGATGAGATTGAGGCCTTGATCACTCAAGGTGCGGCGCTGGCTGGCAAAAATTGAACCACGCATAAAGGCCGCCAGTTCCGCGCTAAGCGTCGAGCCTGCGCCAACCGGCCATCTGCGCGCTTGCGCGCAGCAGGAGGGCAAGGCCCTCCTGGCCCGTTTTGTAAACGGGCATGGCCGGCTGGCGCAGGCTCGACGCGTTGCTCCCAGAGGATTGAAATCCATCTCTTTTCAAAACCCGCGATTCATGCACAAACTGTAAGCGAGAGTTCAGGGAGACCGGCCATGATCCGCACTGGCGCCGAATACCGAGACAGCATCCGTGGAACCCGCGAAGTCTATATTGACGGCGATCGGGTCGATGACATCACCACCCACCCCGCCTTCAAGCCGATCATCGATATCCGCGCCAAGATCTATGACATGGCGCATGATCCAGAACACGCGCCGATCATGACCATGCGCGATGGCGAGGAGATCAACGCCATTGGCAATGCGCTGCCGATGACCCAAGGTGACTGGTGGGCCAAGCGCCGGGCGACGGATCACATGATGGAGACCATTGGCGGTGTTGTCACCCGCATGGGCGACGAGACCGTGGGCGAGATGTGGTCGCTCTATGATGGCCAGGAGATCCTGAGCGAGATTGATCCGGCCTGGGCCAAGAACATCGAGACGCATATCCACAAAGTGCTCAAGGCCGACCCGTTCCATGTCTCGGCCAATACCGACCCAAAGGGCGATCGCTCGAAGCGGCCGCAGGACCAGGACCCGGACATGCTGCTTCACGTGGTGGGCGAGACCGATGCCGGGATCATCGTGCGCGGCGCCAAGTTCGAGACGGCGGCGGCCTATGCCAACCAGGCCTTCACCAAGCCGACCATTGCCAATTGGGGCGATGCGAAGCTCTCGGATTACGCGGTTGGGTTTATTTGCGATCTCTCCTCGCCCAACCTGAAATTCATCTCCCGGGCCGGGTTTGCGGGGGCACGGGGCAATTGCCCCAGGGCCGATCACCGGGATTATCCTCTGGCCAACCAGTTTGACGAGGTCGAGAGCTTGGTGGTTTTCGACAACGTGCTGATCCCCTGGGAGAATGTGCTCTTCTACCGCCATACCAAGGCTGCGACCTTTATCCGGGCGACGCTGCATCGCTACTCCGCCTTTGCCTTTGTCCAGCGTAACCTAAAGGTCGCCGATATGCTGATCGGGGCGGCGCTCTTTAATGCGCGCCAGACCGGGCTCGACAAGCAACCGGCCGTGCAGGAGAAGCTGGCGGAGTTGGCGATCTATCGCGAGACCATCAATGCGCATCTGACAGCAGCGATTACCCTGGCGGAGCGCTCGCCTGCAGGCCTCCTGATGCCCAACCAATCGCTCTTGATGGCGGGGCGGGTGCATGCATGTTCGGGCCTATACGATGCCATGAACACCGCGCGGGATCTCTGCGGCGGGCAGCTTTGCGTCACGCCGAATGTGATGGATTTCGAGGGTGGCGACACGGGGCCTTGGCTGGAAAAGTTCTATAGCCTGAACGACGAATGGCACGCCGAGGACCGGCGCAAGCTGCTGGCCTTTGCCCGCGATCTGATCAGCTCGGATTATGCCGGCCATCGGCTGGCGTTTCAGATGTTCGCGCAGAGCCCGCGCTTTAATCAGATGGCCGCTGTTTACCGAAACTTTGACTGGGACGGGCCGCTGGATTTCGTCAAGAAGGCCGCTGATCTGAGCGATCGGGTTCGCGCGCCCGGCGCCCGTCCGCCCGGGGATGGTGCGGTGACCCGGTACTTCGCCGAGGCTGATCCAATGAAAAAGGCGGCGGAGTGATCGGACCTTTTCGATGAGCTCCAACCAGCTGCTTCTGGTAGTGTCACTGGTGCTGATCGCGGGCATCGGCCTCTGGGGGGTCGCGGATCCAAACAGCATGGTCGCTGTGGCCAGTCATACGGTCCAGCAGTACTTTACGAGCCGGGGGTGGTTCGTGATGCTCTCGGTATCCGGGATGCTGGTCTTTTGTCTTGGACTAGCCTTCTCGCGCTATGGAAGTATCAAGTTGGGCGCCGATCACGACGAGCCTGAGTTCTCGACGGCCTCCTGGATTGCGATGTTGTTCGCTGCGGGAATGGGGGTCGGCTTGTTGTTCTGGGCTGTTGCCGAGCCGCTCACCCATTTCGCATTCGCCCGCCAGTTCATGGATGATCCGATCGCCGCCAAGGAGGCCTTGGTCACGACGAATTTCCATTGGGGTGTCCACGCCTGGGCAATCTATGGCGCCACAGCGCTAACGATCGCCTACTTCAGTTTCAGGCGCGGCACGCCGATGCTGGTCAGTGCGCCGATCACCTACCTCTTTCCCGGCGAACGTTGGTCGAGGATAGTCGGCTGGCTGTCAGATCTGATGGCCATCGTGGCGATCGCCATAGGGGTCGGGGGATCGATCGCAATGGGTGTTTTCCAGGTCGCCGATGGGGTCGATGTTATGCTGGGTGGAGAAGGGGCAGCTACATGGCTGATCTTCACCGTATTTGCACTAATGGTGGTAGCCTATATCCCACCGCTGATGGTCGAACTTGGCGATGGCATGTCCAAGTTGTCGAATCTTGCAATGCTGATTGCGATTGCGCTTGTGCTCTACACAGTTGTCCTCGGGCCAACCCAGTTCTTGTTGAACTCAATTGTAGGAAGCTTTGGCGATTACGTGGTCGCAGCAGTCCCTCGCGGGCTTCAGACCTTCACCTTCTTTGATGATAATGTTGGCCAGTGGTTTAAGGATTGGACACTCACCTACATGGTCTGGTGGATCGCTTGGGGCCCCTTTGTTGGAGTCTTTGTCGCGCGGATATCGCGTGGGCGCACAATAAGAGAGTTCGTGCTGGGTGTTCTGATTGGGCCGACACTGTTCTCGATAATCTGGTTCGGCGCCTTTGGCGGGATTGGGCTATTTGGAGCGCTGGAAGGTCCTGGAGCGCTTCTGGAGATGACCGGTACCAATGTCGAGCGGGTGACCTTCGCTTTGCTTGACCGACTGCCGTTTACTGGTTTGACCACTGTTCTTACAATCGTCGCGGCCTTTCTGTTTATCGTGACCAGTGTCGTGAGCGCGGCCTTTGTTCTGGGCGCTTTCACAACTGGCGGAGATCCAAACCCACCGATGAAAATCCGGGTTCTCTGGGGAATTTTACTGGGTGTTCTAGGCGCAGCAATGATCCTTTCGGGCTCGATCGATGCGGTGAAGAAAGTAATCGCTCTTGGTGCGCTTCCGTTTGTATTCATCACGGTTCTTTTGATGGTTTGCCTGATCCGTGCGCTTGGCGAAGAAGATATGGAGGCCAGACATGCTGGTGGGTGATCTGATTGATACGCTGCTAAATCTCACCACCTTCGCATTTATCTGGGCAATGGGGTGGCTTTTGATCCGCAAATTGCCTGACCGGGGCAAATACTGATCACTTGCACCTCACCCTTATGTGATCCGCTAGGGGTTTGCTGAACCGCACCCGATGACTGATCCTGGCCTGGATCGCGATTTGGAGGTGTCCGGGGATGAAACGTCAAAAACAGAAGCCAAAGAAGAAGGCGCCTGTGGCGCAACCCGCGGCGCCTGCCAAGAAAGCCAACGCGCCGATGACACGGCGTCGGGCGATCAACTGGGCGGTCAATGCGGGGCTCGGCCTCGCGGCGGTTGGCGGGGGCTGGTATGTGGTCAGCGAGGTGCGGGCTGGGATTGTCGAGGGCGATCTCTCGCGCATTGGCAACGGCACGCCGACCATCGTCCAGATCCACGACCCGCAATGTCAGCAATGCCGGGCCCTGCAGCGCGAAGCACGGGCCGCGTTGGAGGGGTTCGACGATGATCAACTGCAATATGTCGTCGCCGATATCCGCCAGCCCTCAGGGCGCAGATTGGCCTCGCTGCATGGAGTTCCGCATGTGACCCTGCTGTTGTTCGATGCGAACGGCACCATGCGCGAGGCGATCCAGGGCGTGAATGACCGGGGCTATCTGAGCGCGGCGTTCGAGCGGCATTTGGCGCGACGCCCGGCCAGCTGAGATCGCTGGTGCCCGGGGGTGAGGCTTGCTATATCTTTCGGTAGAGAGACGAGGGCCCGCCCCATGACCATCCACAAGACCATCGACCCGATCGCTGAGCTGAAAGCGAATGTCACCCTTCCGTTCGAGCAGGCGCGCGCAATGCCGACCTCGGTCTACACCTCCGAACGGTTTCTCGAGGCCGAGCTCGCCCATGTGTTCAAGAAAGACTGGTTTTGCGTCGGTCGGGTCAGCCAGCTGAAGGAGCCGGGCGATTACCTGACCTATGAGCTTGCGGGCCAGCCAGTGATCGTGATCCGCGATCAGGCAGGCGAGCTGCGTGCGATGTCGAATGTCTGCCTGCACCGGATGTCGACCTTGCTCGAGGGTCAAGGCAACACCAAGTCGATCGTCTGCCCCTACCACGCCTGGACCTACGGTTTGGATGGGCGCCTGCGCGGTGCGCCTGCGATGAAGCAGAATGATGGGTTCGACCGGGCCGATTACTGCCTGCCGCAGATGCGGGTCGCGGATTGGATGGGCTTTCTGATGATCTCGCTCAATCCAGACGCACCGGACCCGGATCAACATTTCCACGAGGTCACGGATCTGGTCGGCGACTATGAGATGGGCGATTACGTCCAGCTTTGGGAGCAACGCTTTCGCTGGAAGACAAACTGGAAGGTGCTGGCAGAGAATTTCATGGAAAGCTATCACCTGCCGGTCTGCCACCAGGGGACGATCGGTTGGACCGTTAGCCTCGATGAGATGGACTGCCCGCCAAGCCCTGCGACGTTTAACTGGCACTCGATCCAGAAAGATCCCTCCTTCAAGCTCTCGGTCGCGCATCCCGATAGCACACGGCTGAGCGGTGAGCGGCGCTATACGACCTATCTCCTCTCGGTCTATCCAAGCCTGATGATCACCCTGACCCCTGGATATTTCTGGTATCTGAGCCTGCATCCCCATGGGCCGGGCGAGGTCGATGTGCTCTATGCGGGCGGGCTGTCACCGGATTTCATGGCAGACCCCGAGGCCGAGGTGATGCTGGAACAGGCGAAAGCCCTGCTCGACGATGTGAATGCCGAGGATAAGGGATGCACCGAGAAGGTCTATCGCGGGCTCTGCTCTGACGCGGCCGTGCCGGGGCATCTCAGCCATTTGGAGCGGCCGAACTATGATTTCGCCAAGTATCTGGCCGAGAAGATACCTGGATGAAGTCGGTCTATCTCGGGCGCACTGGCGTCGAGGTCTCTGAGCTTTGCTTTGGCACCATGTCCTTTGGCGGCGATGCCGATGAGGCTGAGAGCGCGCGGCTTTACGCAGCCTGCCGGGAGGCGGGGATCACGTTCTTCGACTGCGCGAATATCTATGCGGGAGGGCAGTCGGAGGAGATCCTGGGTAAGCTGATCAGAGGGCATCGAAACGAGATCATCCTGACCACCAAACTCGGCCATGACGCGCGTCCGGGGCCGAATGGCAAAGGCGCCAGCCGGCGCCATGCCATGGCCGAGATCGAGACCTCGCTGAAGCGCCTCGGGACGGATCACGTGGATGTCCTGTTCCTCCACAAGTTCGACCCGATGACACCGCTGGAAGAGCAGCTGCGCATGATGGAAGACATCTTGCGGAGCGGCAAAGCGCTCTATCTCGGCGCATCAAACTTTGCAGCCTGGCAATATGCCAAGGCGCTGGGGATCGCGGAGCGCCAGGGCTGGCAACGGATCGACGTGATCCAGCCGATGTATTCGCTGGTAAAACGCCAGGCCGAGGTCGAAATCCTGCCCATGGCCGAGGCAGAGGGGCTGGCGGTGACCAACTACTCGCCGATCGGTGCGGGGCTCTTGAGCGGGAAATACGCCCCCGGCAAGCAGCCAGATCAGGGGCGCCTCGTGAGCGGCAGCTACTATGGCGTACGCTATGGGCAGGAATGGATGTATGAGACAGCGGAGCAGTTCACCTCCTTGGCGGAAGAGATCGGGATCCATCCGGTGAGCCTGGCGGTTGCCTGGGCCGCCGCCCATCCAGCCGTGACCACGCCGATCATAGGTGCGCGGACGGTCGACCAAGTTAAGCCTGCGCTGGCCTCGGTTGACTTTGAGATGCCTGAAGATCTCTATAATCGGATCGCGGAGCTGTCGCCAAAGCCAGCACCGCCGACGGACCGGTTGGAAGAACAGGCCTAGCGCCTAGAAGAATGCGCCCCCCGGGGCCCGGGCAAGCCCGGACCCCGGCGGCCACGAAAGCGTGCCTGCGGCACGCTACAGGCGTTGATGTCTGAGCTAGGCGCCGGGCGGCCCGCTGCGAGCTTGCTCGCAGGCGCAGGCCCTGGCCTGCGTTGCCGCGTCAGCGGCTTGGGCCGCTTGCGAGGAGGTTGCAGCTACATAACAGCGCCGATTTGCCAGGGGACGAATTCGTAGTCTCCCAAACCCTGGCGTTCCGATTTGGTCTTCTCGCCCGAGGCGACCCGCAGCAGCGTTTCGTATATCTCGCGCCCGACCTCTTCGATACTGGCGCCTTCGCTCAACACGCGGCCGCCATCGATATCCATATCATCTGGCATCCGGCGCGCGAGCTCGGAATTGGTCGCCAGCTTCACCGTTGGTGCGGGTTTGGAGCCGAAGGCCGAGCCGCGGCCGGTGGTGAAGGTCACCAGATTGCAGCCTCCGGCAATCTGGCCAGTGACGCTGGCCGGGTCATAACCAGGCGTGTCCATGAAGGTGAAGCCCGGCGCTGTAACCCGTTCAGCGTATTTGTAGACGCCATTGAGCGGGCTGGTGCCGCCCTTGGCCGCGGCACCGAGAGATTTCTCCAAGATCGTGGTCAGCCCACCTTTCTTGTTCCCGGGGCTTGGGTTGTTGTCCATCGAGCCTTTGTTGCGGGCGGTGTAATCCTCCCACCAGCGGATCATGCCGATCAGCTTCTCACCGACCTCCGGGCGAGCGGCCCGGCGGGTCAGGAGATGCTCGGCGCCGTAGATCTCGGGCGTCTCTCCGAGCACACCCGTGCCACCCTGCGCCGCGAGCAGATCGCAGGCAAAGCCGAGCGCCGGGTTCGCAGTCATGCCCGACCAGGCGTCCGACCCGCCGCATTGCAGCGCCACCATGAGATCGGAGGCGGGGCATTCCTCGCGCCTGCATTCATTGGCAAGCGGCAACATGGCGCGGACTTTCGCGATACCAAGCTCCACGGTTTTTGCGAGCCCCGCCACATCCTGGATGTTCATGGCGTGAAAAAGCGGGCCTTTCTCGATCCCATGCGCCTCGAGCAGCCAATCGATCTGGTTCATCTCGCAGCCGAGGCCGACCATCAGGACACCGGCAACATTCGGGTGGCGGGCATAACCCCACATGACGCGCTGGAGCGCTTCGAACCCCTCGCCATCGCCCGCCATTCCGCAGCCGGTTCCATGCACAAAAGCGGTGACCCCATCGACATTGGGATAGGCCGCCATCTCCTCGGGCCCAAAGGCCGAGGCGATCATCCGTGCGGCAGTGGCCGAGCAGTTGACCGAAGTGATCACCGCGATGTGGTTGCGCGTACCCGCCCGGCCGAATTTGCGGCGGTACCCCATGAAAGTATCGCCCGTCGCCGGGGTTACGGGCCTGAGATCCGTGCCAAACTCATAGGCCTGATCGGTGCCGCGAAACGCGACATTATGGGTGTGCAGATGTTCACCCGGGGCGATGGGACCATCGGCATAGCCGATGATCTGGCCGTATTTGCGGATCACTTCGCCGGAGGCGATGGCACGCGTCGCCACTTTGTGACCTCGTGGGATGATCGCTTGCGCTGTCACGGCCTCGATCACGGTTCCAACCTCGAGCGGGCGGGTGGCCGTGACGACATTGTCCTCAGGTGACAGGCGGATGAAATCGGCCATCGGAACTCTCCTCATTGCTGAGGAGCAGTTCAACGGGA
>JBCDAS010000182.1:0-8710 GCA_039185235.1 Pseudomonadota bacterium
GCTTTGGACCGCGGGTGCGATGAGCGCCGCAATGGATTGCGCCCCGGCTGACAATGGATGCACGAGGTCCGGCGCATAGTTCGCCGGGTAATCGCTGATCTGGGATGTAAGATCGAAATACTGTGCGCCCGTCGCCGTTGCCACCCCCTGGATCGCGGGGAGCCATTGGTTGACATAGGTTGGCCAGAGAGTTGGCTCGGCCAATTGGAAAACCGGCGGCTGGTTCGCAATCACGACCTTAGGCGCCGAGGGTATGGCTTTGATCTGATTGACCACCTGGGACAGGTTCTGCGTGAAGGTCCCGATGTCGCTCCCGCGGGACAGATCATTGCCGCCGATCATCAGCCATACGATGTCCGGTTGGGACTGCAGGAAGGCGTTGTATTGGGATGTGGACTGATACAGGACCTCGGCGGAGTTGGTGAGGCCTGCCCCTCCGACACCGAAGTTGCTGATCGAGAACTGCGTCGGATCGAGGTTCAGAAAGTCGGTGAAGCGGGCATTCGGCTCGGTACCTTGGGTGATGCTGTCGCCAAGGAAGGCGATGTTTGTGGGACCTGGCATTGGTGTTCCGCTATCAGAAGGGGGTTGCGGGTTCGTGCTTGGCGGGGGTGGCGGCGGCGAATTGCTGGGGGGCGTTACACTCGTCGACGGGATGATGTTATTCGGGTCGAAAGCCGGAGGGATCAGGGGCTCTTCTTCTGCAGAAATTCGCGAGATCACCATCGAGTTGTCGTTGAACCCTGTGGGCGGTGGAAAGGTCGTTGGCGTTGGGGCGACAGGGCCTGTCAAACCGCCGCTCACTTCTGGGCGTGTCACCGCAGAGGCGGGCAGAAGAGCACCTCCGAACGAGAAGCCAAACGCGTCCATCAACTGCTGATTGGTTTGGCCGACATAGTTCTGATCGAGCCCTGAATAGAAGCCTGCCAGCGGGTCATTGGTCGGCAGCGGAACGAAGTTCGGGCCCTGCTCGGTATAGTAGAGCCCATAGCTGGGCTGACCGGTCGTCTCGACCGTCAGCCGATCAGGCTGGAGGAACCAAATTGGATCGAACTCGGTGAACTTCTCGGTGGCTGGAAGGGTCGAGTCCCCCTCAGGCGGGTCGGCGAAGGTCGCGCGCAGCGCATAGTTTTGCCGCCCCGCCTCTTGTCCACTGAGCGCATTGGACAGAGGCGCGAACACCACATCGCGGAAGGTTATGCTGCGGGCATCGGTTGCATCGAGAAGCTCAATATCCGTCAGGTTGGCAAGCGTTGCCCCCTCGAACACCGATTTGCCCTTGCGAGGGGCTTGGATACCGATGCCGAAATCCTCGACGGTGATGTTTCTGACTTGGAAGCCGAGCGAACTGTGGAAGTGGTTGAGATCGACACCAATCGAATTGGGATCGCCCGACCCGATGAAGGTCATGTTGTCCAACGTGACCCGGTTCACATAAGGCGATTGGAACCCATAATCCTGGACGCCCCAGATGGTAGAATTCGAAAGCGTTGTCCGGAGCTGTTGGTCATAGGCCTGGCTGGGCGGCGTGAGCCCCAACTCGGTATAGGTGCCTGGCCCAAAGAACTCAGAATGGAGGTAGTAGAGCTGGATCCCACGGGTCGCGCTGTAGCCAATATTGTTGTCAAACGTCTGGATCGGTACGTCGAAGATCTGCATTTGCGTGCCATCTGGCAGCAACTCACCGCCTCGGGTCAGATTGGCCGAGTCATGCGTGGTCGCCCGGCTTCTGCCATTGGCACCCTCTTCGAACAGACCTTCGGGCCAAGCGATATAGGCATGGCCTGAGACACCGGAGACAACGTTGCCTTCAACCCGCACATTCGGGCCGTGCAGCCAGAACCCATCGCCTTGGAAGCCATAGTCCTGACGCAAGAAACGCGCGTCCGGTTGTTCTTCCGTGCCACCGCCAACCAACTGCTCCCACCCAGGCGGCCTTGGGTTGCCCAGCCCATCGATTGGCGGCCCCGGGTTGGGGCTGCCTTCAAGCGGGTAGTTCGGGTTCACGGTCCGAATGGCGATGTTGTTGATGAACGAGCCAATCTCGTCACCGGCCTCGGTGTAATAGGCTGCGCCGACGAGGTTGTGTGAGACGTTATTGCTGAAATCGACATTCGAGGAGTGGTTCACATAGCCCCATCCAGGCCCGTCAGTGACCACGCTGCCATTGACCTTCGCGGGGCCTGTATCGGTCCCTCCTTTGTGGAAGTGCAGCGAGTAGCGGCCCCGGACATTGTCGCCCCCCAGGAAGGTGAGCGGAAGATCCGCATCCAGGCCGGGCATCTCCCAATCGCTATAGGGGATCGTCTTGTCCGAGCGGCCGAGATCGTCGAACGAGGCAAAGTTGATGTCTGCATTATTGGTGTGCATGACCATCACATGCCCGCGCTGGCCGATGACATCCGGGTTCTCAGAGGTGATCTGCACGTTGCGCGTCAGATTGGCGACATGGACATCCAGATCGCTCCGCGGGGCGACATGATCACGGACGAGCGGCGGGCTGAAAGAAATCGTGCTTCCGTTGATTTGCGTGATGGTGACCGTTTCGTCACTGGTTGGATCGGTCGGGCTGGTGCCTGCGATCACGAGCTTATCGCCAACCTGCCAACCGGTCGGCACTGTCTTCAAAGTCAGCGAGGTATCGTTAGCTCGCGGAAATGTACTGACAGCACCAAAAGCGGTTTTCTCGGCGCCATATATGGTCGTCTGACCATGCAGAAGCAGGCCTCGGCTGACGAGAGACGGGTCCCAGACCGTATCAATCGGGCCATCATCAGCGATCTCCAACTTCGCGGTGACGTTGGCCGCGATCGGATTGCTTTGGGTTCCGAGGATCAGATGTCCGGTGGCCGTGGTCACCAGCGTGTCGACTTTGAGCTCGGTATTCACATCCGTGGCGAAGGTCAGCGTACCATCGATGCGGATGGTCTTGTGCTCGACCGGGATCAAGCCATCGACGGTCACGGTCAGGCCGTTCGGGATATGCACTTTCGCGCCCGCAGGTGGGACCGTGCCGCCCCATATCGCGGGATCCGACCAGTTGCCCGATTGGGTCGCGGTGTACTGAACTTGGTCGAGCGAGACCACGGTCATTGATGGCATCTGATGGGATGTCCCTGACGAGTGGTTCATGCCCGTCTGATGGGTCGTGCCCATTTGATGGGGCATGGTCATGCCGCTCGAATGACCAGGCATCCTCGTGTCCATAGCGTTTCCCCTGTTCAGAGCTCTGAGGTGGAAGACTCGGCGCACATCCAAGACAAGAGCGCACAGGATAAGCGGCCCTGCCTGTCACCCTGCTGTCAGAACGGAATACTCCGAGGTGAACGCGCACGATTTACGGCAGGTATCGTGGTGTACCTCTGCTCAAGCGCCTGCTGGGCGATGCAGTGGACCGAAGCTTATGTTTGACCAGGCGCCTCGCCGAGATGGTCGCATGCGCGCGCCCACCTCCTGTGCAGGCGGTGTCATACTCGCTGGGGCTGCTTGGATCGCCCGTTCCGGCGAATGAATGCTACTCAGCCGCGAGCGCGAAGTTGGGAGGGCGCTCCTCCCATAGGATACCCTTGCGACCGATCTCCAAGCCAACGTTATAGAGGGCTGTCATGTAGATGGGGTCAAAAGGCTCCTCGGCCTCTTCGTCGAAGCTTTTCGGCACCCAGAGAACCCGGAAATCGATCTCGTCGCGCTCGGTCACAGCGTAGATCTGATAGAGATCGCCGGTTCCCGATCCCCCAATCAGACTCGAGACCGCCTTACCTGCGATCGAGAGAACGCCGAGGTCCACCGGGTCATAGGCTTTCTCCAGCGAGTTGTTGACGATCACATAGAGCGTCCGGTCGATATCGACCCCCAAGGCTTGATCCACTGCCGTGATCGGCAATTCAGGGCTAAAGACCATGACTTGCTGAGTGGCCCCGCCATCCACATGCAACTCATCGCGAATGCGGCCATCAGGGGTCTCGGTTGGAATCAGGATCGGCGGGAAAACGGCCGGGATCGCAGACGAGGCGCGCACCAGATCCCGGATCAGGGTGATCGCCTTTGGATGACCAGAAGCGGCAATCGCAGTGACGTTCCAAATCACCGGGCGGGCGAAGTCGAGATTGGTGGTGCCGATCAAGAGGATCCGGCCCTTCGCGGCCTCGGCGGCGATGGCGTCGACGATCTCGGCATTGATCGTCTCATCGACCAGACCGTGATAGCCAGCCGCGTCGCTAAGCGAGGTGCCTCCGGTGAGCGCGGCGAAGGGAGATGGCTCGAGCAGCTGCTCCGTCGAATACTCGGTGTAGAACCGCCGCAGATCATCATCGTAATCCGAGCCGAGAAACGCGAATAGACCGATAATTGCGCCTGTGCTAACACCGCTCACGACATCAAAGACGGGGCGGTCTCCGTGCTGGGTCCAACCTGCCAGGACGCCCGCACCAAACGCCCCATCCGCGCCACCCCCAGAGAGGGCGAGAACCGTTTCCTCGACCGGCAAACCAGCAGCAATGTCATCGCCATGCATCTTCTGCGCCCGGTTGACCAAAGAGGCTGTCAGAGCTTCGAGGCGGTTTGCGCCGATGGTATCGCCCCAGATCCGGACGATGCCTGGGATACCGTAGGGCGCTGCCGTTTCGATATCGGCTGCTTCAGTCGGCAGGCGGTTCGCCGAGGTACAAGCTGTCAAAAGCCCAATTGCCGCCAGACAAACAAAGCGGATCATGCGGGCACCTCCTCGGTCTTGGCTTCTGCTTTGCCGCGGGGGCGCAGCAGGAGATAGCAGAGCGGCGGGACCACGATCAGGGTCAGGGGTGAGGCGATCAAGAGCCCACCGATCATTACGGTCGCCATCGGTTCGAACAAGGCGCCCCCAGAAATCGCCATGGGCATCAAGCCAAAGATCGTCGTGAGCGAGGTCAGCATAATCGGCGTCGCCCGCGCCTGCGCGGCGATCGCGATTGCCTCAGCCATCTCATGGCGCTCGTGCTCAATATCGATCTGATTGATCAGAACAATGGCATTGTTGATGATGATCCCCATCAATGACATCAGCCCCAGCATCGCGAAAAAGGACATTGGCTGACCGGATCCGATCATGGCATAGGGCGCGCCGATCACGATCAGCGGGATCGTCATAAAGGTCGCCAAAGACCGGCGCATCGAGTTGAACTGAAAGACCAGCGCCGCCAACATTACGCCAAGCGCCATTGGCAGATTGCCACCCATCTGACCCATCACATTGGCGCTGTCCTCGAGCTCTCCGCCGATAAAGATCTCGTAGTTGGGCCCAAGGTTGAGCCCATCCAGAACCGGCTGGATCCGACCGAGAGTCTCTTGCGCGCTCAGCTCAGCACTGCGGCCGGAGATGATGATCTTGCGGACCTGATTTTCTCGACGGATCTCGGAATATTCGAGCGACGGGCTAAACTGGGCGACCTCGTCGATCGTGATCAGTTCACCTTGGGTCGACACTGTGAGGTTGGCGAGATCCTCGATACTGTCCCGGCTGGCGGTGGTGGCACGTAGGACAATCGGGATCTGCTCATCGCCCTCTCGGAAGGTCGAGTATTGGGTGCCAGAGAAGTAGGCGTCCATCACATCCGAGATATCGCGGGAGGTGACGCCAAACTCCCGCGCCTTGTCCTGGGCGATATCGACCGTGACTTTGAGGACTTTGTTGCCCCAATCGCTCTCGTTCTTGACCACTTCGGGCAGGGTCGCGAAGGCGGTTTCCACTTCGCGGGCTGCGGCCGTTAGCACCTCGCCATCGGGGCCAGAGATCTCGACATCGACAATTCCGGACTCTGAGCCCCCTTGCGGCAGGCGCGTTACGCGGAATTGGGCCTCGGGGAAGCGTTCAACAAAGACCCGGCGCGACCGCTCGACCATCGCTTTGGCCCCAGCGAGATCTGTCGTATTGACCTGGAAGAACGCGCTCGCGTCATCCGGATCAGCCGGGTTCAGGCCGAGATTAAACCGGGGGCCGCCGCTGCCAATATAGACCGTGCTGTTGGTCACCTCAGGATTGGTCTCGGGATCTACAAGCCAGTCTTGCACACGCAGCGCCATGCTCTCGGTCTCGGAGACTGCGGCGTCTTTTGGAAGATCCATGTAGATCAGGAAGTCAGCCCTCTCACTGAACGGGAACATCTCGAACTTCAATTGCGAGAACTGGGTCACGCTGAAGGCCACAGCCGCAAATGCCAGCGCCGTGAGTGGCAGGCCAAACCGCATCAACCGTCGTACCAAGCTGCCATAGAGCCGGACAAAAAGGCCCGGTCCCTGTCCCGCGCGTGGGTCGCGCTTCAGGATGAGCGCGCAAAGATAGGGCAGAATGTAGAGCGCGGTGATCCAAGACCCCATCAACATCGAGGCTACCACGGCGCCGAGGGAGAAAGAGAAGTCGCCCTCGGTCCCATCGATCAAAAGCATCGGCAGAAACGCCGAGACCGTCGTCACCGAAGCCACCCCAAGTGGGATCAAGAATTGCGAGCCAGCAGACTTTGCCGCCTCCTCTGGCTCCATCCCATCGTTGATGCGGTTCCCAATATCCTCGACCACGACCAGCCCGTTATCGACCAAAAGACCCAGCGAAATGATCACAGCGGCAATCGAGACTTGCTCGATATCAACTCCGATAAAGGTCATCGAGGTGAGAGCGAAACAGATCGTAAAGGGCACAATGCAGGCGACGACAATGGCCGAGCGCAGACCGAGGAAGATAAGCATCACCACGAGGACGATCAGAAACGTCTGCCCGACATTCTCCAGCGCATTGTTCACAGCGCCAGTGACATTGGTTTCTTGGAAGGTCGAGATGTTGAGCGAGATCCCGATGGGCTGGCGGTTCTCGAACTCGGTCAAGGCGGCGCGCAATCGCACTCCAAGATCTTGGATATCGGTCTCAGGCGACATTTCGATCGCGGCCACCACGGCGGGCTGATCGTTGAAATAGACCGGTGTCTCTTTTGGATCGACATAGCCCCGGCGCACATCGATCAGGTCAGAGAGGCGCAAAAACCCCGAAAGGCCGTCGACTTTGGTGAGCACGCCCTCGATCTCCTCGATGGTGCGCAGATCGCCATTGGCCTCCAACACGATCTTTGTGCCGCCCGCATCAATCTCGCCTGCTGGCAAGATCACATTTTGCGCCTGCAGATCGTCGAGCAATTGATCCAATTGGACACCAACAGCCGCGATTTTGCGGATGTCGACCTCGAGCCAAACCCGCTCATCCTGCTCGCCATAGAAGCTGACTTTGGTGATCCCATCGACCCGGAAGAGCGCCGTGCGCAGATCGTCCGCAACGTCCTCGATCTCGGCCAGGGAGAAGCCATCGCCTGTCACCGCCACTGTCGCAATCGAGACATCGCCGTAGTCCGTGTTGACGAAAGGACCGGAGGTGCCATCCGGCAGCTCTGCCATCACATCGCCCATCTTGTTACGCAGATCTTCCCAGGCCGCTGGAATATCCTCGGTCGAGACGACGTCATAGAGGTGCACATAGATCAGCACATTGCCCGAGGTGACGATTGTCTCGATATCCTCGACTTCCCCAATCTCGCGGATCTTCCGTTCGATCGGGATTGCAATCAGGTTCTCGACCCGCTCCGGCGACATGCCGTCAAAGCTGGCATTGACCACGGCGACACGGATCGTGATCTCGGGGTCTTCGCGCTTTGGGATGCTGGTGTAGGAGAGGATCCCCATGGCGAGGATCAGAAGCATCATCAGAGCAGTAAACCGGGTCTTGTTGAGGCCGAAGCGGGTGAGGAAATCCATCGCCTCAACCCTCCGCGTCGAGCAGCTTCACCTCCATGCCATCGCGGAGAAAAGTAACCCCCTTGACTGCAACATGTTCGCCTGCTTCTAGCCCTTCGATGACCAGGAATTGATTGCCGCGAATGCCCGCCATCTTGATCTGGCGTCGCTTCACAGTGCTTGTCGCATCGTCGAAGACATAGACCTCCAGCGCCACCACAGAATTTGGTGCGGAATCCTCGGGGATCGCGCCATCTGGGATCGCAGCGGTGATCGGCAGGAGAAAGCCCTGCGCCTCGGGCAAAGCAAAGTCGAAGGCGACCTCGACCGCCATCCCAGCCTTCAGGATCGGCGCGACCTCTTCCAAGCGCACGACCACTGGGAAGGAGGAGACCGTCCCGGCCCGCTCACCGATCTCACTGACCACCGCTTCGAGAACAATCGATGGATCATCGGCGAGGCGTATTTTGGCGGGCGTTCCGACCACTAACTGGCCGACGACATCGAAGCTGACGCTGAAAGAAACTTCGTAGTCGCTCTCCTCATAAAGCGACAGCACGGTCTCACCAGATCCGAGCGTTGCAAAACTTTCTGCCTCGACCGAGTCGATGATCCCGTCGAATGGGGAGAAGAGTTTAGTATCGCTCAGATCCGCTTCGGCGGCGGCGAGGTTTTTACGCGCCTGCACCAGTTGTGCCTCATATTGCAGCACCTCGGTCCGATCCTCATCCCGGCGCACGACGGTGCCCGCCCCCCGGTCGAGCAGTTGCTGAGAGCGTTCCAGATCCTCCCGCGCCTGCTTGAGTGTGGCCTCCGCTTCGGTCACGGCGGCTTGGCGGTTTTCGATCGTGGTCACGAACTGCTCGATGTCCAGTTCGGCCAGCAACTCACCTGCTTTCACACGCTGCCCGACATCGAGGTTGAGCCTGCCAACTCTCCCGCTGACTTCAAACGCAAGGAC
>JBCDAS010000183.1:0-8692 GCA_039185235.1 Pseudomonadota bacterium
AACCAATTCTGTCTTTATAATTGCTACCCATTAAGAGTAAACAAATTCCAGGTGAATATAATGCAGTTGATCCAGTAACTGTACTTTACTAATGGATATTTATGCAAAAATGAGACAAAACTTTGTGTACATTGTCAGCTCAGTTATACTGAATTCTCTGCTGTGAGAGGATAAACTAATACCAAAGAGACGGTAGAGAAAGTCAAGAAAGAAGTGATATAGTAGTGTACTTTATAGGAGTTGTTCCCCTTTCCATTTGGTCTTTGATAATGTCAGAAAATTGATCAAATCTGACTGACCAGGTGCATTGGTATAATTGGCTGGAATAGAGCCTGCTCTCTCAGTAAGATTGTATGATGTGTAATCACACCTGCATATCTAACTTCCTGTAGTATAGTACTAATATGACCACCCAAATCATCATAGCAACACCTCATTTCTCTGACAGCTGTGGATGTGGAAAGTTCAAGCTAAAAAGCTAAGATCTCAGAGAGCTGTCATGAGGAAAAATTGCCACCGAGAAAAGGTACACATGTATGCACTAACATGCAAAGCTGTTGACTCTCTCTCTCTCTCTCTCTCTTGAGTTGGGCGGCAAATCGCCGAACATCTTCTTCTCGGACGTCGCTGCCGAAGACGACGCGTTCCTCGATAAAGCCGTCGAAGGCTTTGTGATGTTCGCACTCAACCAGGGCGAGGTTTGCACCTGCCCATCGCGCGCTCTGGTCCACGAGTCGATCTATGATCAGTTCATGGAGAAAGCCTTGGAGCGAACCAAGGCGATCGTCCAAGCTGATCCGCGTGATGGCAATACGATGATGGGCGCGCAGGCGTCCTCTGAGCAGAAGGAGAAAATCCTGAGCTACTTCGACATCGGCCGTCAGGAAGGCGCGGAGTTCCTGACCGGCGGTGAGGAAGCCAGCCTCCCCGGCGATCTAGCCGATGGTTACTACATCAAGCCGACGATCCTGCGTGGCCATAACAAGATGCGGGTCTTCCAAGAGGAGATCTTTGGCCCTGTCGTCTCGGTTACCACGTTCAAGGACGACGACGAGGCGCTCGAGATCGCCAATGACACGCTCTATGGTCTCGGCGCAGGTGTATGGTCGCGCGATGCGAACCGCTGCTACCGCTTTGGCCGGGCGATCAAGGCGGGCCGGGTCTGGACCAACTGCTATCACCTCTATCCAGCGCATGCGGCCTTTGGCGGCTACAAACAGTCCGGCATCGGGCGTGAGACCCACAAGATGATGCTCAACCACTACCAGCAGACCAAGAACATGCTGGTGAGCTACAGCCCCAATAAGCTCGGCTTCTTCTGAATGCCCAAACCAACGTGAAGGGCCCGCCCGTCGGGCCCTTTCGGCCCAAGATCATTGGGGCCTTGATCCGAGCCATCCGACACCCATCGTTAAGCCCTGTCCAAGACTGAAGGAGGGACAGACCCATGACCGCACATATGGCTTCGCTGATCAACGCACTTGCCCTCATTGGGATGTCGGCCTGGGCCTATCTGACAGGGGGCGGCGCTTCGATGACAGCATTGATACCAGCCGCCTTTGGCATCGCCCTGATCGCCTGCTACCCCGGCGTTAAAGCTCAGAACAAGGCGGTCGCCCATATCGCCGTTCTCGCGACGCTTGTTGTCCTCATCGCCTTGATCATGCCGCTCAGGGGGGCGATCGGCAGGGAGGATGGGCTGAGTATCCTGAGGATCGCGATCATGATGGCGACATCGATCTTCGCGATGGTGTATTTTGTGAAGAGCTTCATCGATGCGCGGCGCGCTCGAGGTTGATCGAGAGCGCTTCTGAAACCCAGTCTGGAGATCCAAAATGGCTGATCCCGTAACATGTGTCACAGATGAAAGCCCAGTCTCTGGCACCAGCGCGCTGGCCCGCGTCACAGCGACCGAGGCTGCGCGGAGCCTGATTTCTGAGCTTCAGGGAAAGCATGGGGAGATCATGTTCCATCAGTCTGGCGGGTGTTGTGACGGTTCCTCGCCCATGTGTTTTCCGAAGGGCGAGTTCCCACTTGGCAGCAAGGACGTCCGTCTGGGCGAGATCGATGGTGCTGAGGTTTGGATCTCTGGCCCGCAGTTCCAAGCCTGGAAGCATACCCAGCTGATCCTAGACGTCGTTCCGGGGCGAGGCGGCATGTTTAGCCTCGACAACGGCACCGAGCGGCGCTTTCTGGTCCGCAGCCGGCTCTTCTCGGAAGACGAGCTCGCGGCCCTGGCCGACACGCAAGAAGTCGCCCAATGACAGCCTTGATCGAGACCTGGTCTATCCGGACGGATGAAGAGGATTCGATGACCGATGAGCATGCCTGGATCTGGCACGAGATGATCCGGGCGGCAGATCTGGGCGATTTGTCAGCGGCAAAGATCCTCGATGTCGGCTGCAACCAGGGTGGCTTCCTGAGGATGCTCTATGATCAGCGCCGGTATCGATTGGGCGTCGGGATTGACCTCGCGAAACAGGCGGTTGCTTTGGCGGAGGCGCGCAAAGGAGACCGCCCGATCGCTTACCTCGCAGGCACAAGATTGGCGGAGGCGGGAACCGGCTTTGATGCTGCCTTTAGCCATGAAGTGATTTATTTTATCGACGATCTGGTCGATCACGCAGGTCAAATACTCGAGGTTCTGAAGCCCGGAGCCAGCTACTTCGCAGTGACCTGCTGCCACAGCGACAGCCCGCTTTGGAACGCTTGGCGCACACATATTCAGAGCTTCTCCAACCTCCCCGTCCCGGATCACAGCGTTGCAGCAATTGCGACCGCCTTCCGGGATGCAGGCTTCGAAGTCGCAGTCAGCCGGTTCCTCGCAAATGCGTTCATTCCGCTCGATCCACCTGGGATCTACTGTCCCACAGATGTCGATACGCTGGAGCTCTACACAAAGTGGAAGCTGTTGTTCCGTTTCACCACACCCAGCTAAACCTGTCCCACTGACCCCATCACTCCGGAGGACTTTTTGATGAAAATTCTCAATGCTCTGCAACCGCATTGTCTCAGTCTTTTGCGGATCGTGGCGGCCTTGATCTTCCTCCTCCACGGGACGCAGAAGCTGATCGGCATTCCGGCAAATGAGCGGGTGATCGAGCTGTTTTCGCTCGGCTGGTTCGCGGGTGTTATCGAAATCGTCTGTGGCCTTGCGCTGATTATTGGCTTTATGAGCCGCCCCGCCGCCTTCCTTGCCTCTGGAACGATGGCTTTTGCCTACTGGCTCGCCCATGCACCGCGGGATCTCTACCCGACCAACAACGGCGGAGATGCCGCGATCCTTTACTGTTTTGTGTTCCTCTACATTTTCATCGCCGGACCGGGCCCTTGGAGCATAGATGCTTTGAGGAAGTCTAAGACCTAGTCTGACCCGAAGAGTGCAAACAGAACACCGACCGATCGTACCAGCTCGGTGCGAAGGGATTTTTCACGAATTCCCGCCCGGAAAGATCTTAGCCGCTGAACGCGGTGCCAACGCAGAAAGTGCACGCGGTTGCGTCCGTTACCATATCGCGAGTTCGATCCGTTGGCATGCGCCACATTTAGTTGGCTGTTTTGCCCAGCTCTAACGTTCGGATTTGATATCTTTCGTTCACCGTGCTGAGTTTAGTCCAACAAAAGACTGGGAGGTTTCATGAACGAGAGCTGGGACTATATCGTTGTCGGTGCAGGATCATCTGGATGCGTGCTTGCAAATCGGCTTTCGGCTGATCCGAAGAATCGCGTTCTCCTCTTGGAAGCGGGACCTCGAGACCGTAATCCCTGGATCCACGTGCCGATCGGTTATTACAAAACCATGCACTCCGAGCTGTCCTGGGGCTACGATACCGAACCTGAAAAGGAGTTGGATGGACGACGGATCCATTGGCCACGCGGAAAGGTCCTCGGCGGAACGAGTTCGATCAATGGCATGATCTACATTCGCGGTCAGCACCAGGACTATGATCATTGGCGCCAACTCGGCAACACCGGTTGGGGATGGGAGGATGTGCTCCCCTATTTCAAACGCGCCGAGAATAACGAACGGGGCGGCGACGCCTGGCGGGGCGAAGGCGGCCCTCTTAAGGTTTCCAATGTTAGGGACAAACGTGAGATCTGCGATGCGTTCATCGCCTCGGCAGTCGCCGAAGGCCTGCCGCACAACCCTGACTTCAATGGGGCGGACCAGGAAGGAGCCGGTTACTTCCAGACGACTTCAGGTGGGGGATTGCGGTGCTCATCAGCGGTTGGATATCTCAAACCCGCCCGTAGCCGCGAGAACCTCAAGATCGAAACCGGAGCGCTTGCCAGTCGCATCCTCTTCGACGGAAAGCGTGCCAATGGCGTATGCTACCTAAAAGATGGTGCAGAACGCGTGGCGAATTGCCGGGGCGAGATCGTTCTCTCGGGTGGTGCTGTAAACTCACCCCAACTGCTACAGCTCTCGGGCGTTGGGCCGGGGCATCTCCTCCAGGATCTGGGAATCGATGTTGTCCATGATCTGCAGGGAGTTGGGCGCGACCTGCAAGACCATCTCCAAATCCGCTCACTTTATCGGCTAAACCAGCCCATCTCGGTCAATGACGATGTGAACAATCTGATGCGCCGTGCGTGGATGGGCGTCCAATTCGCGTTTCAACGTACGGGCCCGCTTACGCTGTCGGCAGGCTCGGCCGGCGTATTCGCGAAAGTGCTGCCCGAGAGCGAGACGCCAGACATCCAGTTCCACTTCATTCCCTTCAGCGCCGACAAGCCAGGTACTGGGCTGCACAAATGGCCGGGCGTGACCTCCTCGGTCTGCCAATTGAGACCCGAGAGCAGAGGGGAGATCATGATCACCTCCAAGGATCCGATGACGCATCCAAAGATCATCGCGAATTACCTCTCCACCGATTACGACAAGCGTGTTCTGGTCGAAGGGCTCAAGCTCTCACGTCGGATCACCCAGGCCCAGCCCTTCGCGGGCCACTTGGAAGAAGAGGTCGAACCCGGCCTTGATCGCGTCGATGACGACGCTCTGATGGATCATATCCGAGAGCGGGCGACCACCATTTTCCACCCGACCTCGACCTGCCGGATGGGGACGGATCCGATGGCCGTGGTCGATCCGAGCCTGGCGGTTCATGGCCTCACTGGATTGCGGATCGCCGATTGCTCGATCATGCCAACAGTCCCCTCGGGCAACACGAACGCTCCGGCCATCATGGTTGGTGAGAAATGTGCCGATATGATGCTGAAAGACGCTTTGGTGAGCGCTTAGATCAGACCTCGCAAATTTCTGATCCAAACGTGAGTGGCGAACGACCTCGTGGGCAAGTTATCCTCCGGCTCACGCACAAATGGCCTGCGACACTTTTGGAGCGGTTTGCAATTCTGCAGCTCCTCGAAGAGCGCGCGCGGGCTAGAAGGTCTTGCATCTTGGGAGGGAACGCTTTGACAAAATCGGACATCCAACTTGGATTTAGCACCCTCTTGGCGCTCTGCTTGATGGCAGGAAGTCTGACTTGGGCAAATGCCGTCAGAGCCCAGAGCGCATCGTCACTGCCCGCCTATGCGATCGAGGAGTTCGGCCAGCCCCCTGCAGTGCCCGAGGGCCCGTTGCCAGAAGCGCTGCATGCCTCATTGCAAACGGCCGTAACCGACGGGATCGTTCAAGGCGCTTGGGGTGGGGCGCAGATAGACGCCCTCAAAGACGTCGCCGCATCCAAGGACCCGAGAGTTGTCTGGCTTCTCAGTGACATGATGCGGTTTACCTGGCAACGCGAGGTCCACGAGACACTCGCCGCGACCGCGGCAAAACTGCTGGAGATCGAGTTCAAAACGCACAAACAGTGGGGCGAGGTCACCGATCACCTCATCGCTTGGGATATCCCATCCTACCCAGACTATCTGCAGGACAAGCGCGCGATCTTCACTCAGTTCGTACCGGGCTGGGAGAGGATTTTCGTCGAGGGTGACATCGACTGGCGGTTGGTGTCTTGGGGCGGGGTCCACATCGATAACCGCGCCTATGATACGACCAATCAACCATGCAATTGCATCCCGGCCGCAGACAATCCCGAAGTCAGTTCGGCCGAAGACGCAACCTGGCTTGCCGATAGCGACATTGTCTTCGGGATCGAGGTCAATGGCGAGTACCGCGCCTATCCGCGCCAGATCATGGAAGTGCGCGAGATGGTCAATGACACGCTGGGCGGGCGCAATCTCGGCATACCTTACTGCACCTTGTGTGGATCGGCTCAGGCCTATTTCACCGATGAGGTGCCCGAGGGGGTTGAGCGCCCGGTGTTGCGCACATCGGGCCTCCTTATTCGGTCCAACAAGGTCATGTATGACATCAACACATACTCGGTCTTCGATACGTTTCTAGGTCACGCGGTGACAGGACCCTTGGCGGAGAAAGGCGTCAAGCTGCGACAGGCGACGGTCGTGACAACGGACTGGGGGACATGGAAGAAAGAGCATCCAGAGACGACCGTCTTGGTCGAGGCCCTAGCGCTGGGCCGTAACTTCGATTTTCGCAATGGACGGGATGCCAATGGACCGATCTTCCCAGTTGGTGACGTCGATCCACGTTTGCCGGTCCAAGAGGACGTGATCGGTGTGGTCACAGAATCAGGTAACCCCATCGCCTTTCAACGAAGCAAGGCGTTTGCCGCGCTGAAGAGCGGTGCTGACATCACGCATGAGAACATCCGGCTGCAGCTCGACGCGGGTGGAATAAGGGCCGTGGACGCCGACGGATCAGATCTCGGCAGCCACGAAGCGTTCTGGTTCGCGTGGTCTCAATTCCACCCTGAAACAGCACTTTGGCCCAAGTGAGGGCCAGGGGATGCAAGACAGAGGTGATATCGAGATCCGTGGAAGCTGAAGCTGGTTCTCTCGCGTCGCCGAGCTCAGGTGCACTAGTCGTGCATTCACGAAGACCAGTCGCAGCAGTCCTCTGCGAACGCTGACACGGAGCGCGTCACCAGCCGAAGATCCAGTCCCGCCAGCCAACCGATTGAGGCACGATGAGCGTACCTTGGTCAGCAAGCGTGATCTCTTCGGACCGCTCCAGCCCCGTCGAGTCGAAGACGCGAACGGAAAGCGCCATTGGTTTACGCCCTGTTTCGGGGAACTTTATCGCAAGTTCTTCCGTTGACGACACCGGATAGGCGTACCAGCCGCCAACCCAGACCAGTTCTTCAGGTCCGGGAGGTTGCTTTGGCAATGGCACACCACAAACAGCAATCGCAATTTCCGCGTCGAGCGGCGTCTCGAAAGCAAAAGGGCTGACAGCCGGATGGACCATCATCGACAATGCCTCGAACTGCACCGATTGGTCGCCGAGCGAAAACTCAACATCCCGGGCAAGCAGATCCGCATCGTCAAACGTGCCCAAAGACAGCTCTTCGAGGTTAACTTTGCCGTCGGCGCCAACCAAGCTGACAGCTTCGCGACCAAAGAGTCCCGAGACCTCAGTGAATGGAAGCTGGAAGTAGACGGCAACCGCCTCTCCCTCGCGCGAAACGATCACCTCGCCCGCTCCGGCAGGAGGTGTTGCGAGCGCAAGGGCCGCGAAGCCAACAAGTTGAGATGCCTGTCGTAATCCCATACTCGAAATGTAGCACGCCGCAGATCTAAGTGAAGCCCAGCATGAGCTGATAGAGGCTCCCCAACGCGCTTGCACTGAGATCGGGACAGCACAAGTCCGCGTCTATCATCCGAATGAAAACCTGTATCCAACCCCCGCATCCTGCGCGGGCAGGTCACGATCACCAACCTTGATCGTCAACCAAGAAGCTGCGCCTCGGGAAGCGGATGCGTGGCGGGTTATTCGACCTTGGTCACTCTTCCATCGAGCTTCGGCACCGCAGCGCCCGTCTCAAAGGCGCGCATGACCTGTGCCGCCATCAACTCAGCCGCGTTCGCTTCGATGATGCTCGGCTTGCCTGCGAACATCGAATATCCATCTCCTCCCCGGCCCATGAAGTCATTGGTTGCCAGGCGATAGACGCCACCTTTGTCAATCAAGGCATCGCCTATCTTAACTTCGACCACACGCTCGCCAGCGGGCTTTGATGGATCAAACGCGTAAGTCATGCCCGAGACATGCGGATAGCGCCCACCACTGTCTTGAATGGCCGAAACCCCGTTCTCGAGGGCCGCGACAATGTCGGCACCGGAAAGCTCCAGAAGAACGGTCTTGTTGCCGAAAGGAAGCTCGGTCAGCACATCACGGCGTGTCATCACCGTGCCCGCCTCATATTGCGTGTCTCCGCGGATGCCACCACCGTTGGTGATCGCTACATCAGCGCCCGTTGCGACCCGCATCGCATCTGCGGTGAGATTGCCAAAAGCACTCTCCGTCGCTCTCACGGTCGTGCGGCGCGTATCAAGCAAGATCGGTGTCGCGCCAATCTCGATATCAAGCTCGGCGGAGAGCAACGCCTCATAGCGTTCAACCTCGGCTGCCACCGTTGGATCCGGCGCGACCCCTGTGGTGTTTATGACCTCAAACGCCGGGCTCCATTCAACGACAGGGCCGCGTCGGCCCTCCACCGTCTCGATCTCAAGCGTCACAACCGTCACCAGGCTGGCCTGGCTCGCACTTTCCACCAAGGCGGTCTTGCCATTGTACCAGATGGCCAGGTCATGGTCGTCGCCCGAGAGAACGAGGTCGACATCACCTGCCGCATAGAGCTGTTCGTCTTCGGGGCGATCCGTG
>JBCDAS010000184.1:0-8663 GCA_039185235.1 Pseudomonadota bacterium
CGACCGCGTCCTTGCCACCGCGAAAACCCTGACCACCCACCAACGCCCGGCGGAGGGCGCAATGGCCGGGATGCGGAGCGTTTTGGCGGATGCCGGTGTCTCGATTGCCCGCGTCTCCGGCTTTGTCCACGGGACCACGCTGGCGACCAACGCGCTGATCGAGCGCCGCGGCGCCCAGGTCGCGACCATCACCACCGCCGGGTTCCGCGATATCCTCGAGATCGCCTATGAGCGGCGCTACAGCCAATATGACATAAATCTCGACAAGCCCGATTTGATCGTTCCCCGCCGCAGGGCCTTCACGGTGGTGGAGCGGGTTTCCGCCCAGGGCGCGGTGTTGGAGCCATTGGAGGAGACGGGCATCGACGCGCTGATCGCCGATCTCGACCGGGTGGGGACCGAAGCCGTCGCGATCTGCCTTCTGCATGCCTATGCCAACCCCGCCCATGAACAGCGCCTCGGCGCCTTGCTGCGGGCAGCGCGGCCCGGATGGGCGATCTCGCTCTCCAGCGAAGTTAGCCCCGAGGCGCGGGAGTTCGATCGGCTCTGCACCACCATCGCCAATGCTTATGTCCAACCCCTGATGGCCCGCTATCTGGCTGAGTTTGAGGCAGATTTCACGGCCGAGGGGCTGGCTTGCCCGATTCTCATGATGACCGCAGGCGGGGGGATGACGACCCTCGCAACCGCCGCGCGCTACCCGATCCGGCTGGTCGAATCCGGCCCAGCGGGCGGTGCGATCCTCGCCCAACGGGTGGCGGAGCAGGTGGGGGCGGACGAGGTCCTCTCCTTCGACATGGGGGGCACGACGGCAAAGCTCTGCCTGATCGACGGGTTCCGCGCACAAACCTCGCGCCAGTTCGAGATCGCCCGCGCCGCGCGGTTCATCAAAGGCTCTGGGATGCCCGTGAGAATCCCCGTGGTCGAGATGATCGAGATCGGCGCAGGCGGGGGCTCGATCGCCTCGGTCGACCGGCTGGGGCGCCTGACCGTGGGGCCGGAGAGCGCGGGCTCGGAGCCCGGGCCGGTCGCGTTCGGGCGGGGCGGCGACCGGGCGACGGTCACGGATGCGGATGTCACCTTGGGCTATATCGACCCCAGCCATTTCGCCGAGGGGCGCTTGCGGATCGATGATCGGGCGGCGGCGGTGGCAGTCGGTGGCCAGATCGGAGCGCCGCTCTCGCTGACGGCGGGTCCCGCCGCCGAGGGTATCAGCGAGATCGTTGATGAGAACATGGCGGCTGCGGGCCGGATGCATGCGGTCGAATCGGGCAAGGATCTCTCGCGCCGGGTGATGATCGCCTTTGGCGGCAACGGCCCGCTGCACGCGACCCGGGTCGCGCGACGGGCAAGCGTTGCCCGGATCGTCATTCCGCCCGATCCGGGCGTGGGCTCGGCGGTGGGGTTTCTCCACGCGCCTGTCTCCTTCGAGATCGTCCGCAGCCTCTCTCAGACGCTGGAGGACATGGATCTGGAAGGCGTGAACAACCTGCTCGCGACCATGGAGGCCGAGGCGATGGAGGTGGTGCGCGCAGGGGCGCCCTCTGCCCCGATTGAGCAACAGCGCACGGCGTTCATGCGCTATCGCGGCCAGGGGCATGAGATCGAGATCGCGCTCCCCGATGGTCCAATACGCGCGGGCGATCTGGCGGATCTCAAGGCCCGGTTCGATACCGCCTATAGCGCCCAGTTTTCACGCCCGGTGCCGGGGATGGTGATCGAGATCCTGAATTGGTCCCTGCGTCTGGCGACCGTCGAGGCCACGTCGAGCCCGGCCAGCCGACCGGCAAGTGCTGCGTTGCCCAACCCGCTCTCGCGCCGGGAAATCCGCTGCGATGTCAGCCAGGCCCCGGTCGACGCGCCGCTCTATTGGCGCGCGGATTTGCCAGCGGGAGCAGCACTCCCCGGCCCCGCCTTGATCGCCGAGGCGCAGACGACCACTCTGGTCAGCGCCGATTTCAGGGCCGAGATCGACAGTGCTGGCAATCTGCATTTGATCAAGAAGGAGGCCACTCAATGACGCTGAGCCCAACGCGTTTGCAAGTCATGTGGAACCGCCTGCTCGCGGTGGTCGAAGAGCAAGGGCAGACGCTGATCCGCGCCGCCTTTAGCCCGATCGTGCGCGAGTGCGGGGATATCTCGGCCGGGATCTTCGACATTCAGGGGCGTATGCTGGCCCAGGCTGTCACCGGAACTCCGGGACATATCAATACGATGGCCGAGGCTGTTAAGACACTTCGCGCCCGGTTCCCTGTCCAGGAGATGAAGCCCGGCGATATCTACATGACCAATGATCCCTGGATTGCCTCGGGGCATTTGAACGATTTCCTGCTGCTGATGCCCGCGTTTCGCGAGGGGCGGGTTGCGGGCTTCACCTCCTGCACCTCGCATCTGGTGGATCTCGGCGGGCAGGGGATGGGGCCGGAGGGCTCGGACATCTATGATGAGGGCCTGCTGATCCCGCCTTGCAAGCTGGTCGATCGCGGCGAGGTCAACGCGCTTCTGATCGAGATCGTCAAAGCCAACTCCCGCGAGCCGATCGCCAATGAGGGCGATATCTACGCCCTGATCGCCTGTTGCGAGACGGGCGCGCAGAAGCTGGTTGAGATGATGGCGGAGTTCGGGCTGGAGGATCTGGACCCCTTGGCTGAGCACATCATCGAGACCTCGCGCCGGGGCACATTGGAGGCGATTGCCGAGATCCCGCCGGGGACTTACCGCGCCCGTCTGATGGTCGATGGGTATGAGGCGCCGATTGAGCTGGTGGGCACGGTGACCGTGGGCCCGGAGGGGATTTTGCTGGATTACGCGGGCACGGCAGGCCTCTCGGCCAAGGGCGTCAACGTGCCCTTGAACTATGCGACCGCCTATTCGGTCTTTGCGATGCGCTGCCTGATCGGATCGGATATCCCGAACAATGCGGGCTCGCTGGCGCCGTTTCGGGTGACTGGGCCCGAGGATTGCATCCTGAACGCCCAGCCCCCGGCGCCGGTCGCGATGCGCCATTCCTTGGGCCAGATGACGGCGGATCTGGTCTTTGGCTGCCTTGCGCAAGCGATCCCCGACCGGGTGCCCGCCGAGGGGCCATGCACCATGTGGGACCTGCCGCTGCGCAGTGCGCCAGAGGTGGCGCAATCCGGGCGGGAGCCCTTTGCTGTTGAGTTTGTCCATAATGGCGGCACCGGGGCGCGGCCTGGGAAGGACGGTCTCTCGGCCACGGCCTTCCCCTCGGGGGTTTGGGGCAGCCAAGTCGAGACCTCGGAGCAGGTCGCCCCAGTGCGCTTTCATTGCCGTGAGCTCCGCCCCGATAGCGGGGGCGCCGGGCGCTGCCGCGGCGGTCTTGGCCAGCGGATCGAACTCAGCCCGGCGGGAGAGGATGCCTTCCTTGTCTTCCCCGCGGTCGAGCGGATCCTGTTCCCAGCCCAAGGGCGCGAGGGCGGTCGAGCGGGCCAGGCGGGCCGGATCGCCATCGACACCGGCCCGGATCTGCCGGGCAAGGGCGCCTATAGGGTCGAACCCGGACAACGCCTGATCTTCGAGACCCCGGGCGGGGGCGGGTTCGGCGCGCCCCAGGCGCGGGTGCCAGAGCGCATCGCCCAGGATCTTGAGGATGGGCTGATCAGCCGCGAAGCCGCCAATTCGCTCTATGGATGGGAGGAGACATCATGATCACACCGCGCCCAGAGCTCGCCGATCTCTCCCCCTATGGTGTCGAGAACCGCGCGGTCGCCCCCGGCAAAACACCGATCCCGCTGGATGTGAACGAAAGCCTCCGCCCGCCGAGCCCGGCAGTTGGTGAGGCGGTTGCGGCGGCGCTCCGGCAGGCGCATCGCTATCCCGATTCTGATTGGGTCGCCCTGCGCCAGGAGATCGGGCGGGTCCATGGCTTGGCGCCGGAGAGCCTGCTCTGCGGCGCTGGTTCGCTGGAGCTGATCGGGCTCCTGATCCGGGCTTTTGCCGGGCCGGGCGATCAAGTCCTCTCGACCCAATACGCCTATGCCTATTTCCGCACAGCGACCCGGATCGCGGGGGCCGAGTACGTTGTGGCGCCAGAGCCGGAGATGGCGGTCTCGGTCGATGACCTCCTCGCCGCTGTCACGCCAAAGACCCGGCTGGTCTGTGTTGCCAATCCGGGCAATCCCACGGGCACCGTGATCCCAGCGGCCGAGATCCGGCGGCTGCGCCATGACTTGCCCGGCAACGTGCTCCTCCTGATCGACCAGGCCTATGGCGAGTTTGTCGATGCGCCGGGCGAGGCCCTGTTCGACCTGATCGAGCGCGGCGATACGGTGGTGTTCCGCACCTTCTCCAAAGCCTATGGGCTGGCTGGGATCCGGGTTGGCTGGGGTGCTTTCCCGCCCGCGATCGCGGCTGAGATCCGCAAGCTTCAACCCCCGGGCCCGATCTCAGGCGTTAGCCAGGCGGCCGCGCGGGCGGCAATGGCGGATCAGGCCTATATGCGCGAGACGGTCGCCCAGACCGCGTGCCAGCAGAACCGTTTCGCAGCCCGGTTGAGCGAAATCGGGGTCGAGACGGTGGCGAGCCGCACGAACTTCATCCTGCTCCGCTTCCCAGATCCCGACACCGCCCGCTCCGCCGACCAGGCTTTGCGCGCCGAAGGGGTGATGGCGCGTGGAATGGGGTTTTATGGATTGCCAGACTGTCTCAGAGTGACCATCGGCCCCGCGGCCGAGATGGACCTGACCGCCGAGACGCTGGCCAAATTGGAGGCTTACAGATGACACCTGCCCACCGTTTTGCAGCCCGGATTGGGGTGCTCGTGCCTTTCACCAACACCAATCTCGAGCCGGATATGCAGCTCCTCGCGCCCGAGGATGTGGGGATCTATGTCGAGCGCCTCGGCGGGTATGACATCGACGAGATCCCGGATGATGCGCAGATGGCGGGCCTGGGATCGGCTGATCTGAGCCAGCCCTTGCACCTGATCCAGGGCGCGCGCCCGGATGTGATCCTTTATGGCTGCACTTCGGCCACGCTGACCCATGGGCCCGCGTTTGACCGGGATCTGGCCGAGACGATCCGCACAGGCTCTGGTGCCCATTCGGTCACAGCGGCGGGTGCCTTGGTCCATGCTGTGCGCCGCTTGGGCCTTCGCAAAATCGCCTTTGCCTCGCCCTATGTGGGCGCGATCAACGACCAGGCGGTGGCGTTTTTGGCGGCAGAGGGGATCGAGACGGTCTCGCGCGCCGATATCGGGCGCGAGCTTGGGAATTATGGCCAGGGTGAACTGGTGCCGGAGGAGGTCTTTGCCCTGGGCCTAGAGGCGGATGAGGCCGGGGCGGAGGCGATCGTCCTCTCCTGCACCGATATGCGCTCGGTCGAAGTGGTGGAGCGGCTGGAGGCTGCCACGGGCAAACCTGTGATCTGCTCGAACCAGGCGATGATGTTCCAGGCGTTGGAATTGCTCGGGCGCCGTGCCGAACGCTCTTGTGGAGCGCTGATGCGGGCTGCGGCATGACCCGGGTTCTGCTCCACACCAACCGCCCCGAGGCTGCAATCGCGGTCTTGGCCGAGCGCCATCCCGATCTTGCGCCTGAGATCTGCGCCGATTTCGAGAGCCTGCCCGCCCGCCTGGCCGAGACCGCGCCAGAGGTGGTCTACAGCTCGCGCTTCTCCAGCGCCCCTTTCCCGCGAGAGGCCCTGTTCGCAGCCCCCAGTGTCAAATGGATCTCGAATGCGGGCTCTGGAGTGAATCATCTCCTGCCCTGGGATGGCGAAAAGGTGGTCGTGACCAATGGCGCCGGCGTCGCCGCCGCCGCCATGGCCCATTTCGCGATCGGCATGTTCCTGCATCACAGCCTAGACATCCCGCGCATGCAGCGCGACCAGGCGGCACGGCATTGGCCGACACGCGGGGTTGAGCCCTTGGAGGGCAAAACCCTGGCCTTGATTGGGGTGGGCAAGACGGGCGAGGAGACCGCCCGGATCGCCAAAGCTATGGGGATGACGGTGCTGGGTGTCCGCGCCCGGCCCCAGCCGAGCGCCCATGTCGACGAGGTCTTTGCCACCGACGCCATGGCAGAGGCGCTGGGCCGGGCAGATTTTATTCTGGTCTGCCTGCCGCTTTTGCCGACCACCCTGGGCCTGATCGACCACGTGGCGCTCGCGGCTGTGAAGCCGGGCGCTGTGCTGGTGGATGTCTCGCGCGGCGGCATTCTGGTGCCCGATGCCCTTATCAATGCGCTTGATCAGGGCCAGCTGTCAGGCGCTGTCTTAGATGTGACCGACCCAGAGCCGCTGCCGCTGGACAGCCCGCTCTGGGCGCATCCAAAGATCCTGATCTCGCCCCATTGCTCGGGCGTCTATCAGGGCTGGGAGCGGCGTGCGGTCGAGTGGTTTGCCGACAATCTCACCCGCTGGCGGCAGGGGGAGCCTTTGCAAAATGTGGTCAGTCCAGAGCGCGGCTACTAGCTGCCGCTGGGCCATGCGAGCCAGGCGCCTGCCTGATCGGCCAGCTCATCTGGTTCGAACCCGATCAACAGGGATAAACGCTCCCCATCATCGGCTGTGGCATAAATCCGCTCGGCGATCCGACCGCGGCGGAAGCCCACCACAATCCGCCGTCCGTCATAGCTCTGACCGCTCGCGAACCGGACCGAAACTTCCTCGCCTTTACCGGGAATCACCCTTGCAATGGGCCCTGTGAGATCGCGGAGCAAAAGCCCGCCTTTGGGCGATTCCTCGGCGACCAGGAACCCATCGATGCCTTGGGCCGGGATCGACAGTCGCGCGGTCGATCCGGTGGCATAGGCCAGGGCCTCTCGCGGAACGGTGACGAGATCGTTGAAGGCGATCACCTCGCAGCCGCAATCGGGCCGATCCGGGGGCAAATCCGCGATGCAGAGCCGCAATGCCTGCTCCGCCAAATCGGGTCGCGGCAGCGGATCGGCCGAAGAAACCACCGCCGTACCCGGACAGGACAGCGCAGGCGCGCCCCGGGCCAAAGCCCGCGCCCCGGTCGATTGCAGGAACTGGCGTCCGGGCTCGGAGCCGATGAGATAGGGCAGGGTGTCGATCAGAACGCGCTGCGCCTGGTCCCGCCCTCCCAGACGCGCGGGATCTGCGCGTTGTGCCGCAAGCCGCGCGGTTGCAAACTCATCGCCGGGCTCTGCCGCAATCACCGGCGGTCGTGGCAGCAAGATCATCTTTTGCTGATGCCAGTCTTCCTCGACCTGATCGCGCTGGGAGCGGTCTTCCGGTGCCAGAGGATTGCACGCCATCAGAGCACAAGTCGCGACAATGCATAGAATGCCCGATCGCGTTTTTGTGATCCTCTCTCGCATCATTCAAGCTCTCCCAGCTCGGACTCTGTGGCCAAAATATGTCGAATCAAGTTATCTCGTCCGAATTAAGTCTTTAGCGAGGCAAAAAGAAAGTGGTAATGAGGTGAACGGGTTCTTGCGGGAAAGGTGAATTGTGACGGACGAACTTAACGGCACGGGCAGGATCGTGTCAGGACATGTCAAATGGTACGATGCCGTGAAAGGCTACGGATTTGTAGTGCCAGATGACTCAGCAGAAGGCGATATCATGGTGCACGCGTCCTGTGTTCGGGCGTTTGGCATTGTGAGCCTAAGTGAAGGCGCGAAGGTCAAAATTGTATCGGAGAAAGGCCAGCGCGGACTTCATGCGGAGCGGTTGCTCGAGGTGGAGGAGCCCCCGATGCCGGGGCTGGATCCGCTCGACACAGCACGACCGACCGAGGTCTTGGAGCATGGCGCGGAGGTTGGGCCTTTGCTGCCAGCCCGCGTCAAGTGGTTCGACAAGCAAAAGGGCTTTGGCTTCGTCAATATCTATGGCGATCCCGAGGATGTCTTTGTGCATATGGAGACCGTGCGCCGCTGTGGCTTCCAGGATTTGGCCGGTGGTGAAGGTATGGCCTGCCGGACATTTCGCGGCCCGCGCGGCCTAATGGTCGCGGAACTCAGGCTCTGGGAGGCTGGGGTTGATGAGGCAAAGGCCCAAACCTCGACGGATTAGATGACGCGCCTGGCGATGGCTGTGCTGATGGCGGGTGTGGTGAGCGTGACACCCGGCACTGCGCTTGACTGTGCGCCCGACCAAATCACGGCCTTGTCGGACCCCCCGATTACCTTCTCGATCGAGCTTGCCGAGACACCTGAGGAGCAAGCGCGCGGCTTGATGTTTCGAACACAACTTCTGCGCGAGTCGGGTATGCTCTTTGTCATGGACCCGCCGCGTCCGGCCCGATTCTGGATGCGCAATACGATGATCTCTCTGGACCTTATTTTCATCGATTCCGATGGCCGGGTTGAGAGCATCGCGGCCGAAGCTGTCCCCTATTCCGAACGATCGCTGCCCTCGCGCGATGAAGTCCGCGCTGTGCTTGAGATCAATGGCGGGCTGGCGGCAGAACTGGGGATCGTTCCGGGCACCCAGATGATCCATCCGATTTTCGATGCGGCACCCGAAGCGCATCGTTGCGGGCGCTAGCTGACCGCCCCCTCCCGCCCCGCCTCCCCGCCCAACCACCGAGCCTACGACCGAGGTGAAGCTCGGTGGTTGGGCGGGGAGGCGGGGCGGGAGGGGGCGGTCAGCTAGCGCCCGCAACGATGCGCTTCGGGTGCCGCATCGAAAATCGGATGGATCATCTGGGTGCCCGGAACGATCCCCAGTTCTGC
>JBCDAS010000185.1:0-8585 GCA_039185235.1 Pseudomonadota bacterium
CGGCTGCTCATCCTTTTATGGCGTCGATGCCGAGGAATATGCCGACGCCTTTGCGCTGCTCAAGGAGAAGCATATCGCACCCAAACGCTGGCTGCCGCGGGTCAAGGCACCCCGGGTCTTCCCATTCAAGAAGAAGTTCAGTCTGCGCAAACCCAATCTAAAGCTCGCGATGAAGGGGATGCCGCCCCTGCTGCGCACCTACCTCGTGATGGGCGGTTGGGTGTCAGACCATGCGGTGATCGACAACGAGTTGAACACGCTGCATGTCTTCACTGGTGTTGAGATCAAACGCGTCCCGGCGAAACGCGCACGCCTTTTGCGAGGGCTGACGACCTGAGCAAGATGAAGAACCCATTCGATCCGGCTGCCGTCTCGCAGGAGACAGCGGCCTTTAATGCGGATCTGATCGCCAAGCTGAAAGATGCGCCCCGGCCGATGGATGTGCCGGTGGAGCTTACCCGACAGGCGCGGGCCGAGGGCCGAGGTCTCTTTCCGCTCGTCGGGCCGCTTGAGGGATCGAATTGGGTGGATATCCCCGGCGCGCCTGGTGGACCCGGTCGAGTGCGCCTGTCTTTGCCCCATACGCCGCCCCGTGGCGTCTATCTGCACATCCATGGCGGCGGCTGGACCCTGGGCAATCCTGAGCATTTGGATGGCTATAGCCAAAGGATTTCGCAGGCGACCGGGCTTGCGGTTGCCTCGGTGCAGTACCGCCTCTCTCCAGAGCACATATGGCCCGATTGCGCCGAGGATTGTCTCGCGGCCGCCCGCTGGGCGCTGAGCGCCTATGAAGGTCCGCTCTTCATCGGGGGAGAGAGCGCGGGCGCTCATCTCTCAGCAGTGACCTTGCTGCGACTTCGGGCATCGGGTGAGGCGGATCGTGTCGAGGGAATGGTGCTGAATTATGGCCCGTTTGATCTGGGTGGGACGCCATCGCTGAAGGCATGGGGCGAGGCGTATCTGGTTCTCTCGACCCCGGTTGTTGCCTGGTTCACCGAGAACTTGCTGCAGGGGCAGAGACCGCCCGAAGCCTCCCCGCTCTATGCGGATCTGAAAGGGCTGCCGCCCGCGCTCTTCCAGATCGGCACGCTCGACCCGCTCTTGGATGATACACTCTTCATGGAAGCCCGCTGGCGCGCGGCGGGGAACGAGACCGAGTTGGCGATTGTGCCCGGCGGTGTGCACGCATTCGACTGTTTCGACCTCGCGATCGCCCGGGAAGCGCATGCGCGTCAGGATGCGTTCCTGAACCGGTTGCTGGATTAATCGCCGAGGGCTACGCCTTCGCGACGCGGATCAGCGCCGCCGAGGAGCGTGCCATCTTCCATCACCTCGATCAAATGCAGCCCGGAGGTTAGGGAAGAGAACTCGACCGTATGGCCCTTGAGCTCGAGTGCCTGCGCAAGCTCCGCCGACATGCCCTCTTCCAGCACGACCTTCCCGCGATTTCTGTGTGAGATATGTCCCTGCGCCACCGCCTCTGCCGGGGTCATCCCGTGGCTGAGGATCGAGATCAAGCTGCCTGCCACGTATTCTGGGATGCGAGATCCGCCGGGAGAGCCTGCGAGGAGGAAGACCTCGCCATCGCGCAAAACGATCGTCGGCGCCATCGAGGACCGCGGGCGTTTGCCAGCAGCCGGTGCGTTCACGATCGGCGTGCCCGTCTCATCGACTGGCGAGAAGGAGAAGTCGGTCAGTTGGTTGTTCAACAAAAACCCGCCCGCCATGCGCTTTGATCCAAAGGCCGTCTCGATCGAGGCGGTCAGAGAAATCGCTAGCCCCTGCTGGTCGATCACCGAGAGATGCGTGGTCCCAGGGCTTGTTGGGCTGTGATCTGGGGCCCAATGGCCTTCATGCCATGGCGGATCGCCCGCTTTGGCCTGACCGTCCGAGGCCGTGTCCAAGGGGATCAACGCGGCCCGTTCGGCGAGATAAATCGGATCCAACAGGCCTTTCACCGGAACATCGACAAAATCGGGATCGCCCAGATAGGCCGCCCTGTCCGCATAGGCCAAGCGGGATGCCTCGGCAAAGAGATGCGCCCCGTCGGCGCCCAACGGCGCTTCTCCGGTCGCGGCGACCAGGCCCAGGATCTGGCCAACAGTGGTTGCGCCAGACGAGGGTGGACCCATCCCACAAACCTCAAATGCGAAATAGGTCATGCAGGCGGGCCTACGCTCGATGACCTCATAGCGGGTGAAATCCTCGATCGCCAGTTGCCCTGGGATTTCGCCGGATCCCACTGACCGGATCATGTCTTGCGCCAAGGCGCCGTTGTAGAAGATCTCCGGGCCCGAAAGGGCGAGCCGCCGCAGGCTCCAGGCGAATGCACGGTTGCGCAGGAGGTCACCCTCGGCGATTGGCACTCCGCCGGGCAAGAAGAGGCGGGCCGCATCCGTGTCCGCGAGCCAGTCTTGGTAGCCTGCCACCAAACCCGCGAGGCGACGGCTGACCGGGAACCCTTGCTCTGCGATTTGAATGGCTGGTTGGAAGAGCGCGGGCCAGGGTAGGCGGCCATGGCGCTCGTGCAGTTCTGCCATAAGCTTGACCAGCCCCGGCACGCCGACCGAGCGACCGGTTGGAACCGCCTCGAGCCAACCCATCTTCTCGCCATTTCGAAAGAACAGCTCCGGGGTCGCCGCCATTGGCGCGGTCTCGCGGGCATCAAAGCTGGTCAAGCCATCGGGGCCATGGACCAAGGCAAAGGCTCCACCACCGATCCCGCTGGATTGCGGCTCGACGACATTGAGAACCAGAAGTGCTGCGATCGTGGCATCAGCGGCCGACCCTCCGGCCCGCATCACGTCCAATCCGGCAGCGCTCGCCAGCGGGTTCGCGGCTACGATCATATGACGCTCCGCGGTCACGTCTTCTTTTGGTGTCCAACCGCTCGCGGCTTCGGGATTGGCCCGGCTCTGGCCAAAGACGGGACTGGCGAGGAGGCAGAGGGCCAAAGCAAAGCGGATCATCAGTATCTCCTGAAAGGCGAGGGTGCCTCAGAAGATGCCACAATCCGTCTGTGGGTCCAGTCAGGATGCTTCGGGCGCGAGACGCTCCCAGGTTTTTGGGCCGACCATGCCGTCGACCATCAGCCGGTTCGCTCGCTGGAAGGCGCGAACGGCGCGCTCTGTCCCGGGGCCAAAGCGCCCGTCCAGCCCGCGTGGCGAGAAGCCAGCCAGGGCCAGGCTGCGCTGGAGTAACAGCACCTCCGCCCCGCTTGCGCCGCGCTTTAGAACCGGCTGCGGGTTCAGACCGCCAAGCGCCCGCAAGGCGCTAAAGGTCCGTGTCCGTCGATCGGCAAGCCCATGCAAGCCCCCGTTCACACCGCGTGAGACTTGCTCAACATTGTTCTCATCTGCCCATTCAAAGAGCCGCTTTCCCCGCCGCCGCCTTGTGTGCATATAGGCGGCTGCGATCCGCCAGGCGATCTCAGGCTCGGTCGCCTTGTCTGGATCTGCGGCCAGATCCAGGCCCAGCATCCGGCCATAGCGCGTGTAGTTCGCGCGCCCGGTCAATTGCAGATACCCCCGGCCGCGATAGCGCCATCCATCGCCGGGCTCGGTGTTCCCCAGATCCCGACGCCCACCATAGACCTTGTTGGCCAGCTTCTCCGGGTCACGGGCATAGGGCCGTGCCGCCGCTTCGGTCGGAAAGCGCCGCGGCCAGACGGCGGAAAGGCGCGACGGCGTCGAGTAGTAGAGGCTCTCAGTATCATGGGTGAAGCGCAGGCTCTCATGGGCGCATTGCCCGATCAGATGAGCAAGCCGCAAGGGTGTCTCGGCGCTCGCCGCCTCAAAGCTCAGGCGCGCCGCCTGAAATCCTTGGATCGCGGGATCTGGTGCGTCTGGGGCTGCGGCGAGAATGGCATGGCGTAGGCGTTCCATGGGAACCTCCAATCCAGGTGGGATCGGACCGGGAGGTTAGGCGCGATTGGACCGCGTTGCGGAAATGGGTCGGGCAGCGTGCCCTCAGCCGCCGGTGGTGCTCATATGACGGGCGACCTGGCCGTCGACCTGTTGTCGGGAATAGTCGAAATCATGGCCTTTGGGCTTTCGACCGATCGCCTCGTGGATTGCTGCCCTGAGCGTGTCATCCGAGGCGCCGGAGCGCATCACGGCGCGCAGATCCGCATCATCATCCTGGCCGAGGCACATATAGAGCTGGCCGGTGCAAGTGAGCCTCACCCGGTTGCAGCTTTCGCAAAAGTTATGGGTAAGGGGCGTGATGAAACCGATGCGCTGGCCGGTTTCCTCGACCCGGAAGTAGCGTGCCGGGCCACCGGTGCGGTAGCTGCTCTCGGTCAAGGTCCAGCGGGTGGCGAGATCCTGGCGCAGATCCTTGAGCGAGTAGTACTGATCCAATCGATCCTCGCCGCCGAGATCGCCCATGGGCATGACCTCGATGAATGTCAGGTCCAGGCCCATGGCGTCGCACCACTCAAGCAGGCGATGGATCTCGCTGTCATTGGTGCCCTTCAGCGCGACCGTGTTGAGTTTCACCCGGAGACCTGCGGCCTGGGCCGCCTCGATCCCCTCGAGCACTTGGGCAAGCCGGCCCCAGCGGGTGATTGCCTGGAACTTGGCCTCGTCCAGCGTATCCAGCGAGACATTGATCCGCTTCACCCCGCAATCGGCGAGGCTCTGTGCGTGGCGCTTTAGCTGTGAGCCATTGGTGGTGACAGTCAGCTCATCCAGCCCCGCGCCCAGATGACGACCCATGCGTTCGAAGAACCACATGATGTTCTTGCGCACCAAGGGCTCGCCCCCGGTGATGCGCAGCTTGCGCACCCCCTCGCCGATGAAGAGCGAGCAGAGGCGATCCAACTCCTCCAAACTCAGCAAATCGCGCTTGGGCAAAAAGGTCATATGCTCGGCCATGCAATAGACACAGCGGAAGTCGCAGCGATCGGTTACCGATACGCGGAGATAGTTGATCTCCCGCCGGAAAGGATCGATCAGCTTTGGCGTGTCCATGGCTTGGCTCCCTGCTCTCGCCAGGAAAATATGCGGCGCTCGATTTCAGATCAAGACCGCCCCATCGCGCCAAAAGGCGATTTCGCTGGCCGATCGCCCGTGAGTTGATACACTTAGCGCAAAAACTTGGGGGAAAAGTGGAACAATCGCTCTTAAGGCGCCTGATCCTTGTGGTTCATGGGGTTGGCGAGCAGACGCCGGGCGAGACGGTCGGGCTAGTGGCGGCGTGTGTGAAGACACCCCCCGACACCGAGGTTTGGACCGCGGCGCTGACCATGGTCGAGGAGCCGACCAAAGAAGAGCAACAGCGCTTGGAGAGCCTGCGCCAGATTGGCAGTCCAAAAGCCTATCAGATCCCCGAGGTTTTTCCCTGCCATATCTTCCATCGCTCGACGCCCAAGGCCGATGAGATCTATGCCGAGGTCTATTGGGCCGATGTGGCGAAGACGTCGCACAAGCTGGTGGGCATCCTTTTGCAGCTCTTTCAGGTGATCCTGGGGCTTGGGCATCTGGTGCGCGAGAGCGCGCTGCAATGCTACGCTTCAGACTGGCTTTCGCGGAACCTGGCAATCGCGGGCGTCTGGCTGATGCATGGGCCGATTGCCGCAATCAATTCCGTTGTTCTGATCCTGGCTTTCGCAGGCATGGCGCTGGAGATCGGCGGGTACACCCATATCGTTGATGATCCGGGCACGCGCTTTCGTTGGGTGATCGTGCTGGGCGCGTTTCTAGGCTTCTTTGCGGCCTATCTCTACAAAGGCACAAACCGCTATTTGATGCGCCATCTCTTTTTGTGGATGATGATCGGCGCGTGCTTGACCGTTGCGCTTGCGATTGTCTGGCACAAGCAGGATGTGACCGGTGAAGCCCCTGTTTTCTTTACATATTCCGAGCCGGTTGAAGTCACCGAGGTCGACGCTTATGGCCTGACCGAGATCTCGATGGTCGAGCGGGAGTTCGACTATACCTCAGATGATCTTGCGGTTTGGGTCGAGGATTGGATCTGCGACTGGGCGGGCTCGATCAAAGTGGATTGCTGGCATGGGATCTCGGGCGTCTACTCGATCGCGGGCACGCTGATCGCGCTGCAATGGGGTCTTTGGCTGTTGCTACTCTGGGGGGCTGTGCTGCTGCTCGCCTGTCACACGGTCCGGAGCGTCCAGGCCCGCCTCAGCCAAGGCAGTTGGCCGGTGCCTTGCCTGGCGCCAGCGGCCCTGTCGGGGATGATGATGACATGGCTGTTTGCGTTCTCGTGCATCTGGGCCGTGAGCATCTTTCTCTATCCCGATTTTGGCGGCCACCGGGCGCTGTTTGTCTCGGCCTTCCACACGGTCTATGTGAACTGGATCATCCTGGGCGTCGCGGGTGTTTTGGCCGCTTGGCTGGTGCTGGTGCGCCTGCCGAAATTCACCCATGCCCGGGTCTCCTTCAACTATTTCAGGCCCAATGGCACGGTGCATCGCCACCCGCCGCGGATGATCCTGGCAAAGTCGATCGCCGCCACGATGATGGCGGGTTCGGGGCTTTTGTTCCTCGCCATGGTGATGTTCACCCTGGTCTCGGTCGAGGGCTCGATCTTCAACACCGAGGCGCTGCATCAGGTCGATCAGTGGACACGGTTCTATCTCGATGAGCTCTTCATCTCGGTCGTCATTTTGGGAGGCATCCTTTACGTGATGCGCGACGAGTTGGCGGTCGGTCTAGGCATCGCCAATGACATCATCAACTATATGCGCAGTGACGACCATTTCGGGAAGCGGCGGGACAGCTATGCGGTTCGCAACCGGATCGATCTGCGCTTTGTCAAAGTCGCGCGTGAGCTTTTGGAGCGTCACAAACCCGATGAGCTGGTCATTGTCGCCCATAGCCAGGGAACCGTGATCTCGCTCGATGCGCTCAGGACGAATTCCAGCGAGGTTGTCGGCTATGATGAACCGTTGAAAGCGCTGCTGGAGAAGGTCGGCAAAAGGACACTGATCACCCTCGGCTCACCGTACACGCATCTCTATCAAGAGTACTTCCCAGACGGCTTCGAGACGCCTGGTCAAGGCGATCTCTCGGGCGGAAAATGGCGTTGGATCAATATCTTCCGCAAAGATGACTTTATCGGCACCCATATCTTGCCGCCCGGCGGATGGGAGCGTCACCACGGTATTCGGGAATGCCCGCAGACGGGGAGATCAATCCACCGTTATGGCGAGGATGGTTTCTTGGAGCAGCACGAGGTCGGCCTGGGCGGGCACACATTCTACTGGGTCGAGCCACAGGTGCAAAAGGTCTTGCAAGAGGCGATCGCGCCGGAGGATATGGAGGTGAAACCGGCTTTCCCGGCACTGCCTGGCGAGGTCGCCATGCCCGATACTGCCGCTGAATGATCGAGGAGAGGCGCTATGATCTTATATGGCCGAAATCTCTCGCCTTTTACCCGCCGCGTGGCGTTGTGGCTCGCCCATCAGGGGCGTGCGGTCGAGCGCCGCGAACTGGCGCCAGTGGGCCCTGATTTCGAGGAATTGAAGATGCAAAGCCCGGTCGCCCGGGTGCCGGTTTTGGTGCTTGATGACGGGCGGCGTTTGATCGAGAGTTTTGTGATCTGTGACTACCTTGAGCAGACCGCGCCGGAGGGCACCCGGCTGATCCCAGAGGCGGGCGAGGAGCGGCTGGACTGTCTCTCCCGCCTGGCGCTCGCCAATTCGACCAGCGAGAAGGCGGTGGCCCTGGTCTATGAGCGCGACCGCAGGCCTGAGGAGATGCGCTGGGACAAGTGGATCGACCGCCTCACGGGTCAGGTCGAGGGCGGTTTGGCGGCAATGGAGGCGGCGCAGGCGGCCCGTGGGGACCAGCCGCGGGATGGCGGAGACTTGGCGGCTGTGATCGCCTGCCAGTTCCTCGCAGCCACCAGCCCGGCGCTTATTGCGGGCCCGCAGCCCGCATTGGATGCGCTGGTTGAACGCGCCCTTACCTGGCCCGGTGTCGAGGACACTTTGCCCCTAATTCCGGCCAATTGAGCCATGGCAGAGATCGCGCATCTGTCCAGCTGGGAGGCGATCCGCGAGGCGCATCACTGGGTTCTGCCGCCGGATTACAACCTGGCCGAGGATATGGTTGGCAAATGGGCGAAGACGGATCCCACCCGGCTCGCGCTGTTGCATTTGCGGGAGAATGATGCGGTCGACTTCACCTTCCGACAGCTCGATCTTCTGTCCAACCAATTGGCAAATGTGTTTGTTTATCATGGGCTTAAGCGTGGCGATCGGGTCGCGGTTCTGCTGCCGCAATGCCCAGAGACGCTGTTGACCCATTTGGCCGCCTATAAGATGGGCGCCATAGTAGTCCCTCTGTTCACTCTCTTTGGCGCCGATGGGTTGAGCTATCGCCTCGACCATTCGGGCGCGCGGATGCTGGTGACTGACAGCGCCAATCTGCCAAAGCTGGAGGGGATTGGTGCGGGGCTCGAGGCGATCTTCTGCATCGACGGTGCGGATGCGCGGGCCATGGACCTGTCGGGCGAGATGGAGAAGGCGCGCGATGCCTTTGATCCGGTCGCCACGACGCCTGAGACACCGGCCTTTATCTCCTACACATCGGGCACCACGGGACCGCCAAAAGGGGCGC
>JBCDAS010000186.1:0-8557 GCA_039185235.1 Pseudomonadota bacterium
GGGGCCTTCCTGGCGCCGGATCTGCTGGGCGGGGCGAAGAACTGGATGATCGGATCCCTGATCGAAGATCAATTCAAAGGGGCGGCTGGCAACTGGCCCTTTGGTGCAGCAGCGGCGATGATCCTCTTGTCGATGGTGCTGCTTGTCTTGTTCTTCTACGCCCGGAACGAAGGGCGGAGGGAGGCGAAATGACCTCCTTGCGCAAGTATCCCGGCTTCTTCCCGATGACGATTTTCTGTCTGACACTGCTCTATGCGCCCTTGATCATCGTGATGATCTATTCGTTCAACGAGACCGCCTCGATCACCCGCTGGGGCGGCTTCAGCCTGGTCTGGTACGAGGAGGTCTTCTTCGGCATCGAGTCGGCCAAGTTCAAACAGGCGGCTTGGAACTCCCTGACGATTGCCATTGCCGCGGCGACGACGGCGACCGTGATTGCCACCGCAGCCACGCTGGCGATGCTGCGAGGCGGCGTGTTCGCGGGCAAATCCGCCAGTTTCGCGCTGATCAACCTGCCCCTGATGGTGCCGGAGATCGTGACCGCCGTCGCGACCTTGATCTTCTTCTCCGCCATCGGGTTCGAGCGCGGGGTTCTCTCGATCCTGCTCGCCCATATCGTCTTTTGCATCCCATTCGCCTATCTGCCCATCGCCGCCCGCCTGCAGGGAATCGAGGCGATGTATGAGCAAGCCGCACTGGATCTCTATGCCAGCCGGTGGGAGGCGTTCCGCCTGATCCTGATGCCGTTAATGATGCCGGGGATCATCGCGGGCTTTCTGCTGGCCTTCATCATTTCGCTCGATGACTTCATCATCACGAATTTCGTCAAGGGCGCCGGGGTCGAGACCCTGCCGACCGCGATTTTCGGGGCGGTGAAGCAGGGCATCAAACCCAACATCATGGCAATCAGCACCTGCATGCTGCTCGTCTCGGTCCTGTTTGTGACCGTCTCGTACTTCATCAATAAAATCGGAAGCCAAGACAGGAGATCACAATGAAACTCATGGCAAAACTGACCACAGCGGCGGCTGTGATGGCGCTGAGCGCCGGGGCCGCTTCGGCCGAGGGGAAGCTCTCAATTTTTCACTGGTTCGAATACATCCCTCAGGAGCTTTTGGTGAAGTTCACCGAAGAGACTGGGATCGAAGTGACCATGGACACCTACGATTCCAACGAGTCGATGTTAGCCTCGCTCAAAGGTGGAACACTTGGATCCTATGATGTGGCGGTTCCCGGGGACTACATGGTTCAGATCATGCGCGACGAGGGTATGCTGGACACAATCGCCGATGGCGAGTTGGCAAATGTGGGCAATATCGAAGACCAGTGGTTGGACGTGGATTTTGACCCAGGCCGCAAGCACTCGATTCCCTACCAGTGGGGCTCGACCAGCTTCATGGTGAACCGCGAGGTGTATTCCGGCGACATCAAAACCACGGATATCATCTTCAATCCGCCCGAGGAGCTCAAAGGCAAAATCAACGTGCTGGACACGCAGGGAGAGCTTCTGGCACTTGCCTCGATCCATCTCGGCATTCCGCAATGCACGACCGACCGCGAGCAACTGAAACTTCTGTCGCAGACCGTGAATGCGGCGAAGGAGAATTGGGCGTCGTTCAACTCGGACGGGGCGAAAGATGTCCTCGTCTCGGGCGATGCGGCCGTGGGCATGATCTGGAATGGCTTTGGCGCGAAGGCGCGGGCCGAGGGGGCGCCGGTCGAGTACTCTTATCCGAAACAGGGCTACATTGTCTGGATGGACAACGTCGTTTTGCTGAAAGACGCGCCCAACAGGGACAGCGCAATCAAGTTCATGGACTTCCTGTTGGAGCCCGAGAACATCGCCGAGGTGTCGAACTTTGCCCAATATACGGCGGGTGTGAAAGGGGTGACCCCTCTTCTGACCGAGGAGTTGAAGACCTCGCCCGAGCAAAACCCGCCAGCCGATGCCCCTCCGGGCACCTTCGTGAAAGTTTGCGACCCGGAGACCCAGGCGCTCTACGATGCGATCTGGACACGGCTGAAGAAGTGACGCTCTGCCCGCCCCGGACCGGTCTGGGGCGGGCTTTGAAACCGGGATGATGGAGACCGACCATGGACGGCATGACTAGGACGACCGCATTGCATCCGCTCTCACCGCTGACGGGCGACGAAATCATGAAAGCCGCCGAGATCGTACGGGAGGCCCTCCAGGACGGCGCGAGCGCCAACTTTGAAATGGTTGAGCTTGCCGAGCCGGAGAAATCGGTCGTCCGCGCCTTCAAACCCGGCGATGAGATCCATCGCGAGGCTTGGGTCAATGCCTATCACACTGGCAAGTCCGGCGTGCATCGCTGCCGGGTTTCGCTGACCGATGGGGCGCTGGTCTCCCAGACCTTCCTGCCCGAGGCGATCCCGATGATCGCGCCCATCGAATTCATGGAGGTGGAGGATGCTGTGAAGGCCGATCCCCGATTCCAGGCGGCTTGCGAGCGGCGGGGTCTTGATCTGGAGTTGGTCACCGCCGATCCCTGGTCCGCCGGCAACTTCAACATCGCAGAGGAGAAGGGTCGCCGCGTCTCTCACGTCTTCTGCTGGATCCGCAACTCGGAGATGGACAACCAGTATGCCCACCCGATCGACGGGCTAAACGCGACCGTGGATATCGACACGGGCGAGGTGCTGGAGGTCTGCGATGAGGGCGACATCCCGGTGCCCCGGATGGAGTGGAACTATGACCGGACCTTCCAGACCGTCACGCGCCAGGATCTGCTGCCGATCAACGTCGTCCAACCCGAAGGTGTCAGCTTCGAGCTCGAAGGCCACCGGCTGAAATGGCACGATTGGGAGCTTCAGATCGGCTTCAACGCGCGTGAGGGGCTGACACTGCATGACATCTCGATCGCCGGGCGCCCGGTGCTCTACCGCGCCTCGATCGCGGAGATGGTGGTGCCCTATGGCTCGCCCGACGGCCGCCATCCGCGCAAGAATGTCTTCGATATTGGCGAGTACGGCGTCGGGCGGCTGGTGAACTCGCTGGAGCTTGGCTGCGATTGCCTGGGCGCGATCCAGTACATCGACGCGACCGTCAACAGCAAGGACGGAGGGACCGAGACCATTAAGAACGCCATCTGTCTTCACGAAGAAGACATGGGCGTCGCCTGGAAGCACTACGACTTCCGCCTCGACCGGGTCGAGACACGGCGCGCCCGGCGCATGGTGATCTCAACCATCGCGACGGTCGGGAACTATGAATACGGCTACTACTGGTATCTGCATCTCGACGGCATGATCGAGTTCGAGATGAAGGCGACCGGCATCATAAACACAACCGCCTGCATGCCTGGCCAACCCGGCGATCATGGAATTGAGGTCGCGCCCGGGGTCCTCGGCCAGATCCACCAGCACACGTTCTGCGCCCGGCTCGACATGGCGGTCGATGGCGATGCGAATACGGTCGTGGAGTGCAATACCAGCGCCGATCCGGTTGGTCCTGAGAACCCTTATGGCAATGCGTTCCGCATGGTCGAAACGGTGCTTGAAACCGAGACCGCGGCCGCCCGCAAAGTCGATGCGGCTTCGATGCGCTACTGGAAGTTCAAGAGCGCCGACAAGACTGGCCTGACCGGGCAACCGACCGCTTACAAACTGATCCCGACCTCTGCCGTGACGCCCTTTGTCTCGCCAGACAGCCCATCGGGTAGACGTGGCGGGTATACCTATAAAGACCTCTGGGTGACGGCTTTTGACGCCGACCAACGCTTCCCAGCGGGCGAGTTTGTGAACGCATCAGACGGGTCCGACGGATTGCCCGGCTTCACGGCCAAGGACCGAGCCCTGGTCGGCGAAGACCTCGTCGCCTGGCACACATTCGGCTTGCACCACGTGCCGCGGCCCGAGGACTTCCCCGTGCAACCTTGCATCACCTGCGGGTTCAAACTGATGCCAGTTGGGTTCTTCGATGACAGCCATCTCCGGGACTTGCCATGGGAGAAGAACGCATCCAGCTGTCACGCGGCCGAATAACTCCGCCCAGAACGCTAGTCGGGGACCGAGCGGGTTGCAAACGAGAGGAGCCTCATGCGGGCATCCTCTCCGCTTTCCGCGTCACCGGCGAAGGTCACCCCGCGCTCTCCACAAAGCGCCAGAAACGCGCGCCTTGCGTCAGCGGTCGTTAACGAATGCGCGCTGTCGAGGCTGACGGTGCGTCCGGACCGATCCACGCGCAGCGTGCAGCGGGCCGAGACCTCCCGAACGGTGATCGCGCTGTCGATCTCAAAACGCCCAGCGCGGCTGTCAAACCCGTGCTCTGCAGTCTCATAGAGCATGGCCGAGACCGGTTGATTGGCCGCTTGCCAAGCCTCTGCCTGTCTCAGGCAGGGCGGGGATGGCGTCCAGTCGTCTTCCCCTGCGAGCAGCAGCAATAGCGGGCTGGCCAGTGCCTCATCATCCAGTTGAAAACCACAAAACGGGTAGTAGGCTGCAGCGAAGGCAAGCGGTGGCGTATCTGGCGCCAGCATGCCCTGAAGACGCTTGACGGCGGCGAGGGTGACGGCCGTTGCCCCTTTTGACCAGCCGATTGCGCCGATCTGCGCAGGCTCCAAGTTCAGCCGTTGGATGAGCGTATCCCGCGCTCTGAAGATATCCGAGGCCATCTGCTGCTCGCTCACCCGGATCTGATCGCGTGCGACCGATCGGACGCCACGCTCGGCGAAATGATCGAGGATCAGGGCCGCCCATCCGGCTTCGGCCAATAGCATCGCGGTGCGCTCTTGCCGCCCGCCGGGACCCGCCGCACCGTGGCTGAGGATAGCTGCACCGCGGGGTGGCACATCCTCTGGTAGAACCAAGCGCCCCTCAATCGCCACAGGACTGGATTGTGCGTCGATGAAGTCCGCGAAATCATACCCCTCAAGCGTCTCGACGCGCAGCGGCTCACCGGGGGCGGCACAGGCCGAAAGCAGGATTGTCGCGCTCAACAAGGCAGATGGTATAAGGGGCTTCATCATACGCTCTCCCGCGATGCGCATCTTCTCGTGAGATTACGATGACTTTCGTGACGCTCCGCATAAGTAGATATGGGCCCGTTGCTACCGAGACCAACCATGCGCCATATGCTCCTTGCCGCTGCCCTGATGTTGATCGCGACCCAATCGCACGGCTTCACCACGCGCACGATCACCCTCTTGCATGATGGTATCGAGCGCCAGGCGCTGATCGATGCCAATGCCGATCTGCAAGACGCCCCGGTGCTAGTTGTCCTGCACGGTGGTCTGGCTGGCCCGCGGACTGTGCGCCGCCGGTCAGGGGTCGGCCTTGCGCGCGAAGGTTGGGTTGTGCTCTGGCCATCCGCGCTTGGCGATTGGAACGATGGGCGGGTGGATGCCGATGGTGAGGCCTATGACAAAGCCGACGATATCGGCTTTCTCAGAAAGCTCATTGATGACCTTGCCCAAGCTGGCATCGCGGATCCAAGGCGCGTCTATTTCGCTGGGCCGTCGATCGGTGGGATCATGGTCCTCAGGCTCATTTGCGATGCGCCGGAGCTTCTCGCCGGGGCCGCTGTCGCGATCGCGAGCCTGCCGGAGGGAGGCAGCTGCAAAGACGGTCCTCCACGCCCAATTCTCTATATCCACGGAACCGATGACGGCATCATGCCACCGGACGGAGGGCGCATCGGCGGATGGAGCCCGCTTATCCGCGATCGCGGATGGGTGGAGCCAGTCGCGAAGACCATGGCGCGGCTGGCTGGGCGCAATGGGTGCGACGGGTTTCGCGAGGCTCGGCTGATCGATCGGGTGCCGGATGATGCGTCTACTGTCCTCTGGCGCAGTTACGAAGGCTGCGACGCACCACTTGAGCATTACATTATCGAGGGGGGCGGGCACACTTGGCCGGGCTCCGGCCGGTCGCGCCTAAGCCGGATCGTCGGCGCGACAAATCAGGACATCTCGGCAACGCGCTTGGTGGAGGACTTCTTTAAACGGTTGGATGCGCGCCGAGGTGGTTGAGGCAGGTTTGCGCAATGCTGGCGCTAGAGTTCGTGACGCCAACAGAGGCAGACAAGCACTCCTTCGCAAGGCCACTGTCGGTATGCATCTTGCCAGCCATTCTGACCAAGAAGCGCCAAATGCTTAGTCCCAGTCGCCGAAATACCGCTCCCAGATCTTTTCACCAATCAGGCAATCATAGCCCTGGATCTCGTGACGGAGCCCTGTGAAAGGTTGGCCGCTGGCCAATTCCAGAACCAGTTTCCGGCGGACCGCGCCTGGAAAGTCTTCCCATCTCAGAACCGGGATTACGAAGGAGGTCGGCCCTGTCACGACACATTGGCGGTAGTACTCGTCGAGGTCATCGAGGTCGAACTGATCTCCCATGCCCTCGCGGGTCATCAGCGGCAGCCCGTTGATCGTGATCCCGCGGGAAGTGGCGGCTGCGCGTGCGGCCAGAACTGGGCGGCCACCATTGTTCGGCCCATCTCCCGAGATGTCGATGACCTGGCTCTCGCCCGCGAATCCATTTCCCTCGAACCGTGGAACGGCGAAGTCGATCAAGCCCGAGATTGATGTGCGTGGCAGCGCATCGGGCAAGGCCCGGGACAGCTTTGCGGCGAAGGCTTCAGCATCCGCCCTTGAGCGCACCAGCGTCCAGTCGACAATCACGCGCTGCGAGGTTGGCCCTGCCCACTCGATATAGCTGAGCGCAATCTGGCCATGCGGGATGCCCGAGCTGATCGCCGAGATGACCTCATCGCTGATCAGTGCCTCGGCATAGCCGCGACGCTGAATCTCTAGCTCGCGATCCGTCATCGACAGCGAGACATCGACGGCCAGGACCAACTCGACATCGACTGGCGTCTCGGACTGGGCCGAGCCAATAACTGTAAGAATGATCGCGAAGCCGACAATCAGGTTGCGCATGACTGAGCTTCGCCGAAAAGGCAGCGGACTGTCGAGAGCCAATCCGACGGGATCTTGCCGCTCGGCTGACGAGGTTCGAGAGCTTCTTTGGCTCCGGGGCACGCCAGTCTAGCGCAGTCGATCAGCGTGGATTGGGGCACGTCGCTTCCAAGAGGATCCCATGTTATTCGTGAGCTTAGTAGCTGTCTCAAAGAATTGTCGCCTAAGTCGGACGCCTCATCTACTACCAGATCGCTTCCACCGCATTAGCCACTACAGTCTCCTCGCCTGCACCAAGAGGAAGACCAACCTTGCAAAGATCAGAGCACTGATCGGCACCGATCATCGCGCCACAGATAGGGATGAGGCTAAAGCAGCGCCGCCCACCTTCCGCCAACATTGCCCAGACTGCGGCGGCCAAAGGCGCATCATAGAGACCTTTCGGCAAGGACAGCGCCCCACCAAACGCGCGCCGCCTATGACCAAGGCCGGATGGGTCAATCCGATCAAAAGGGATGCCGCTCAAACAGTCAGAATGCCCCCAGCATTCGGAACGGAAGAATTATACCCGGTGCGCCAGCCCTCCAAGACGTGCTCTCTAAATCAAGATATCGGCGGGCGAACACCCAAATCGTAACAACCGCCATGCCGCGCATCAGCCGCTCGAACCAGTGTAGCCGTCGGCCGTTTCAGAAGCTCAGGCAAGCGCTATCCCCATAGCTCACAGATACCGGCCCGCGGCTTTCTGCTAGTCAGGTTTTCCAACCCGGAAGCCGCTGGCATAATCGCTGCTCAGATGAATCAAAAACCGCGTATGAACTCGCGGGCGTCCAGGTACATGACCGCCATGCGGTCACCGGACTTGATGCGGTAGTCTTTCCAGCGGAATGCGCTGGTATTGGCGTCTGCGCGGACCAGACGATTGTTCGAGATGGCTATGCGATGGGGGTATCGCGACAGGTAAGCCAGCACCAGTTCGGGTCCGCCGAGGGGCGGTTTGGCGTAGACGAGCCAGTTGGTCATTCGGGGAGGTGATAGCCAGTGGGCGCAAGCCACCGTGTCGGCAAGCCCATCGAGACTGCCAAACAATGAGATGGCCGCACGTCGCAAACGCCACCACATGCCCACCGAGCGCATCGGTACGGCAGGCTAAAGTCGCCAGTATCACTTTGAGCTGCGAGGGGCTGACGTGGCCACAATGGCTCGCCGCCAGGCAGAACCACAAGCTCGAGAGATGTTAGCGATCTCCAGCTTGGGGTGGGGGCAACGCCCGCACCGACCACTCCAGGCTTCGCTGAAGCGTCTGATCATTCAGCATGGCGATCATCTCGTAGGGTCTGACCGTGTCGCGGGTCGACTTAGTGGCGACATGGGTGTATTGCGCGGTCTCTGTTAGACCAAAATTGTTCCAACCTGACTCAGGGCGAAAGGAATTCTAGCCCATAATTATGTGCTTTAGAAAAATCCTAAGATCTGGTTGATCCAATCAGATGGGCTCTTGCTCTACCTTGGCGCGGCCCAGCAACACCTTAATGACACGAATGTCCTGTGTGGATGGCTCCTGCATAGCAAGTCCTTTTTGATCTGATTTGTGCATTTGTCAGAAGCAGTCATGTGTCCGGCCTGTTTGCGCGGTTTTGACCGCTGGCCCTGATGGGTTCCGCAAACCAAGTTCCTTA
>JBCDAS010000187.1:0-8497 GCA_039185235.1 Pseudomonadota bacterium
CGCGCGTTCGACATAGCGGGCGTGATCGATAAGGTCGAGTTGCTCCAACAGCGACCGAAGGCGTGGGAAATGACGACCGACCTTCATGATCGCGGCAGCCTCGGACCGGGCGATATGGGCTTTGATCTCCTCATCGGGGAGCGGGCCTGGGATCACCGTCAGCACATCGTTGCGCGCCGTGAGCGGGCGTGGGATCTGTGCCGAGCAGGCGCCGAGGGACGACACGCCCGGCACGACCTCGACCGGGAAGCGCTCTGCCAGCCGCGCAAAGAGATACATAAATGAGCCATAGAAGAACGGGTCGCCCTCGCACAGCACCGCGACATCCCGGCCATCCTCGAGATGGTTGGCAATCTCCTCGGCAGCATCAGCATAGACGTCCTGCGCCGGGAAACGGTCGACCCGCATAGGCACGATCATCGGGATCTCGATCTGGTTTGCTCTGATCACACTGGCGGCGATCGAGCGGGCGAAGCTCTCCCCAGAATCGGGCGCAGGATAGGCGATCACCGGGACAGACCGGATCAAACGATCCGCCTTGAGCGTCATTAACTCAGGATCGCCGGGACCAACACCGATGCCGTAAAGCGTGCCAGTCATCGGATCAGGCTCCATTGCGTGACCGGCATGGCGGCGCGCCAGCCGCGATAGGGGCCAACGGGCACCGCATGGGCGGTTGCGATCCGGGTCAATTGGCCACCATGTTTGGCCTGCAACATCGCGAGGCAGGCTTCACTCTCCAGCGTGACCGCATTGGCGACCAATCGGCCAAACGGGCGCAGGCGCGCCAGCACGCAGTCGACAAGCTCCTCGCTGAGGCCACCCCCGATGAAGACGGCATTTGGGTTGCGAAGATCGGGCCTTGTCCCAATCGGCGCGGGGATCGCATCGAGGATCTGAGGCGCCTCGCCTTCCACAAGCGATAGAGCTGGCGTTCCCAAAACCTTGGCGTTTCGACCGGCGATGGCGAGACGTTTGGTATGCGTATCAAACCCAATCGCGGCGGCCGAGGGCGCGGCGCGCATCCATTCGATCGCAACCGAGCCGCAGCCGACGCCAATATCCCAGAGCACTTCACCCCTCTGAGGCATCAGCTTTGCGAGCGTGGCCGCGCGAACATCCTGTTTGGTCATCTTGCCGTCATGCTCGAACGCGTCATCGGGCAGCCCTGGGGTATGTGGGAGGAGTTGGGGCTGGTCCCCCTGGCAAGTCACAGCGAGCGTGTGGAACGGTGCGATTTCAGGGGTGGTCGCCGCCCAATCCTCGGCCCGGCCATCCAGCCGGCCCTCATTCGGTCCACCCAGATTCGCCAGAACCGAGAGTTGCGATGCGCCATAACCGCGATTGTTCAAAAGCCGAGCGATCTGACCTGGCGTCTCTGCCCCGGCAGTCAGGATCAAAAGCCGCGCGCCGGGCCAAAAATACGGGACGATCTGCTCTGCCGGACGGCCATGGGCGGTCAGCGTCTCCACATCCGCCAGCGACCAGCCCATCCGGCAGGCTGCCCATTGGAAGGCGGAGATCTGAGGGTGAAAGATGATTTCCCGCGGAGGGATCGCCGTCGCAATCCGCGCGCCAACCGAGTACCAGAGCGGGTCCCCGGTGGCGAGCACGACCATGCGCCGCCCACGATGCGCGATGATGGCATCGATCATTGCATCGAAAGGTGATGGCCAAGAAAGCCGCTTGGCTTTCGTTACGCCCGCAAGATCATGGTGTCGATCTCCACCGAGGAGGATCTCGGCCTCTGAAAGGGCCGCTCGGGCCGCAGAGGAGAGGCCCGAAACCCCGTCCTCGCCAATTCCGATAATGTTGAGCCAAGCGGTCATTGCGGCGACTCCAGCCCCGCCGCCAGGGCATTGACCGCCGCAGCCGCCATGGCGGAGCCGCCTCGCCTGCCGCGAAGGGTCAGGAAGGGCGCGCGGGGGCGGGCGGCGAGTTCAGCCTTTGACTCGGCCGCCCCGACAAAGCCGACGGGAAAGCCAAGGATCGCAGCAGGGTGGGGAAAGCCTTGATCGATCAGCTCCAGAAGATGGAAGAGAGCTGTTGGAGCATTGCCGACCGCGACGACGGCGCCGCCGATCACATCTTCCCAGAGGGTCACCGCCGCGGCGCTGCGGGTGTTCTCGATCCTGGTAGCGATCTGCCGCGTCTCCGGGGCGTTCAAAGTGCAGATCACCGGGTTCTTTGCGGGCAGGCGATTGCGGACGATCATGCTGGCGACTGCTTCGCAATCGCAGAGAATGGGCGCGCCAGATGAAAGCGCCGATCGGGCAGAGATCGCGAGATCATCGGACCAGGCCAACCGCGCGGTGATCTCAGGCATGCCGCAGGCATGGACCAGTCGGATCGCGACGGTGTGCAAATCTGCGGGCAAATGGTCGAGTTCCGCCTCGGCCCGGACGGTTTCGAAGGATTGGCGATAGATCTCGGCAGGGTCGCGCTCATAGCGGAGCATCAGGCGGCCTCCCGCAGGCGATCTTCAAAGCCGACGCCGAGGATCCAAGCCTCCTCAGTCTCGATGATGTGGCGATCTTCCTGCGTCAGATCGGGCGCACAGGAGAATAGATCGGCGAGCCCTCCGCTTGCATCCAGGGCGGCAAAGGCGGCGGCGTTCACCCGCACCTGAGCCCGGTCCTTGATCTCATCGGGCGCGCGTTGTTGAGCGACCGCTTTGTCTAGAAGTGAGGGATAGATCTCGGCCAGAGTAACGGGGGCCTCGGAGGCCGCCAACCCAGTCTCGAAAGGCCAGACGGTGATCCGATCTCTTAGCCTGGGATCTTGGCGAAGACGATTGAGCGCTGGCAGGCCAAGGAGGACCTGGCTGCCAACCGATCCTGTGGTGAAGAGCTTCCAGACCGGTTGGGCCGATTTTTGGCGTCGTTCAACCAGGCGGCGTTCGGCGAGCTCGCTGTAATCGATCCCGGTTTTCTTTTCGGGCACGGCGGTCTCGAGGCGCGATGGGCGTCCCCAGAAAGGGCCAGGGCCATCCCAAATCGCGTTGAGTTGAGCCGCAATCTCGAAGCGGTTATTCGCGTTGCTGGGCGCGTCCTCGATGACCCGGCTTAGCCAGTCCCAAAGGGCAAGGGCCGAGGCCTGGCCCGTGACCCGCTCGGCAAAGCCTTGTGGATAGCCAAAAGGAAAATCGAAGCCCACCAGGATCCGGTATCCGAGATCGGCTTCGGCGGCCAGGAGATGCGCGATGGTTTCGATTGCTTCGGCTCTTGTGGTTGGATTGCCAATTGCCTGGGCGCCACCAATGCGCCTGTGGAGCGCCCACCAGATGCTGTCAGCACCGCGCTTCGGCGTGCTCGCTGCCGACCAATCGACGATGAGATACGTGTCGAAGAGCGCGCTCATCGGCCAGGCCCGAGATCGAACCAAGCGGAATGCGGGCAAGCCCGCATGCACCTATATTGGCCCGCTCTGCGGGCGCCACCCCCTCCCCGGCCCTCCCCCATCCAGGGGGAGGGGGCGCTGCCTGTAAGATGGGCGCACTGATCCTGGCTCCAACTCACTCTTGCGCCGTTTTCAGGTGCTTTCGCACGCTCTCTGGTCCCAGCGGGTGATTTGCGTGGGGGTAAGGTGGATGATGGTGGTCGTGGTCATGATTGTGATGATGGTGATGATGCCCATGGCCATGATCATGCACGTGATGGGGATGATGGTGATCCTGATCCAGGCGGCAGCCACCGGTGCAGAACGTGTCGCAGAGCGTGCAATCCTCGACATTTGAGCCCGGGGCGGAGGCGCCCTGCCCCTCGACATGGTGATGGTGGCTTTCCTGAGGACTGCCAACCTCCGCCTCGAAGCCGAGCACTTGGGCGCGGTATTTGCACATCGCGCAGTTCATGGCGTTCTGGCCGTCGAGGATCTCGGTCACCCGCTCGGCAAAGGTTGCAAGAACATAGTCATGGTCGTTCAGATAGCCCGCTTTGACAAACTGGATGTCCGGATGCGCGGCGGCAACTTGATCGGTGAACCCGTAGATCCTGTCGATCAGGATGCCGGTGAAGAGGAAGTAGGGAAAAACGATGACCCGTTTGAAGCCGAGCATTGCGACCCGCTCGAGACAGGGCTCGACCAGCGGGAAGGTCACCCCGGAATAACCCGTTTCAGCCCAGCCAAAGCCCATGCCTTCCCAAAGGAGGCGTGTGATCTTGGAGACGTTCGAGTTTGCATCAGGGTCCGAGGCACCGCGCCCGATCACCACAAGGCACGTCTCGTGGATCGGCACCTCGCCCAGGTCAGCATTGGCACGATGAACAGCCTCGGAGACACGCGCACCAGCGGCAGCGATCATTTTGGGGTCAACGCCAAGCTCACGCCCATACTGGACTTTGATGTCATGCTTGGCGGCATAGGTGTTCAAGACCGTTGGGATATCGTTTTTGGCATGCATTGCGGCGAAGAGCATGCCGGGCACCGCGAGGATGTGGTCACAGCCCTGGCTTCGTAGGCTGTCCAGCCCGTCCCGGATCACAGGGTTGGCAAATTCGAGATAGCCATACTCCACCGGCCAGTCAGGCGGCAGGTGGTGGGGGAGTTTCTCTGCTAGGACCGCGAACTCGTCGACGGCGGCCTGGCTCCGCGAGCCATGCCCGCAGATCATCACACCGATTTTGCTCATGCGTCGGCTTCCTCCGCATCGACTTCGTTGTCATCCTCGGCCTCTTCCTTCTTGCCCTTAGTGGCCAGCCAACCGGCGAGGACGCCCGCCGCCGCAAGAGCGCCAAGCGCGATCCAATGGCTGTGGCCCGCAAGTTCCGCGAAGTGACCTGGATGCGCTGCAGCAGGTGTGGCGGCGAGGATCAGGATCAAGGCAGTCAGGTGGGTTCTGGGATGCATCGGGATCTCTCCTATCGCGGGAACGCGGGCAGATCCTCGAACAGGCTCGCCGTCTTTGGCCCCGCTCTTGGGTCGGCCTTCGGGCAACTCCGCTCGACCCTCAAAAAAGGGCGCGCTGTTCATTGCTCCCTGCATAGGCGCGCGCTATGTCGGCATCAAACGAAAAATCGCCTCATGCGGGGCGGAACACGACACCAGCTCTGCAATCCTTGCAAAGCGAGATCACGAGGCGCGAATGACCACCACCATCATCGTCTGCGATACGTGCCGGTACACTGCCGCGGAGAAGATCGCTCCGGACGGACGAACTGGGGGTGAGATGCTGGCCGAGGAAGTGGAGCGTTTGGCGGAACCTATCGATGGGGTGGAAGTGCGCCGCCAGGCGTGCCTGATGGGCTGCGATCGCCATTGCAACACGGCAATCGCGGCGCCTGGAAAACTGACTTATGTGTTGGGCAAGTTCGAGCCGCAGGCCGAGGCTGCCGCAGCATTGGTCGAATACGCGCAGCTCCATCACCAGAGCGAAACGGGCCGCGTTCCGTTCAAGCAATGGCCGCAGGGGGTGAAGGGTCATTTCGTGGCCCGGATCCCAGTGCTCTGATGCTGGAACAGCTCGCAATCGCAGCCCCTGTGCCTGGGTTAGCGGAGCGGGTCCAGGCCGTGATTGATGCAAAGACGAAACCGCCTGGCAGCTTGGGTCGGATTGAGAGCTTGGCGCTGCAGATGGCGGTTTCTCAAGGGACAGAATTGCCTGGGAGCGAGGCTTGCCTCCTCTTGTTTGCAGGCGATCACGGTCTGGTTGCCGAGGGGGTCTCGGCTTGGCCCTCGGAAGTGACCGCACAGATGGTGCAGAATTTCCTGGCAGGCGGCGCGGCGGCGAATGTGTTCGCGCGGTCCGCTGGGGCACGAGTGATCGTGGCAGATGCCGGGGTTGCTGGCGATCTGAGCGATCACCCAGATCTGCGCCGCGCAGGGATTCGCAGGGGGACGCGGAACGCAGCGATTGAAGATGCGCTGACCCCCAGCGAAGTTGCGGCAGCTCTGAGATTTGGTGTCGATCTGGCGCAAGAGGCCGTCACCTCCGGCGCAAGGATCATTGCAATCGGTGAGATGGGAATCGGCAACACATCGAGCGCCGCACTTTTGGGCCACGCGATCGGGGACCTGCCGCTGGAACGCCTTGTCGGTCCCGGAGCGGGATTGGATCCGGCGGGGGTTGCCAAGAAGCTTGAAGTCCTTCAGCGCGCAGCCGCCCGGCATACCCAGCCAATGACCCCCGAAACGGCCTTGGCGGCCTATGGTGGTTTGGAGATCACTGCGATGACAGGTGCTGCGATCGCGGCAGCGGCCAGAGGCGCGATTGTCCTCGTCGATGGGTTTATCTCGACAGCCGCAGCAATGGCAGCGGTCACCGCACGGCCAGAGATGGCAACCCATCTGTTCTTTTCTCATCGCGGGCATGAGCCAGGACATCGGGCTATGCTCGGATATCTGGGCGGGGAGCCCTTGCTCGATCTCGACTTGCGCCTGGGCGAAGGCTCTGGCGCGCTCCTCGCGCTGCCCCTCCTTAAGGCTGCAACGGCGATGCTGCGCGAGATGGCGACATTCGACAGCGCGGGCGTCTCTGGCAAGGACAGCGCATGAGGCGCGAGCTGATCCTCTTTGCCTCGGCGATTCAGTTCCTGACCCGATTGCCGATTGGCACGCATTGCTGGGACGAGGATCGTCTTGCCCGGGTCTCCCGCTACTTCGCTTTGACGGGTGCTCTGGTAGGCGCGATCGGCGCAACTGTTTGGTGGGTCGCGGGTCAGCATCTGCCTCCTGCTGTCGCCGCTGGTTTGGCGATTGCGACGGGCGTTCTGATCTCGGGCGCACTGCACGAGGATGGGTTGGCGGATACAGCGGATGCGTTAGGAGGTCATGTCGATCGAGAGAAGGCATTGGAGATCATGCGCGACAGCCGGATTGGCACCTATGGCGCGGTCGCGGTGATGCTCTCGCTCGGCCTCAGATGGGCGGCTCTCGCGTCATTTGCGGCGGCGACCGGCGTCTTGGCGATCATCGCGGCGGCAGCGATCGGTCGTGCCCTGATGGTGCCAGCGACCCGGATTGCGGGCTACGCACGGCCGAGCGGCCTCGGCGCTTTGGTCGAAGACGGGGCCCGTTGGAGCGAGATCGCCTTTGCTCTGGTAACGGCGACAGCTCTTTGCTTGCTGCTGGGCGCCACAGCACTCTGGGCCTTGGTCGTTGCGGCGGCGATCGCCTGGTTGATCTTGCGCCTGCAACTGCGCCGATTGGGTGGCTATACCGGCGATGGTCTCGGAGCGATTGCGCATGTTGGAGAGACTGCAGCCCTGGTCACGCTCGCCGGGATCTACGCATGATCTTTCTGCGCCACCCCACCCCCGATATCGCTCCGGGAACTTGCTATGGTCGCCTGGATATGGGTTTAGCCAAGAGCGCGGCAAATGAGATCATGCGTGCTGTTAACCGGCTGAAGTCCGTCCCATACCTCTGCTCAAGCCCTGCCAAACGATGCATCGCTTTGGCGGAGGCGATTGCGGAGAAACATGGCGTCGAGATCCTGACAGATGAACGGCTGCTTGAGCTTGACTTTGGCAGGTGGGAGGGCCTCCGTTGGGATAAAATCGACCGGGCAGAGAGCGACCTCTGGGCCTCTGACCCGATCAACCAAAGCCCTCCCGATGGCGAGAGTTTTGCTGAAATGTCTACCCGAGTCCGCGCGGCCCTCGCCGAACTGCCAGAGCACGCCGTGATCGTCACCCATGCAGGGCCCATTCGGGTTGCGCGCATGACCTATTTGGGCATGAGCTTCGACGCGGCCTTCTCCGAGGCTGTGCCTTATGCAAGCCCGATCTCGATGACCCGCGAGGTGGCGTGATGGCCCATGTGACGTTCGTTTTAGGCGGTGCGCGTTCCGGCAAATCGGCCCGAGCGCTTGCGCATGCCCCAGCGCCTCATGTCTTCATCGCGACTGCCGAGGCGCTGGATCAGGAAATGGCGGAGCGCATTCATCTGCATAAGGAGGAGCGCGGTCCAAGCTGGCGCCTGGCCGAGGCGCCTCTGGATATCGGCCCAGCGATTGCGGAGCATGCGGGGCCCAAGACGACGCTGGTTATCGACTGCCTGACCCTCTGGCTCTCAAACCTCGTGCATCATGAGCGCGACATTGGCGCGGAGACCGATCGATTGCTGGATGCCTTGGAAACCGCGCCTGGTCGGGTCGTGCTGGTCTCCAACGAAATCGGATTGGGCCTCGCACCGATGGAGAGCCTCTCGCGCCGGTTCCGCGATGCCCAGGGGCGGCTCAATCAGCGCATCGCCGCAGCCGCCGACCGGGTGGAATTCATCGCCGCCGGCATCCCGCTCGTTCTCAAGGATGATGGTTGATGCGGGCATTGATGCTGCAAGGCACTGGTTCGAACGTGGGCAAGTCAGTTCTGGTTGCGGGCCTCTGCCGGGCCTATACCAATCGAGGGCTGACAGTCCGCCCGTTCAAGCCGCAAAACATGTCGAACAATGCCGCTGTCACCGGCGATGGTGGAGAGATCGGGCGGGCGCAGGCGCTCCAAGCAATGGCCTGCCGCGTTGATACCAGTGTCCATATGAACCCGGTGCTGTTGAAGCC
>JBCDAS010000188.1:0-8487 GCA_039185235.1 Pseudomonadota bacterium
CGATTCGGCGATTTGCTTCTCGATCGTGTGCAGTGGGTTGAGTGAGGTCATCGGCTCTTGGAAGATAAAGCTGATATCGTTGCCGCGGACGTCTTGGAGCGTCGTCTGATCCGCCCCCATCATCTCCCGCCCATCATAGGAAACTGAACCCGTGGGCTTTGCTGCCGCGGGCAGCAACTGCACGGTTGAGAGCGCGGTTAGTGATTTCCCAGAACCGGATTCCCCAACAAGGGCCAGTGTCTCACCTGCGGCGATCTCGAAAGTGACGCCTTTAACCGCCTCAATTGGACCAACCTTGCCTGGGAAGGCGATGCGCAGATCCGTGACGGTCAGGAGGCTCATGCGAAGGACTTGCGTGGGTCGAACGCGTCGCGGATGCCTTCGAAGATGAACACCAAGAGCGAGAGCATGATTGCGAAGGTGAAGAATGCCGTGATCGCGAGATGCGGGTCTTGGAGGTACTTTTTGCCCTGTAGGGCCAATTCTCCCAACGACGGGTAGCCGGGCGGCAGGCCAAAACCTAGGAAGTCCAGCCCAGCCAGGAGCCCAATCGATGAGGTGAGCAGAAATGGCAGCATAGTGACTGTCGCCACCATCGCATTGGGCAAAAGGTGGCGGAACATGATCACCCAATCGGAAACTCCGAGGGCTCTCGCCGCCTGCACATATTCAAAGTTGCGGGCGCGGAGGAATTCCGCTCGAACAACTCCAGTCAACGCCGTCCAGGAGAAAGCGACAAAGATTAGAAACATGATTGGAAGGTTAGGCGTGAGCACGGCTGAGATGATGATGATTACATAGAGCATGTTCATCGAGCTCCAGACCTCTTCAACCCGTTGGAAGAACAGATCGACCCAGCCACCAAAGAAGCCCTGAGCAGCCCCTGCCGCAATGCCGATGATGGCGGCGGCGATGGTGACGCCAAAGCCAAAGAGGACCGAGAGGCGAAAGCCATAAATCACCCGCGCCAGAACATCCCGCGCCTGATCATCGGTACCGAGCCAATGCCGGGCATCTGGGGCTGACGGTGCCGTCTCAACATCCACATCGACCGTACCGTAGCTGAACGGGATCAAGGGGCGCAGGATCCAACCCGGATGACCATCTTCCGGGGTTTGACCGCTGGCGACCTGCTCTAGGGTTGTGACCTCGTCCTCATAACAAGCCTCGGAACCGCCCGTTAGGATCAAGCATTCGACAAACGGATCCGAGTAGTCGGTTCCAACGAAGCCTTCTTCGCCGCCAAAGCGAACCTCGTCGTAATGGGTTAGGATTGGGGAGAGGAGCTGACCTTGGAAGCTGATAAGCACAGGTTTGTCATTGGCGATCAGGTTGGCTGCGAGACTGAGAAGGAAGAGGACAGAGAAGATCCTGAGCGACCAAACCGCGCGTTTATTGGCGCGGAAATTGGCAATCCGACGGCGGTCTAGCGGGGTTAACCGGATCATCTGGGTCCGTCCCAGACGGGGCCGCGCTCCCCTCCGAACGCATTTCTCCCTGCAAGAGCCGCGCGAACCCACCCACCCGCTTGCCCCCGTCTGGGACGGAGGCTGGCCTTGCCAGCCATCCACGCGAAGCCATGCGGGTGGGTGGGTTCGCGCCGACGCTGCAAGAGGCGCGGAAATGGCATGGGAGCATGGTTTCGCGTGGATGGCATCTCAGCCCTCTCGCCGCTCAAAATCGATGCGAGGATCGATCAGCACATAAGTCAGATCCGAGATCAGCTTCACCACCAGACCCATCAGACCAAAGATGTAGAGCGTGCCGAGGACGATCGGATAGTCGCGATTTATGACCGCCTCGTAGCCGAGAAAACCCAAGCCATCGAGACTGAAAACCGTCTCGATAAACAGGCTCCCGGCAAAGAACGCTCCAAGGAACGCGCCCGGGAACCCCGCAACGACGATCAGCATCCCGTTCCGGAAAACATGTCCATAGAGGACCCGTCGCTCGCTCAAGCCCTTCGCCCGAGCGGTCATCACATACTGCTTGCCAATCTCGTCGAGGAACGAGTTCTTCGTCAAAAGTGTCAGAACCGCGAAGCTCCCAATCAGGGTTGCAAGAACCGGCAGTGAGATATGCCAGAAATAGTCGAGGATCTTACCGCCCAGGCTAAGCTCATCCCAGTTATCCGACCCGAGACCGCGCAAGGGAAACCAATCTAGATAGGTCCCTCCGGCAAAAAGCACCAAAAGCAGAACGGCAAACAGGAAGATCGGTATCGCATAGGCTGCGATGATGATCGCCGAGGTGATCGCATCAAAAGGCGTCCCGTTACGCACGGCTTTTGCTATGCCGAGCGGGATCGAAACCAGATAGCTGATCAAAGTCGCCCAGAGACCGAGTGAGATCGAAACCGGCATCTTCTCGACGATCAAATCGATCACACTGGCCGAGCGAAAGAAGCTCTCGCCAAAATCGAACCGCGCATAGTTCCAGATCATCACCAAGAACCGCTCATGGGCGGGACGATCCAGTCCAAATTGCTCGGTCAACTCGTCTTTAAGCTCTTGTTCCAGCCCGCGCGATCCGCGATAGCCCAGATCCTCGTTGCCGGTTTGTTGCGAGAGCCCGGCATCGCCGCCGCCGGTGAAGCGCTCCCCTGCCTGTCCAACTGCGCCTTCTTTTATCTGGGTCAGGATCTGCTCGACCGGGCCGCCTGGGACGAATTGGATAATGATGAAATTCAAGAGCATAATGCCGATCAGCGTCGGCACGATCAAAAGGAGCCTGCGCAGGAAATAGGCGCCCAAAGGTCAGCCCCCGATTTTGTCGGCCAGGCGCGCGGCCTTCTCGGCATCGATCCACCAGAGGTCGATCACACCCCTCGCATATTGAGGTTTCACCGCCGGTCGCGCGTAGATATCCCAATAGGCCAGATTGTGCGAGTTCTTGTACCACTGGGGGATCCAGATATGCATGGCCCGAAGCACGCGATCGAGCGCGCGGACTGTGTCGGTCAGCTCTGCGCGCGAGGTCGCGGCGATGATCCGGTCCACCAGTTCATCAACAGCAGGGTTGGCCACCCCGGTGAGGTTCAACGATCCATTCGCTTCAGCGAAGGAGGAGTGGAAGACAGACCGGATCGCAGTTCCGGGAGTGAGCCCGGTGGCTAGCCGCCCGGTTGTTATATCGAAGTCGAAATTGTCAGTGCGCCGTTTCGTCTGGGCCGGGTCGATCAACTGGAGCCTCGCATCGATACCCAGGCGCTCGAGGTTTTTCACGAAGGGTGCCGTAATCCGCTCAAAAGATGGGCTGTCTTCGAGAAAATCCACGACCAGTGTTTCGCCTGAGGCGTTCTTGCGGAACTCGCCCTGCTTGGTCCAGCCGGCCTCATCCAACAGTTTGCCAGCCCGGCGCAGCGCCTTTCGGATCCGGCCCGATCCATCATTGACCATGGGAACGAAGACGGGATCGGAGAACGTGCCTTCCGGCAAGGCGTTTTGGGCCTCGGGGCTCAGGCTTTCGAGGATGATCCGCTCCCCCTCGCTGATTTCCCCTTCAGCCTGCATCGGGCCGCCCTCGAAAAAACTGTCCGTTCGGGTGTAGAGGTCAAAAAACAGCGTCCGATTCGACCACTCGAAGTCAAATGCCAGCGCGATGGCCTCGCGCACACGCGGGTCTTGGAACTTCTCGCGCCTTGTGTTGATCCAATAGCCCTGCGTGCCGGAGGGCACTTCGTTCGGGATCGTATCCAGCACTACATCGCCCCTGGCCAAGGCGGGGAAGCTTTCTGGCGTGTATCCGGTGGCCCAGAGCTTCGACCAATACTCCTCGCGGAAGGTGAAGGCGCCGCCCTTGAACCCCTCCCATTCGGCCGAGCGGTCGCGGAAATACTCAAACCGATAGGTTTCGAAATTCCAGCGCCCACGCATCACCGGCAGATCCCAGCCCCAATAATCCTCGCGGCGGCGGAAGACGATCTGGCGGCCAGAATCGACCTTGGAGATCTCCAATGCGCCGGAGCTCATTGGCGGCTCAAGCGTTGAGTCCTCGAAAGGTACAGTCTCGTAATAGGCTTTGGAGAAAATCGGTAGACTGCCTGAGAGGATCGGCAAACGCTGGCGCGCGGCATCGGGCGCGAAATCGAAGCGGACCGTTTGGCTGTCCTCGGCCTCGGCGCCGAGAATGTCTTTCAGGATGACGCGATAATCCGGCCGCCCCTTGTCGCGCAGAATCTCGAGCGAAAAGACCACGTCTTCGGCTGTGATTTGGCTGCCATCGCGGAACTTTGCCTCTGGGCGCAGCACAAAGCGGGTGAAGAGCCGATCTTCCGGAATCTCGACCAGTTGAGCGATCAGTCCGTAATAGCCGTCGGCCTCGTCAGCGGATGCTTCCATGAGAGTTTCGAAATAGGGGAGGAGCGTTAAATAGCGCTCGGCATTCCCTTTGAGGATGTAGGGGTTGAGACTGTCAAATGTCAGCCCGCCAATGCCCGTCGAGAACTCCCCTCCCGCAGGCGCATTCACATCGGCATAGTCGAAATGGGTGAAGTCGGGTCCGTATTTCAGATCCCCGAAAATTGACATTCCATGGCTGAGACCATCGGTCGGTTGCGCTGCGAGGGGCCAGCTTGCCAGCGCGGATGCGCCGATTGCCAGCTTGGCGAAGTCACGCCGCGAGATGTCCATTCAGTTCTCCCTGTCTGGCTTAAGGGGTAGGGGCAAGGATGGGGCGATTCAAGTCACAGCCAAGGCTTCTCACGCAAAAGGGCCACGCCATTGGCGCAGCCCTCGTTGAATTCCCTGTGAGCAACGGTCACTCGAGCGCTATCGGCGCACTGCTCGCTTCTTGGTTGAGATAGGTGATCACGTCAATCCGGTCCTCTTCGGATTTGAGACCTGCAAAGCCCATTTTGGTGCCGGGGGCCCAGGATTTTGGCGCTTGGAGAAAACCCATGAGGTTCTCCAGGCTCCAGGCGCCGTCCTTATTTGCAAGAGCATCCGAATAGCTATAGCCGTCGACCGCCGCGATGTCCTGACCGACGATACTGTAGAGCGAGGGGCCAACGCCGTTTTTACCCTCGTCAATCTTGTGGCAGGCGCGGCATTTGCGGAAGACTTTCTTGCCCTGCTTTGGGTCGGCGCTTGCAAGCAATGCGTTATAGGCACCACCGTCGGTAGAGGTGGCTTCCTCGGTCGCGTCGACGGCGGCGACAACGATATCAGCCTCATCGGTGGCAGCGCTCGCTTCCTCGCCCGCGCTTTCGATAGCAGCTTCCACCTCCTGCGTCGCTTCTTCTGCGGTCTCGGTCACCTCTTCGGTGGCTGCTTCCGCTGTTTCGGTCAGGTCTTGAGCGATCTCGGTCGCCTCTTCGGTGACGTTCTCTGTGACCTCAGTCACCGCGCTTTCGGTGGCTTCTGCGACCTCATCGGAGGCCTCGGTTGTTGCAGCCGCCACGTCGGATGCATCCGTGTCGTCCGTCACTTCGGCCGCAGCCGTTTCCTCGGACGCATCTTCTGCAGGTGCTTCGGCCTCTTCAGTAACCGCATCCTCTGCTGGTGCCTCTTGGGTGGCTGCTTCTTCGGTTGCGCCCTCATCAGCTGCGTCTGTTGCTGTTGCGGCAGGCGCAGAGGCCAGCTCGATCGGCGCGTCGCTTTGAGTGTTGAGCCAGGCGATCAGATTGACCCGATCCTCTGCCTTCTTCATTCCGCTGTAGCCCATCTTGGTGCCGGGCGCCCATCCTGTTGGATTTTCGAGGAACGCAGACAGATTTCTCAAGTCCCAGTTTCCGTCGATGCCTTCGAGAGCTCCGCTGAACGCATAGCCCGAGACGGATGCAATGTCGCGTCCGACCACGCCGTGAAGATGTGGGCCGACCCCATTGGCGCCGTCGGCAACCTTGTGGCAAGCGGCGCATTTGCTGAAGAGCTTCTGGCCTTTGCCGATATCGACACTTGCAACCAGGGCAGCGTAGTCGGTCTCTTCCACCACCTCCTCAGTATCGTCCTCCTCAATCTCGATCGCAAAAGCGAGCGGTTCGTCGTGGTCGTGATGCCCGCCTCTTGTGTCGAAGATCTTCCCCCCGAAGAAGCCAAGAAGCATGAAGACCAGCAGGGATCCGATAGCAGCCCCAGCGACCATGTTGAGTTTGTCGGCGTTCATCTCGAGCATCCTGATCTGATTGCTGTGCGCATGGGCACAAATCTAGCTAAGGGCGGTTTAGCGCCTTCCCCTTGACGATATCAACCTATAGAGAGCGCAATCGCGCCGCGACGAAACGCCGTGGTGCGTTAAGATGACATGAAGTTGAGGAAAATGCGCCATGCTCGACGGTCAAACCGGGAAGATCGCATTTCAAGGGGAGCTCGGCGCATTTTCGCACCAGGCCTGTCGCGAAGTCTATCCAGAGATGGAGCCATTGCCCTGCCCAACCTTTGAGGCAGCGCTCGAGACAGTTCGCGCGCGCGATGCTGAGCTTGCGATGATGCCGATCGAAAACTCGCTTTATGGCCGGGTTGCGGATCTGCATCATCTGCTGCCTGACAGTGGGCTCTATGCGATTGGCGAGCATTTCGTGCCAATTCGGCTGCAACTGCTTGGCCTGCCTGGGGCGAGCCTTGGTGAGATCACCGAGGCGCAGACCCATATGGTCGCTCTTGGACAATGCCGGAAGTTTCTCGCCGTTCATGACATCGCGGGCTTGACCGGGGCGGATACGGCGGGGAGCGCGCGCGAGGTGGCCGAGGTCCGATTGGCGCACAGGGCCGCGATTTCGTCGAAACTTGCCGGAGAGATCTATGGTCTCGAGGTTTTGGCGCCCGATATTGAGGACATGGATCACAATACGACCCGGTTCCTCGTGCTCTCGCGGCGGAGGATCGAGGCTGATCCGACCGAGGGCACTGCAATCACCAGTTTTGTCTTTGAGGTAAAAAACCTGCCAGCAGCGCTCTATAAAGCAATGGGCGGGTTCGCGACCAACGGGATCAATATGACCAAGCTGGAGAGCTTCATGCTTGGGGGGTCATTCACGGCCACCAGGTTTTATGCTGAGATCGAAGGACATCCCGACGATCCGGCAACCGAGCGGGCTTTGGAGGAGCTCCAATTCTTCTGCAAAAGCTTCAAGATCATGGGCGTCTTTCCGATGCACCCGCGCCGCAGAGATGCCGGGTGAGCCAAAAGGTGTCGGCCTTACGGCCGACGCGAGATCCTCTCCATCCCCTCCTTGCGGAGGGCACGGAGCCTGTTGGCCTTCGCTCAGAGACTAGTTCGTGTTGGGGGTCGTGGTCGGTGTAGAATCACCACCGACGACAGATGCTGCAACACCACCTGCGATCGCAGCGCCGATCGAGGCACCGATCACGGGGCCCACGACAGTTAGCGGTCCGGCTGCCAGTGGGGCCACGGCAAGGCCGCCAAGCACGGAAGAGGCAGGCAGGGCGGGCGCCAGCGCCAGCGGCAGGATCTGGCAAGGGCCTACTTGTTCTGGATCGTTCTCGGCTTTGGGTTCGTTTTCGTCGCCAGAATCGCAGTTGAGGTAGTTGCCTTCCTCGAGATCGACCTCCTGACCGGTCTCAAGCGTCAGGGTCACAGCGCCTTTCTCGAGCCAGACTTCTTGGCCATAGGCGAAACCTGACCATCCGATGAGATGGAGTGTCGCTGCACCCAAAAGAACCCTGACTGAACTCCGCATCGCTCCCGTCTCACTCGGCCTCGCGACCGGTCCTATTCTGTACCGGGCGGGGACACAATGCCAGACTCAATCGAAACCGGGTCTGTCCCGATTCAGGCCGACGCGCCACCGATTGTTAGCCCAGAGATCATAAGGGTCGGTTGACCAACACCAACGGGGACGCCCTGGCCATTCTTGCCGCAGGTCCCGATTCCCGGATCCATCTCCATATCATTGCCGATCGCACGAATGTTGCGCAGGGCGGTTGGGCCATCACCGATCAGGGTCGCGCCTTTGACCGGGCTCAGGACTTTTCCACCCTTCACCCTGTAGGCCTCGGTGGAGCTGAACACAAATTTGCCGTTTGCGATATCGACTTGGCCGCCGCCGAAATTGGTCATGTAAAGCCCGTCTTCGAGGGCGCTCAACACGCTCTCCGGGCTCTCGGTGCCGCTGAGCATGATCGTGTTGGTCATCCGTGGCATCGGGATATGGGCAAAGCTCTGACGCCTGCCATTGCCGGTGGGGGCGACACCCATCAGCCGGGCGTTCTGGCGATCTTGCATATAGCCCGTCAGGATGCCGTCCTCGATCAAAACCGTGCGATTGGTCGGCGTGCCTTCATCGTCAAACGAGAGCGAGCCGCGACGGTTCGGCAGCGTGCCATCATCCACCACTGTCACACCGGGAGCAGCGACAGGTTTGCCCATCAGCTCGGTAAAGGCGGAGGAGCCTTTGCGGTTGAAGTCGCCCTCAAGCCCGTGACCGATCGCTTCGTGCAGAAGGATGCCCGGCCAACCGGCGCCGAGGACCACATCCATCTGGCCCGCGGGCGCATCCTCGGCTTCGAGATTGACGAGCGCGACGCG
>JBCDAS010000189.1:0-8308 GCA_039185235.1 Pseudomonadota bacterium
CGTCTGCGCGCCGCGATCCGGCCCATCACTCCATGCCTTACGAGGTCGGCCCGCGCGAGTTGGGGCGCATCACTCGCGCTTTTGCCGATGCGGCGCGGCGCTGCCGCGAAGGTGGGCTCGATGGTGCCGAGATCCTGGGCTCGAGCCACATCATCGGCCAATTCCTGTCACCGCTCTCAAACTTCCGCGAAGATGCGTTCGGCGGTGCGCTGGAGAACCGCGCGCGGGTGCTCTTCGACATCGTCGAGGCCTGCCGCGAGGCCGTCGGCCCAGACTTCATCTTGTCCTTCCGAACCAATTTCAGTGAGGAGAATGAAGACGGGTTGAGTTCGGCCGAGGGCGTTGAGCTTGCAGCCATGCTCGGGCGCCACGGGGCGATCGACATGCTGAACGTGAACGGCGCTTATGGCGGCACCGATATGGGCGTGACCGAATTTATGCCCGGCATGGCCTTCCCCGCCGCGCCTTATGTTGAACTCGCTCGGCGCGTGCGAGAGGCCAGCGGGCTGGCGACGCTGCAAGCGGCCAGGCTCTCAGACCCGGCCACCGCGAATTGGGCGATCGGGCAAGGGTATCTGGATCTTGCCGGGATGACCCGCCCGCAGATGGCGGATCCGGAGATTGTGGCCAAGCTGGAACGCGGAGAAGAGGCGCGGATCCGGCCCTGTGTGGGCGCGGGCTACTGCCTCGACCGCATCTACGCAGGCCGCGAAACGCTGTGCCAACATAACGTCTCGACCGGACGGGAGACATGGCTATCGCCGCGCATCGATCCCGCGCCCCGGACAAAACGTGTGGCGGTTGTCGGAGGCGGGCCAGCGGGGTTGGAGACCGCCCGTGTGCTCGCCCTGCGCGGCCACAAAGTGACACTCTTCGAGGCTGGGCCGCGCCTCGGCGGCCAAGTGCTGCTGGCGGCATCGGGCGGATGGCGAAAGGACATGCTCGGGATCACCGATTGGCTCGCGGCCGAGCTTCGGGAGCTTTGCGTTGACACTCGGCTCAATTGCTATGCTGAGGCCTCGGATGTGGCAGAGCTTGCGCCCGATGCCGTTCTGCTTGCCACGGGTGCGATCCCGTCTGATCCCTTGGGCTTGGGCCTTCCAACCGTTTGGGATGCGCTCTCGGGCCAAATTCAGGCGGATGGTGACATCTTGGTCTTTGACAGCGTCGGCGAGCACGCCGCTTTGTCCTTGGCCGACATGCTGTCCGCGAAAGGCGCGCGCGTGACCTTCGTGACCCAGGACCGGCAGGCGGGCCGGGGTCTCGGAGGACAAAATGCGCCGATCTACTTGCGTAACCTTGCAAAGACCGGCGCACGGATTGTGACGGATCAGGCGCTTGTCGATGTTTCTACGAGCGGCAACACACGTATCGCACATCTGCGGCACGCATTTTCACGCGAGGTCACCGAGGTCAGTGCGGACACGATCATCGCTGACTTTGGTTCCGAACCTGTCACCGAGCTCTTTGATGCGTTGATGCCGAACGCCAGCAATCTTGGGGATATCGATCCAGAAGCTTTGGTCGCGCTGGCTCCACAACCCGAAGACGCCAACCCGGGTGGCGAGTATCTGCTTTTGAGGATCGGCGACGCGCTTGCCCCTCGCGATATCCATGCCGCAATGCTGGATGCGAACCGTTTGGCGAGGGTCATCTGACATGTCCAAACCACCAGCCATCACGCGCCTTGCACACTTTATAGCCACGCATCCCAGAGGCGAGGCAAAACAGGCCCATCTTGATCGCGCCGCAGACGCTGTTCTCGATACGCTTGGATGCATCCTATTGGGCCGCGATACACCGGTGCAAAAGGCTGCATTGCAGGCCTGCACGCACTGGGGGCCCGGTCCGGTTCCAATCCCGGGCACGGACACGTGCTTACCCGCACCTTGGGCCGCGCTTGTGCTGGGGGCGACCGCACATTCCTATGATCTCGACGATTACACGCTGATTGCCAACGACCACCCCAGCGCCGTCTTGGTGCCCGCGGTGCTGTCCCAGGCCGCATCGATGCAGGAGGACGTGAGCGGCGCGGCTTTGCTTGACGCCTATCTCATCGGGCTGGAGGTCATCTTCCGCGCAGGAGAAGCGGTGAATATGGGACATTACAATCGCGGTTGGCACACCACCAGCACGCTCGATTCCCTGGGGGCAACAGCCGCCGTCGCGCGCCTCACGCGCCTTACAGAGGAGGCGACGGCCGCTGCGCTCTCGCTGACCACATCCATGGGCAGTGGTTTTGTCAGCCAGTTTGGTACCATGGCAAAGCCCCTGCACGCCGGAATTTCGGCCAAAGCCGGTATCTTGTCCTGCGCGCTGGCCAGTGCGGGCGCAACCGCCAGCGTTCACGCACTGGACGGCCCGGTTAGCCTCTCAACGATCATGACGCCTCCGGATGTTCCAGGTTTTGACGCGGCGCTCACCGGATTGGGAGAGGTTTGGGGCCTCGACCGGTTCGGCCTGGGGGCAAAGCTTTACCCTTCGTGCGGCTATACCCATCGCGCGATCGATGGAGCGCTAGAGCTGCACCAAAGGCTCGCGGGTGTTGGTCCCGAGGATATCAGCTCAGTCACTTTGAGCCTGCCAGACTTCCATCTCGCCATCCTGCCCTACGGTGTGCCGAACACCCCGGACGAGGCGCTCTTTTCGGCGCCCTGGTGCGCAGCGGTCGCGCTAACCACAGGAGCCTGCACCAGTGCTGACTTCACGCCCGACGCCATTGCTCGCACGGAGATCCGGGCGCTTGCGGCCCGAACCACAACTTTGGCCCGGTCCCCGTTAAACCCGGCGATCAACTTAGATCCTGCTGACCCGGACATAGTCACCGTTGCGTTGAGTGACGGGCGATTGGAAACCGCGCGTGTCGATCTGTGGACGGGCGCTCCAGGGCGGGATTTGGGACGCGATGGCCTGATCGCCAAATACACCACGAACTGCGCTGCGTCCGGAATGAGCTCATCCCAAAGCAACGATCTCGCGGAAACAATCTTCGCGCTTACGAGCGAAGATACCGTGACCAAGCTTTTTCGTCATCTCTCCTAGAGCCTCATGCCCATCGGTTGAGCCAGCTTGTCCTGGCTGAGGCCACGGGATCAGCCAGTCACTCAGTTGATCCAGCCGGATCACTCAGTGGAGGAGCGCGAGGCGAACCAGTTGCGCGCTCGGCACTTCGACCAGGCCGGTGTAGAGCATCGTCGCAATCACCAGCAGAGCGACCGAGAGCGCTGTGCACCACATGGCCATCCCGTCCCGCGCCATCGCAACCGCGGAACCGCCGCTGAAGCCTGCCGACTGGTTGCCCCTGTTCGACCATTTCTGCTTTGCAAGTCGCCAGAGACAATAGACTTTAACGCCTGCATTGATGAGCTGGTTGAAGTAGAGGATCCAGGGAAAGCTCAGATCCACCCGCCTTGCGTATTGGTAGAGGAACAGAGACAACAGCATTCGGCTGATCGCGATAAAGATCACATAGGCCGCGAGATACTCCACCCCATACACCATCGATGCACAGAGCGCGAGTGTTGGCGAGACCAGCATGGTCCACATTGACAGTCGCTGGTCGACCAGGCACCACCAGATGAAGAACGGCATCCGCTTTGGACCCAACATCATCGCCCGCATCCCGTTGCGCAGCATATTGCCCGACCAGCGTTTGAAGTTTTGCACCATGCGCGGCAGGCCCGTGCCCTCGATCACTTCAATCGTGTAGCCAAGCGCATCGGGCACATAGATCATCCGCGCGTTCTGGCTGAGCAGATAGTACCAGGTCGACTTGTCATCGCCCGAGAGGAAGCGGAACTTGCCCCAAAGCCAGTGCTCCAGGTGATCGGCCTCGAGCAGGCGGATGAACTCGCGTTTAAGCAGATGATTTGCGCGAAAGACCGACATGCGCCCGGTCAGGGTCAGGACACGGCCCGAAAGCGCGTGGCTCTGCATTGCAAGCCGCCTCTGGGCAAAGCGCATTGTGAGCCAGGAGCGCACCCATTTTGGGCCAAGGCAGATGACCTCTTCATCCGTGGTACAGGCCTGTAGGTCCGGATAGAGCCCGAAGAGCGGCAGGCATCGGCGGATCGCGCCCGGGGCCAAAACGAAGTCCCCATCCATGAAGACGACCAGATCATCCTTGCACACATTCGCCCGCGACATCGCCCGCAGCACGATCCCGATCGCCGCGCGCTTGCCGGGGATGTTTTGGCGAATAATGCGCAGGGTGATGTCGTGACCACCCGCGCGGCGGCGGAGGATATCCGAGATGATGTCCTCATCGGAGCGATCGGAGGAGCCTAGCCAGATCGTGCCCGGCACGCCGCTTGTCTGGATCTCGCGGATGATCGATCCGACGACGCGTTCGGTGATTTCCCGATGCTCCTTATAGGTCGTCATCATGAAGTGGAGATGGCGAGGGCGCCACCCTTCGTCCCAGGCCTTCTCTCCCGCATCGCGAAGCGTCGGGTAGACAAAACGGCCGAAGAGGAAGGCGCGGACGGCATGGGTAAACCACCAGCCGTACCGCCAGATACCCAAAGCCCCCATGACAAAGGTGATCTGCTTCAGCTCAGGATCATAGAGCGGGTTCGGCACTGTCAGGAGGAGCGCAAAGCAGATTCCAAAGTAGATCCAGAGCTTGAGCAGGACCAGCGGCGACCATTTCTCAACCCGCGACGGGGCATCCGCCATCTGCCGGTCGATCTCGGCGACATCCACCGCATCAGACATCGGACCCGTCTGGCTGGGCGCTGATCACCGATTCCTCCAGAACCGTCGCATCGCGGCGTGTGAAGAGCGTGACAGCCGGCAGACCGGCGGGCAGTCGATCGAGCCCAGATGTCGCCGGATCGATCGCCAGGACCACCCGGGCTGATCGGTCATCCGGCCCGCGCCAAGTGTATTGCGAGCGTTGCTCATCGACGAAGCCCGAGGTCCGGTCGATCCGAATGACCCGTGCCGCGATCTTGCGATCGAGCGAGGGCAGGAAGATCAACGCCTCATCCCCATAGCCGATCTCAAGGATTTCTTCCTGGGTCAGAAAGGCCTCGACGACCGGCAGAGTGTCCTTCTCCAATGCCACAAGCGGGTCGCCGCGAAGCAGACGCGCGCCCTCCTGATGCATGACGTCAACAACGCGACCTCGCCAAGGCGCCCGGATTTCCTGGTCGGAGCGCGCATCCAACAAGGCGCCCAGACGGGCCGCCATGCTGTCGCGGGCTGAGCGGGCCTCGGCGATATCGAGCCGCAGAAGATCGAGATCGACGATAAACTCGCGCCCATTGTGATGGCGCACCTCGGAGGCGTCGAACAGGACCCCGTTGCGCTCTCGCATCAGCTTTGCCGAACGCAGACGTGCCTCGGCTAGGGCCAGGGCGGCCGCGGCTTCTTCCACCACTCTGTCCGACACATGGCCTTTGGACAGCAAGGTCGTCGCACGCTCATGGGCGCGGCGGAGCGTCTCGACCTCCTCCGCATGGGCGGTCACATCGGCGCCTGCCATGTCCCGCTCGGTCCGCGAGATCAGCCGGTATTCGGCGAGCCGGGCGCTCTCGATCTCAAAGCGCTGTTCGAGCCTTTCCAGGGCGTCATCCGCCTCTCTGAGGGCAATGCGCGCTTGGTCGATCTTCTGGGCGAGCTCAGGATCGTGGAGGCGCATGATCACAGCGCCTGCGGTCACTTCTGCGCCTGGATCTGCCGCCGTCTCGACCAGCAACCCATCGACCGGCATCTCGATCACCTCGACCGGCCGCGTAATAACGGCTGTCTGCACCTCCATCCGGATGAAGTTGCCGTAGATCAAGAGGCCGATATAGCCCGCGACGACGACACCGACCGAGAGGTAGAAACCACTCACGAGAAACGGCCAGATCGGTCGAGATGTCGTTGCGGGCGCATCCGATTTGGCTTTGTCTGGCATCGTCGTGATCGGATCGATCGGCGTATCGAGGCAGAGGATGGTTTCGTCAACACTGCTCATCCGGCCGCGCACCAGATTGTCGATGAAATGCTCCAAAAGCTCTTCGCCGCGCTGGTCGATATCGGTGAAGTCGAGAGCGCGTTCATCCTTACCCCGCTCGATTTCCACCGCGGTGCTGTCCACTGCCGAGACGGCGATCGAGATCTCATAGCCCTGGAAGTCGAGATGGAGCGTCAGATCAATCGGCTGATCATCTGGCTGGCCCGCGAAGGCGTCTCTTGGCAGAACAACCCCCAAGCGCGACCATTCGATCGCGCGGACAGGCTCTTGCCGATCGATCGACACCTTCAGCGGTGCCGTAATGCCATATGCCCTGCGGCTGCAGGGGCGTTCCCTGACAACTTTCATGATCCACTCGCCGGTTGCTCACTTTTGGAGGTATCGGCAATGGTCTGTGCGATCGAGATCGCAGCAGTACATTCGTGAACCCAAAGGACGAGGCCAGCTATACGATCGGATAGGAGAGGACCATGCGCCTTGTTTGCGTTTCAAAGCCCGCCAGTCCAGCCCGGAGGCGCGGCGCGAGCCCCGGCTGCTAGACCGATCGAAAGCGCGTCTATATCCAAGGACAGCTTGATATTGACCTGCTCGCCGGGCTCAACTTCTCGATTGGCACCGAACGGGTGATAGCAGCTTCCCCAGCTCGAGCTTTGACCATCCGTTGACAACTCAATGCCGCCGGGGAAGCGGACCTTCATCCATTGCTCGACCCCAGATACGAGCCCGGGCCGATCAGCGAATAACGGGCCAGAAAAGCTTTGCGAGACCATGAGGTCCGCGGCCTTCAGGTCGATCTCGGCAATTTCTGTTGGCAACGACAGGCGCTGGTGCCGCGAATTGCCGGGAACGCCATGCGCTGCGGCGTCCAAAAAAGCCAGCGGTGAGAGATCCAAGCCCTCGACCTGCCACCAAGGGGCATCTCCAGCGGCAATGTCGCTCGATAAGGCGACCTCAATCCCGATGATATCTGGCAAGAGCGTTGCCTCCGGGACGAGCAGCTCCGCGCGTGCATGGTCGAGAGTTGGCGCCAGACCTTCAGTCAGGACTGAGCGGCAGAGGATTTCGTGCACCAAAAGATCCGCGCGCCCGGGCAAATCACGCCCGGGCAGAACCTGACTGGAATGCATGTTTAGAACGGTGATCTTGTCCGCATATCCATTGCGCGCGATGCATTTCTCTGCAATCGATGCGAGCAGCGGGTTCATTTCGACCGTCCAGACGTGATCCGCCCCTGCCTCGGCTGCCATCATCGCCAAAACCCCTGTGCCGGCACCGATCTCCAGCACCCGCATGCTCGGTTGCAGGCTGGCCCTGATAGCATCGCGATAGGCCCGCGTGCGCGCGCGGTCTTCGAGCATCCGCCAATGCCAGCCCGGCACCTGGGAATAGACGAGGTCATCGGTGGCGGCCCAAAGGCGGCGATTGGTCGGGGCCGCGGCCCGCAAGGCAATCGCCGCCTGTGCGAGTTCGGCAAGCGGATACCTGCCAATCGCCTGTCGCAACAGCTCGGCCAAGGCGTCGTCTCCCTGAGGCGTCGTGATCCAACGCATCGCCTCCTCACGCAAACCAGGCGGGAAATCGGTGCCCTTGCGATCGAGGGGTATGGGTTCGGCTAGAGGACGATGCATGCGGTGTTAATCCGTCTTTTGTCGGAGGATCAGTGTTCGCTTCGGAGCGCATCTGTTGGCGGGCCGAGACGCGCTCGTTGGCGGAGCTGAGGGTTGGCGTTTCGCCGCTTGGCAAGATCAGAGCAACTTGCCTGGAGACCTGGGATCGGTCTTTCCACCTCGATCAGCGCAGAGTCTAACATGATTGGCTTCCATCTGCTTGGTTGCCCGAGAGCATGCGGCGCGCCATAGGATTTGTCACTTTGAAAACGTGAGATCCAACCGGTCATCGCTGGGAACACGCCGCGAGGCGTGATGCGCGACTTGGAGGATCGCAAAAGGGTTATCTGCGTGGCTTCTCTCAATGAAATCCGCCATCAAGGCCCAATTCGGCTCGTCGACATTCGCTCCCACCTCATCGAGAATGAGCAGATCCGGTTGCAAATAGACCGCGCGCAGGAGGTTCACCCGTTGCGCTTCTCCCCCTGAAAGCGCCTCGGCCCTCTGATCAGCCTGGCGCGACAGATCCAGGGCGCCGAAGGCCACGTCAAGGCCGGGAAGAGAGCGCGCCTTCCCACCCGATCTGCAGCAAAGCAGAACGTTCTCGCGCGCTGAGAGATGCGGGATCAGGCGGCTATCCTGGAACGCAAAGCCAATCCGTTGGAACCGGTTCTCCAGATGACCGGAAATCCTGGTGATCAGGCCCGCGACCACCATCAGCATGGTCGTCTTACCC
>JBCDAS010000190.1:0-8298 GCA_039185235.1 Pseudomonadota bacterium
GCGCAAAAACGCGGCTGATTTCGGGGTGGAGATCTTCGATGTTGACGATGTGCGCCAAGGGGTTGTGCATATCGTTGGACCCGAACAGGGGCTCACCCAGCCGGGGATGACGATCGTTTGCGGGGACAGCCACACGGCGACCCACGGAGCGTTTGGCGCCTTGGCGCATGGGATTGGAACGTCGGAGGTCGAGCATGTGCTCGCCACCCAGACCCTGATCCAAAAGAAATCCAAGAACATGAAGGTCGAGGTCACGGGCTCGATGCCTGTCGGTGTCACGGCCAAGGATATCACCCTCTCGGTGATTGGTCTCACGGGGACGGCCGGTGGGACGGGACATGTGATCGAGTATTGTGGTCAGGCGATTGAAGAACTGACTATGGAAGGGCGGATGACCGTCTGCAACATGGCGATCGAAGGCGGAGCCCGAGCGGGCTTGGTGGCGCCGGACGAGAAGACATTCGCCTATCTGAGGGGCCGACCGAAAGCTCCGAAAGGGGCGCATTGGGACATGGCTGTGGCGCATTGGAAGACGCTCTTCACCGACGAAGGCGCTGACTTCGACAAAGTGATCACTCTGCGCGCCGAGGAGATCGCACCGGTGGTCACCTGGGGCACCTCGCCCGAGGATGTGTTGCCGATCACGGGTCTGGTCCCGGCGCCGGGTGATTTTGATGGGGGTAAGCAGGAGGCGGCGGCCCGGTCACTCGACTATATGGGGTTGGAGCCGGGCACGAAGCTGCAAGACGTCGCAATCGATACGGTTTTCATCGGCTCCTGCACCAATGGGCGGATTGAAGATCTGCGCGAAGTGGCGAAGGTCATGGAAGGGCGCCGGGTGAAGGCGGGCGTGCGGGCGATGATCGTGCCAGGCTCGGGTCTGGTCCGCGCGCAGGCTGAGGAGGAGGGGATCCTCGCCAAGCTGTCGGAGGCCGGGTTCGACTTTCGGATGGCGGGCTGCTCGATGTGCTTGGGCATGAACCCTGATCAATTGGTGGCGGGCGAGCGCTGTGCCTCGACCTCGAACCGGAACTTCGAAGGGCGCCAGGGCAAGGGAGGACGCACCCATCTGATGAGCCCGGCTATGGCCGCGGCCGCTGCGGTTACCGGGCGTCTGACGGACGTACGCGATCTCTGAGAACCAAAAGGTGAGGCGGCGAAACGCCGCCTCGCGTCTATCCTCCCCTTTCGGCCAAGGGCCTCAAGGGGCCCCGTTGCGGGTGGCAGCTGTCATGTACTGCCCCGAGACTTGAGAGAGGGGCATGCGGTTTCTGCCGAAACTCTTCCACGCGGCGGTGAAAACCGGGGATCTGACCTTGGTTGGACCGGATGGAGCTTCGCAAAGCTTTGGGGATGGTGCTGCACCGCATGTACGGGTTCGGCTGGTAGATGCCTCGTTGGACTGGAAGATCTTTCTAAATCCAGAGCTGAAAGCGGCTGAGGCCTATATGGATGGGGGGCTGGAGGTCGAGGAAGGCTCGATCGACGACTTCATCCGGCTCTTCTTCATCAACAAGCGCCATTTCGATCTGACACCGAGCCAGATTTTCTGGAAGGGTATCGCGCGGAGGCTGCGCCGCTCGATGCAGCATAACCCGGTCGCGCGCTCGCGAAGGAATGTCGCGCATCACTATGATCTGGGCAATGACTTCTACCGGCTCTGGCTCGATCGGGACATGCAGTATTCCTGTGCCTATTTTGATGGCACAGAGGATTTGGAGGCCGCGCAAACGGCGAAGAAGCGGCATCTGGTCTCCAAGCTCGCCTTGAGGCCCGGTCAGCGGGTGCTGGATATCGGCTCGGGCTGGGGTGGGCTGGCGCTCTACATCGCCTCGGTCGCAGATGTGGAAGTGGTGGGGGTCACGCTCTCTGAAGAACAACTCGCGGTCGCGCGCCAACGGGCAGAGATTCTAGGCCTCTCAGACCGGGTGGAGTTTCAGTTGCGCGACTACCGCGAGGTGACCGAGACGTTTGACCGGGTGATCTCGGTCGGGATGGCGGAGCATGTGGGGGTTGGGCATCTGGACGAGTATTTCCTCGCGGTGCGCGACCGGTTGGGGCCTGACGGGGTCGCGATGATCCATGCGATCACATCGAAGGCGCCTCCGGGTGTCACGGGGCCGTTCCTGCGCAAATATATCTTCCCCGGCGGCTATGCGCCCTCGCTGTCGGAAACCTTTGTCTCGATCGAGAAATCGGGTCTCTGGACGTTGGATTGCGAGATTTGGCGGGTGCATTACGCACGCACGCTCAAGGCTTGGTGGGATCGCTTCCAGGCTGTCCGGCCTCAGGTCGTGGAGATGTATGATGAGCGGTTTGCGCGGATGTTCGAGGTCTATCTGAGCTCGTGCGAGTGCGTGTTCTCCCACGGACCCTCATGCGTGTTCCAGATCCAATTGGGACGCGAGCGCGACGGGGTGCCGTTGACCCGTGACTATATCGCCGAGGAGAAAGTCCGGATAATGGACCGCGAGGCGGAAGTGATCGAGGGGCTCTTGGCTTCGACCGAGAAGGCGTTTCAGGCGACCTGACGCTCCGCCTCGATCCGGCGCATGACGGCGATAAACGCCCCTGCTAGGACCAGGCACCAAAGCGCCATCCAGAGGCATTGTTCCGGGAAGTCCCAACCCCAATCGATCGCCCAACCGGTGACGAATGGCCCAATGGCAGATCCAAAGACCATAGCCGCGGTTGCCAGCGCCTTGATGGCCCCGAGATTGCGGGTCCCGTAGCACTCCGCCCAGAAGCCACCCCATAGAGCATGGGCGATGCCTGTGCAGGTGCCGACCAGGGCAAGGGCGAGAAACCAGATCTCGACGCCCTCGCCCGGGCCGATGAGCCAAGTGCCAAGAGCGAGCGGCAGAAGGTAGACAGGCAAGAGCGTCACCGCACCAAACCGGTCCACCAGCCAGCCCGCAACCAGGGCCACGCTGATCGTCATCCCAGCATAGACCGAATAGGCCAGCGCCATCGTGGCGAGATCCCAGCCTTTCACCTCGGCGATGTGGACTTGATGGAAGAAGATCACCGTTCCAATGAAGCTGGGCGTAATCACACCCGGCATAAGCGCCCAGATCAACCAGTGGCGGAGCGCCTCCGCCCGGGTCCAATGGCGATTGCCGAGGCCAGCACGGGTCGCCTCGATCGCGTGGTGTTGGGGCGTGCGCTCTTGCATCAGGAGCCAGAGGATCAGGGGGAGGAGGACGAAGAGCAGAACGCCAGCAACCACCATCCAGGTCTCTCGCCAGCCAATCCAGGCCATCAATGGGATGGCGATGGGGGGCAGGAGCGCTTCGCCCAGCGCATAGCCGAGACCGGCGAAGGCCACCGCCCGGCCCCGATGGCTGTCGAACCAACGGGCCATTGCGGTGATGGCGATATGGCCCATCATCCCTTGGCCACAGAACCGCAAACCGAAGATCAGGATGGCGAGGCCCCAGACCGATTGATTGAGGCTCATGCCCACCGCCACCCAAGCAAACAAGGCCATGATCAGGGCCGCGAGAACCCGGGCAGTCATCACATCCGCGAGCCGACCCGCCTGGATCAGGACAGCGGCTGACGCGAGCGTGCCAAAGAGATAAACCGTCGACCATTCGCCATGGCTGAGCCCGTAGCTCGCCATGATATGCCCGGCAAAAAGCGAGATAAAAAAGGTCTGGCCAAAGCTCGTCCCGGCGGTCAGGGCCACACCGGCCCCGAGCCATCTTGCATTCTCGATGTAGAACCGGGCGGCCATTGGCCCGGTCTAGGAGCTTTCCAGGCGGTGCACTAGAGCAAAAGAGGATCGGATCAATCAGTCCATGAGATCACTTCACCTCTTCAACTGGACCAACCTCATCTTAGGATGATGATGCCAGGGGCAATGATCGCCTTGCCTTTGAACCCTTTGTGGAAGAAGCCCCTATGGGATCGGTACTTCGGATAATAACCGTGGCGAAAACCGCGATGGGCTTTGCGATGGAACCCGCGGTGACGAAAGCTGCGGTGAAAACCACGGTGGAATCCACGGTGGCGAAACTTGCGATGGCCAGCCTGCTCGATCTGAGCTTCGGCGCCAGACGTCGCTATGGCTGGTGCGGCGGGATGTATTGGTGCCGCCGTCAATGGTAGGGCAAATCCAAGGGCGGCCAGGCCAAGCATTGCGGCAAAGGCGGTTTGCTTGATCATCTGCGTATCTCCCTTTGTTTACTCGGATTTCAGTTCTCTCTCACGAAAATCTGGGAGCGCCCCGGCGGCTCAGCAAATCACCATGCATTCACGTTAACGTCAGCTTGCAAGGATGGGTCGGTATGAGATAGGCGTCTGCCAGCGCCGCAAAAGGAGACGAGAATGGAGAAGTTCACCACGCTGACCGGTGTCGCCGCCCCAATGCCGCTGATCAATATCGACACGGATATGATCATCCCAAAGCGCTTTTTGAAAACCATCAAGCGCTCTGGTCTTGGTGTGAATCTCTTTGATGAGCAGCGCTATCTGGATGACGGGTCCGAGAACCCAGAGTTTGTGCTGAACCAGCCCGCTTATCGAGAGGCCAAAGTGCTGGTGGCAGGCGATAACTTTGGCTGCGGCTCCAGCCGCGAGCACGCGCCTTGGGCGATCGCCGATTTTGGAATCCGCTGCGTGATCTCGACCAGTTTCGCCGACATTTTCTTCAATAACTGTTTCAAGAATGGGATCCTCCCGATTGTCCTGCCGCAAGAGGAGGTGGACAAGCTGATGGATGACGCCGAGAAGGGCGCCAACGCGGTTGTCACGGTGGATCTCGAGAAGCAAAAGATCACCGGACCAGATGGTGGAGAGATCATCTTTGACGTCGATCCATTCCGCAAGCACTGCCTGATGAATGGCCTCGACGATATCGGTCTATCGATGCAAAAGGAGGCAGAGATCTCTTCGTTCGAGGATAAGCATCGGACGACCCAGCCCTGGCTCTGATGCATCAATGAGTTGGCTGGAGGATGAGCAGACCTGGATCGGAGCAACATTTTGCCAATGTGGCGTTCGCCCCTCCCAGACGCCTCGACTGCCAGCAAAAAAAGAAAACGCCCAGGGAGAGATTGTATTGCTGTTCGAGTGCGTCCGTCTCCCCAAGACAAAGCGTGGAGCCGCCGCGATGATCGCGTTTCCGAAGTCCGCGATCCGAGGGGCTGGCCTTTCGCCGATGACCGCTTATTGCCGTATGCCGCTAGGCGCAGCGAGTAGGTGAGTTGGCTATGCTCCAGTCCATCCTCTGTCTGCTAACGATGCCCATGAAGCGCCTGCGTCCGTTGACGGCCGCAATGGCTCTGGCGGCAACCCCGTCCACGGCACTGGATCTCGCTAAGCCACCCGACAGTTTGCGCATTGCCCTCTTCAACGCCTCGCTGAGCCGGGAAGGTGCGGGCAAACTGATCTTCGACATCGAGAAAGGCACCGACAAACAACCTCTCAGGGTTGCCGAGATCATCCTACGCACGGCCCCCGATATCCTGATCCTGAATGAGTTCGACTATGATCCGCTGCATCGCGGGCTGACCTCGTTCGCCGGTGTCTTGGCCAGAGGTATCTCGGATCTGCCCGGTATTGAGTATCCTTACCGGTTCCATCCCGCCGTCAATACAGGCGTCCCTTCAGACCATGATCTCGACCGCGACGGGGTGATTGCAGGACCGGGGGACGCTTTCGGTTTCGGCCGGTTTCCAGGCCAATACGGCATGGCTGTGCTCAGCCGCTACCCGCTCTCCCCGGCCCAGACTTACCGCCTGTTCCGCTGGCGTGACTTGCCGGGTGCTCGGAGGCCGCGCAATCCGGATGGCAGCGAGTTTTACACCGATGCGGCATGGGAGGACTTTCGGCTCAGTTCCAAGAGCCATTTCAACCTGCCCGTGATGCTGCCCGATGGCCGCGCCCTGCATCTCCTCGTAGCCCACCCAACGCCGCCGGTCTTTGATGGGCCGGAGAATGCCAACGGCCTGCGCAATGGCGATGAAATCCGGCTCCTAACCTCTCTGATCGATGCGCCGTCTTGGCTCAAAGACGATGCTGGGATCCCAGCGGTTAAGCCGGAGCACTTCGTGGTCGCAGGTGATCTCAATGCGGATCCGGTAGATGGCGAGGGAGATCACATCGCAATGGATAACCTGCTCGGACATCCCAGAGTGCAAGACCCCCGCCCGACCAGCCCCGGCGCGCTTGAGGCCGCAGATCAGGGCGGTGCCAATGCCAGCCATCTGAGCGACGCAGCCCAGGATACCGCAGATTGGCGAGACAAACCGGGGCCGGGCAACTTGCGGGTCGACTATCTTCTGGGCTCCGAAAACCTCAAAGTCCTCAAGTCTGGCGTCTTTTGGCCGCCCCAAAAGGACCCGCTCGAGCCGCTCGTGCGGATGGGCAGAAACCCGGCAAGCTCAGACCATCGCCTGGTCTGGATCGACATCGCAACACCATGAAACTGGCGCCAACCCGCGTCCCACAGGACGCGGCCAGCATAAGTGCATCGCGCGGCACGCGCGATTCCGCTTGGTTCGCCTAACCGCAAACGCGGCAGCCTTTGACCTTCTTCAACCGGATCGTCCGTGTCTCGGCTGTCAGCGCATCATAAAGAAGCATTCGGCCGTCCAAAACCTCCCCTGCGCCAGTAATCAATTTCAGCGCCTCTGCCGCCTGCATCGAGCCCATAACCCCCGCCAGAGCCCCCAGAACACCGGCCTGCGAGCAGGTCGGCACCAGACCTGGCTCCGGTGCTTCCGGAAACACACAGGCATAGCACGGCCCGCCCTGGCGAGGCCGGAAGACACTCAGCTGCCCTTCCCAACGCCCAATCGCCGCCGAGATGAGCGGCACATCAACGGCATAGGCTGCTTCGTTCACCAAATACCGCGTGTCGAAATTGTCTGACCCGTCCAGCACCATGTCATAGGCGCCGATCAAGCGTTCAGCATTCCCGGGCGCAATCCGCTCCTGATGCGTAACCAGGGTCACATGCGGGTTGATCCGCGCGACCGAGCGCTTGGCGCTCTCGACCTTCGGCTGATCGACTTCCTCGGTCGCATGCAGAACCTGGCGCTGGAGGTTAGACAGCGAGACGACATCATCATCGACCACACCGATCGTCCCAACCCCGGCCGCGGCAAGATATAGAATGGCGGGAGAGCCCAGACCGCCGGCTCCAATCACCAAAACCCGCGCCGCCTTCAGCTTCTGTTGCCCGGGTCCACCCACTTCGTGGAGCACGATATGCCGGGCATACCGTTTCAGCTCGTCGGACGAAAAACTCATTCCGCGTCCTTCTTGGCCGCCTTGTCGCGGGCCAACTTGATCAGGCGCGCATAGCCGATGATCAGCGAGATCACCGCCGCCGCAATCAGGGCATTGGCCATAAGATCCCGCCAGTTCTCAAGGACATACCCCCAGTCGACACCGCTCAAGATGACCAGAACCATCACCCCAACCGCACCGGCGAAGACCAACGTCATCTGCCGGTCTTGCCCGCGCGCGGTCATCCTGACCCAGACAAATCGAAGAAAGAAGAACAGGATGACATAGACTAGAATTTCGAGGATGGGGACCAAAGCGGCTCAGAGCCCGTCGAACAGGGCCGTCGAGAGATAACGCTCGGCAAAGCTGGGCAGGATCGCGACGATCCGTTTGCCCACCATCTCCTCACGCTCGGCCAGCTCGATCGATGCGGCGATCGCAGCGCCTGAAGAAATCCCGCCAGGGATCCCTTCGAGCTTGGCCAGCATCCGCGCATTCTCGAACGCCGTCTCGTTGGCAACTGTCAAAACCTCATCGATGATCGAGCGATTCAGGATGCCCGGTACAAACCCCGCCCCGATCCCTTGGATCTTGTGTGGACCAGGCTGGCCGCCGGACAGGATCGGGCTGTCTTCCGGCTCCAGTGCCACAACTTTGATATCCGGGTTGCGCGCCTTGAGCACGGCGCCGCAGCCTGTGATCGTCCCGCCCGTCCCAACTCCCGAGATAAACGCGTCGATCTTGCCTTCGGTATCAGCCCAGATCTCCTCGGCGGTTGTCTCGATATGCACTTGCGGATTGGCCGGGTTCTCAAACTGCTGCGGGATCAGCCCGCCCGGCGTCTCAGCAGCCAGTTCCTCGGCGCGCGCGATCGCACCCTTCATGCCCTTGGCCGCCTCGGTCAGCTCCAGCTCTGCACCCAAAAGCGCCAGCATCTTGCGCCGTTCGATCGACATGCTCTCGGGCATACAGAGGATCAGCCGGACCCCTTTGGCGGCACAGGCAAAGGCAAGCGCGATCCCAGTATTGCCCGAGGTCGGCTCGATCAAAACCGTATCC